>JBKQRT010000361.1:0-36740 GCA_052143895.1 Acidimicrobiales bacterium | reverse complement strand
GCCTACGTCGCGCTCACCAAGCCCCGGATCATCGAGCTCCTGCTCGTGACCACCCTGCCCACCATGATCGTGGCGGCCCGGGGCCTCCCGCCGGTCTGGCTGATGGCCGCCACCCTGCTCGGTGGGGCGCTGGCCGCCGGTGGGGCCAACGCCATCAACATGTACGTGGACCGCGACATCGACAAGCTCATGCACCGCACGGCCAAGCGGCCGCTGGTGACCGGGGCGGTCAGCCCGAGGAGCGCCCTCGTCTTCGCCGTCACCTTGGAGGTCGTGGCCTTCGTCGAGCTGTGGGCCTGGGTGAACCTGCTGTCGGCGGTGCTGGCCGTGTCGGCCACCCTCTTCTACGTCTTCGTCTACACGCTGTGGCTCAAGCGGACGAGCAGCCAGAACATCGTCATCGGCGGGGCGGCCGGTGCCGTCCCGGTCCTCGTGGGCTGGGCGGCGGTGACCGACACCCTGGCGTGGACCCCGGTCGTGCTCTTCGCCATCATCTTCGTATGGACCCCGCCGCACTTCTGGGCGCTGGCCGTCAAGTACAAGGACGACTACCAGGCGGCCAGCGTGCCCATGCTGCCGGCCGTCGCCACCTTCAAGCGGACCGCCAGAGAGATCCTCTGCTACAGCGTGGTGCTGGTGGCGGTGTCACTGCTGCTCGCCGCCGTGGCCCGGCTCGGCGTGGTCTATGTGGTGTCGGCCTCGGTGCTCGGGACCGTCTTCCTCGCCATGGCGGTGCGCCTGTGGCGGCAGGCCACCCCGAAGGCGGCCATGCAGCTGTTCAGCTACTCGATCACCTACCTGACACTGCTGTTCGTGCTCATGGCGGTCGACATCTTCACCAGGCATTGATCGGCCGACGACCGGTGGCTCGGACGGGGTGCTGCCGTCAACGGCGCGACTGCGGCCGGTCGCCCGCCGAGCCGCGGCTGACAGCCAGGATCACGTGTCGTGGTGTTCGAGATGCTGGACGTAGGCGTCCGGACCGGGGAAGAAGATCGTCTCGTGCCCGGTGTCCTCCCACCGCACCACGAACGGGGGCCCTCCTGCGACTCCACGCACCTCGATGATCTCCCCGTCGTGGTCGGGTTGCCCGGTTCGGTGCCCGTGCACCACGATGCGGTCTCCTATGGCTGCCTGCATGGCGACCCTCCTTCTCGGATCTGCTCCGCCCATGGTGGCAACTGCGGGCGACGGTCACCAGGGCCGAAGGTCCTCCTGCTTGTGACATTCGGCACTAGGCCGGTCGTCGGTCCCGCCCGACGATGGAGAAGCCGCACCGACGCCGGCCGGTTCGAGCACGGTGGCCGTCGCCGGATCGGACGGGAGCGGCGGAGGGAGGTAACGGCCGGTGGAGGGATCGAGGAGGACGCGTGATCCGCACGGCGACGGTCGGGTGACCGGCGCGGGCCCGGTCGGGGCGCTGCCAACCACGATGGTCGAGACCCACGTCTCGCTGCTGTTCTTCATCGGTGACCGGGTCTACAAGCTGCGCAAGCCGGTGCAGTTCGGGTTCGCCGACTTCCGGCGGCGTGAGGTACGACGGACCGACTGCGAGCGCGAGGTGGCGCTCAACCGCCGGTTGGCGCCGGACGTGTACCTGGGTGTGGCCGATCTCGTGTTCGAGGGGGAGCCCGAGGACCACATGGTGGTGATGCGGCGCCTGCCGGAGCGCAGCCGACTGGCGACGCTGGCACGCGAGGGAGCGCCGGTGGACGGCTGCCTGGGCCAGGTGGCGGAGGTCATGGCCGCGTTCCACGCCGGTGCCGACCGCTCGCCCGACATCGCGGCCGCAGCATCCGACGTGGCCATCCGGTCGGCGTGGGAGGACGACTTCGCCGAGACCGATCCGTTCGTGGGCCCGGTCCTGTCGGTGGAGGTCGAGGAGGAGATCCGCTCGCTCGTCGGGCGGTGGGTGGCCGGGAGGACGCCGCTCTTCGAGCAGCGGGTGGACGCGGGGCGGGTGTGCGACGGCCACGGCGACCTCCAGGCCGAGGACATCTTCTGCCTCGACGACGGGGTCCGGATCCTCGACTGCATCGAATTCTCGGATCGGCTGCGCCACGTGGATGTCTGCGCCGACGTCGCCTTCCTGGCCATGGACCTTGAGCGGCTCGGTCGCCCGCGGTCCGCGGTCCGGTTCCTCGCCGAGTACCAGGCCGTCACCGGCGACCGCTTCCCGGACTCTCTCGTCGATTTCTACTGTGCCTCGCGCGCTTACATCCGGGCCAAGGTCTGCTGTCTGCGATCCGCGCAGGGGGACCCCGGCGCACGGGACGAGGCGCGCCACCTCCAGGACCTGGCCCTCCGCCATCTTCGCCAGGCACGGGTGCGACTGGTGGTGGTCGGCGGCCTGCCGGGCTCGGGCAAGAGCACCGTGGCGGCCGGGATCGGTGCCGCCCGGAACTGGGACGTCTTGCGGTCAGACGAGCTGCGTCACGAGTGGGCGCTGCTCCAGGTTCACCCTGCGGACACTCCCGGCGGCGACCGCTACAGCGAGGCGGCGACCGAGCGCGTCTACGGCGAGCTCCTGCGGCGGGCCGAGCGGTCGCTCGGGCTCGGGCGATCGATGGTCCTGGACGCCTCGTGGACCGATGCCCGCTGGCGTCACGCGGCACGGACGGTGGCCGACCGTGTGTGCAGCGACCTCGTCGAGCTCGAATGCCGGGCCGATCCCGACGTCGCGGACGGTCGGATCCTGGCGCGCTCCGCCGAGGGCATGGATCCCTCCGAGGCGACGCCCGAGGTGCGGGCGGCCATGAGCCGGTCCGCTGACCCCTGGCCGACGGCCTGGCTGATCGACACCAGTGTCACGACGGCCGAGGAGGCCGCTGGCCGGGCGCTGGGAGCTCTCGACGCGTCGTGAGGGGAGCGGCCGGCCAGCGGAACCTCCTCACGCCGGGACTTTCGGCCCTGTCACCAGCATCCCGCGGGCGGGATGCTGGTGGAGGCGGTGAGTGAAGGGAGGCAGCCGTGTTGTTCCGGTCCCACAAGCGGCAGGACCACCAGCTCGAGGTCCAGGGCCGCCGGCTGGCCGACGAGTCGGCAGCCTTCCTTGCCGGTCGGTACGCCCTCGACCTGCAGCGCCAGGGGATGCCCGTGCCGACGTGGGCATGGCTCAGCGAACTTGCCCACGCGCCTGTCGAGCAGCTGCTGACGAGGATGCCCATCGGGAACGGCGTGTGGCTGCGTGACCACTCGACGGCCCAGTGGGAGAACGCCATCGCCCTGTTGGCCCATGAGCTGTTGGCGACGGCCAGGCTGAACGGATGCAGCGTCGAGGAGCTCCAACGGTCGACCATCGTCGAGGCCGAGCTCGGCTACGACCCCTCGCGGTTCGGCGCCTGGGCTTCGGGCCCCGGTGTCTTCGTCTCCGAGGTGCGGCGCACCCTCCGACAGTACCGGGCCCGTCCCCTCGGCTAATGCCGGCGCTGGACGGCACGGAAGGGACCTTTGGCCCTGCTTCATGGCGGTGAACGGTCGTAGGGTCGAACGAGGAGGTGACGACGTGGACTGGGAAATGGCAGTGCTAGGTGCGGTGTGGGCGTGGGCCAGGCGTGTGTGTCCGGCCGAGCCCGGCGTGGCGGCAGCTGCGGTGAACGTGGCGTGGCGCTGCCTGGGCGGCGGTGCTTCCGCGGCCGAGGCCAGCGAGCGGGCGCACGCCTTTGTGTGCAGCTGGCTCGACCACCCAGCCCACCAAGAGTTCCGCGCCCGGGACGCCTATCCCATCGCTTCATGAGGGTCCTCCGGGGTATGAGCACGGTGCTCGTGCGCGAGCGGCAATCGACCATGGAGCGCGAACGAGTGGAGGACGGACATGGCGAACGAGACTGAAGGGCTGATCGGTCGGATCGACGAGCTCGAACGACGGTTGGAGGCGGTCGAGCACCAGCTGGTGACGCGTACCGTGCTCGACGAGGAGATCCAGAGCCTGGAGTTCCGGCTGAGCGAGCTAAGGGAGACGACGGAGGGGTAGGTGCGACGTGTGACTCGCGTCGGCGGCCTCAGGTCCGTGACCAGCTTGCGGCCGAGTGCGGCGCCCGCTGATGGACGGTCAGGGAGCAGCGGCTCAGGGCCACTCAACGCCTGTTGATGCTACCGTGCTGACGCTGCCAGGTTCGTCGAGCGGGTTCCGCCACCTGCTCCGGGCCTGGCAGCAAACATGCGTCCTGACCGCATAGCCATTCACCGATGGCGGAGGGAGTCACACATGGCGGAGGGCCAATCGGTGGGGCAGGGGGGAGATCCGCTGCTCGAAGCGCTCGAGGAGATCCTCAACGCGACTCGTGGCGCCCAGCGCGCGCTGCGCGAGAGTGAAGCGCGCATCGAACGGAACATCAGCCGGCTACGTGGCGGCGAGCCGGCTGTGCGCGTCGTGCAGGACGTCCCGAGCTCGAACGCCCGGACCGAGATCAACGACGCGCTCGATCGCCTGATCGCAACTCGCCAGCGAGCTCGAGCGGCAACCTTCCGTCGCCTGATCGAGGAGGGCATGACCCGGAAGGAGATCGCCGCCAACTGGGGCTTCTCCCAACAGGTGGTGTCGCGGATCGTGAACTACGAACTCCCCTCGGAGCAGGTCGAGTGCCCCGAGCGTCGTCGGCCTATGCCAGCTCCTCGGAGTCGACGAGGAAGAGGCTCCCGATGACGGTGGCTACGTCCAGTCGCACCAGGCGGTGACCCGGCTCGAAGGGATCCCAGCCGGGGACGGGCACCGCGGCGGCCAGGGGCTCTGCCTCCCGGTCCACCTCCGTGGGGATGCCCTGGAGCATGACGCTCCAGAAGGAGCCGGCCGACGGCTCGAAGGCATCCGCCTGGAAGGCGACCACGGCGCCGATGGTGGCGGTATCGAGCTTGGTGCCCGGGATCGTGCGGAACAGAACGGACTCCCCGAACAGGGTGAACTGGACGGGGAGGATGACGGGGAGCGCGTCGATGCTGACGCCGATGCGGCCAACCGGCACTCGCCGCAGGTAGTCGAGGCACTCTGACCGGCTCAGGGGCCGCATGCCGGATTCGCTCGTCCATCTCACTCTGGACACGGTGACGAATGGCGTTGCGCGCCTTTAGGGCCGAAGGTCCCGAATGCCGGGGCATCGACCACCGGGGTCTGCTCAACCGTCGGTGCCGGACGCCGGACCACGGGGGCCAGGGCCGCGGCCGCCCGGACCGTGGCCGTCCTCCGGAGGATGCATCGCCGCCTGCTGCTCGGCGCTGGCACCGAGGAGGACGAAGAGGCCGATCAGCATCAGCCAGATGTCGTAGAAGAAGCCCACCACGATCATGGCCAGAGCGAGGTACCGGGCGACCCGGGCGGCGAGCACAGTCGCCTCGAGGTTGGTCCTGTGCCGGGCCAGCCCGGCGCGGAGCACCCGGCCACCGTCCATGGGAAGGGCCGGGAGCATGTTGAACGCCGCTAGCAGGAGATTGAGCCAGCCCAGTCGGGCCCACCAATTGCCGGCGAACAGGGTCGGGGGCCACACGTGGGCCCCGACCAGCGCACCGGTGACCAGGAGGGCGGCACCCAGCACGACGCTGGTCAACGGGCCGGCGACGGCGATGGCCATCTCGTCCCCGGGCCCGGTGGGCATGGCGTCGACCCGCGACATCCCGCCGAGCGGGAAGAGGACGATATCGAGCACCGTGGCGCCGCGGTTCCGGGCGACCACGCAGTGGGCGACCTCGTGGCCGACGACCGAGGCGAAGAGAGCGACGATCCAGAGCAGCCCCGACGCCACCACCGTGAGACCGGCACTCCGGTCGACAAGGGCGACGAAGGCGACGAGGAGGAAGAACGTCCAGTGCAGCCGCACCGGGACCCCGACGATCCGGCCGATCGGAATACTGTGGCCGTGACCCGCCACCGGGGTATGCGGACTCGTCCGCTGCGGGCTGGCGCCTGGCTGCCCGTTCCGAGTGGCTCCCTCGTCCGTGCTCACTTCCCCACCGTGCCTGCCGGCCGGCGCACGGGCCAGGGCCGAACGTCCCGAATGGCGAGCCGCCCCGGGGCACGGACCGTCAACGGCTGACCAGGACTGCAGCTCCGTTGACCCGGTCGTGGGCGAGGTCGGCCAGCGCCTCGTCCGCCTGGTCGAGCCCGTAGGTCACCGTGGTCGCGTGCACGGGGATCCGGGCAGCAGCCTCGAGGAAGTCGTGGCCGTCGGCACGTGTGTTGGCGGTCACGCTGCACAGCGCTCGCTCCTCGAAGAGGTGGCGCTGGTACTCGAGGATGGGGATGTCGGTGAGGTGGATCCCGGCGATGGCCAGCGTGCCCCCCCGGTCGAGCGCCTCCAGGGCGGGCAGGACGAGGGTGCCCACCGGTGCAAAGAGGATGGCGGCGTCGAGCGGCTCCGGTGGGGCCTCGTCCGCACCGACGGCGCTCGCCGCTCCGAGCTCCAGCGCCAGGGCGCGGGCATCGGGGGCACGGGTCATCACATGGACGGTGGCCCCCTCGGCCAGGGCGATCTGTGCGGTCAGATGGGCCGACCCACCGAACCCGTAGATCCCGAGTCGCCCGCCCGGTGGGAGCTGCGAACGGCGGAGGGCCCGGTACCCGATGATGCCGGCGCACAGGAGCGGCGCGGCCTGCTCGTCGGTGAACACGTCCGGGACGGGATAGGCGAACGCCTCGTTGACGGTCACGTACTCGGCGTACCCGCCGTCGAGGTCCCAGCCGGTGAACAGCGGGTCGGTGCACAGGTTCTCCCGGCCGGCCAGGCAGAACCGGCAGACGCCGCAGGTGCGGGCCAGCCAGGGCACCCCGACCCGGTCGCCGACGGCGAACCGGGTACTGCCGGTGCCGAGCTGGTCCACCAGGCCGACCACCTCGTGACCGGGCACGATCCGGGGGTGCTTGGGGGCGAGATCGCCCTCGGCGAGATGGAGGTCGGTCCGACAGACCCCGCAGGTCCGCACCCGCACCCGGACCTGACCGGCACCGGGGGTGGGGACCTGGCGCTCCACCCATCGCAGTGGTCCGGTGTCGACCGGCCCGGGGGTGTCCACCACCCACGCGTGCATGGAGGTGGAGGTCACGGGACGCCCCGTCCGGTCGACGGTTCGGACCGCCCCGTCCGGCTGCGGCGGTGTCTGTCCTCCACCGCCGGCGTGCACAGTCGTCGCCGCATCTCCATCACCTCGATCGTCCCGGCGCCGGATGTCCCGACCGCAATGCGTCGGTCGAGGCGCCGCCGTCCATGGTGCCCGGGCCGGTCGGGCCCGTCCAGTGGGGATTGGGACCTTCGACCCTACTTCGGACCGTCCGGCGTCCCTACCGTGGCAGACGAGGGGCCACACGCCGGGCTCGGGGGCGGATTCCACACATCACGTGCCGCGTTCCGACCGAGTGGACCGGAACCCTGGAGGTAGCTATGGCCGTGACCACCGCAGCAGAGACGACGGAGCACCCCCCGGCGGGCGATCCTTACGTGGCACCGGGGCAACCTGGCAGCCTGGTCGAGGTGAAGCCCCGGTACGAGAACTTCATCGGTGGCGCGTGGGTCGCCCCGACGGCGGGCAAGTACATGGCGAACGTCAGCCCGGTCAACGGCAAGCCGTTCTGTGAAGTGGCCAGATCGACGCCCGCCGACATCGAGCTGGCGCTCGACGCCGCCCATGCGGCAAAAGACGCCTGGGGCGAGACCTCGCTCACGGAGCGGGCCGCTGTGCTCTATCGTGTCGCCGACCTCATCGAGGCCAACCTCGAGATGCTGGCCGTGACCGAGTCGTGGGAGAACGGCAAGCCGGTGCGGGAGACACTGGCCGCCGATATCCCGCTGGCCATCGACCACTTCCGCTACTTCGCCGGCGCCACCCGGTCGCTCGAGGGCCGCACGACCGAAATCGACAAGGACACCGTCGCGTACCACTTCCACGAGCCGCTCGGCGTCGTCGGGCAGATCATTCCGTTCAATTTCCCGCTCCTCATGGCGGCGTGGAAGATCGCGCCGGCCCTGGCTGCCGGCAACTGCACCGTCGTCAAGCCGGCCTCGCCCACGCCATGGTCGATCCTCAAGCTGGCCGAGGTCATCGCCGACGCGGTGCCCCTCGGTGTGATCAACATCGTGACCGGACCCGGTGGTGAGATCGGCAAGGCCCTGGCATCGAGCCCCCGCATCGCCAAGATCGGGTTCACCGGCGAGACGACGACGGGCCGGCTCATCATGCAGTACGCCGCGGAGAACATTATCCCGTCGACGGTGGAGCTGGGCGGCAAGTCCCCGAACATCTTCTTCCCCGACGTGATGGACCGGGACGACGACTTCCTCGACAAGGCGATCGAGGGACTGGTGCTCTACGCGTTCAACAAGGGGGAGGTCTGCACCTGCCCGTCGCGGGCGCTGATCCACGAGTCGATCTACGACCGGTTCATGGAGCGCTGCCTCGAGCGGATCAGGCGGATCACCCAGGGCAACCCGCTCGACCCGGCCACCATGATCGGCCCGCAGGTCTCGACCCAGCAGATCGAGAAGATTGCGTCCTACGTGGACATCGGGCGCCAGGAAGGGGCAGAGTGCCTCGTCGGTGGGGAGCGTACCCAGGTGGCCGGCGATCTCGAGGGCGGGTACTACTACGAGCCCACCGTCCTCAAGGGGCACAACAGCATGCGGATCTTCCAGGAGGAGATCTTCGGCCCCGTCCTCGCCGTGACCACGTTCAAGGACGAGGCAGACGCCGTGGCCATCGCCAACGACACCCTCTACGGGCTGGGGGCCGGGGTGTGGACCCGCAACGGCAACCTCGCCTACCGGATGGGGCGGGCGATCAATGCCGGGCGGGTCTGGACCAACTGCTACCACCTGTACCCGGCCGGTGCTGCGTTCGGGGGTTACAAGATCTCCGGTGTCGGGCGGGAGAACCACCAGATGATGCTGGAGCACTACTCCCAGACCAAGAACCTACTGGTGAGCTACAGCGATCAGCCCCTCGGGTTCTTCTGAACAACCCGACGGAGGACACCGGTCCAGCGGCGATCGGCTCTCGGGCCGTGGGCTGCTCGGCCGGATCTCTCTCCCGGCAGGGCGGAGCGCGGCCGTCACGGTGGATCATCTCCGCCGGACGGTTGCGGCTGCCGGGAGACGTGCACCGCGACAGGCCGCACGTGCCCGCGGCACGCGACGAACGTCCGATCATGTGACCTCTGGCTCTAGGAGTAGGCGGACCGGTGCAGGACGATGGTGTGCGGAGGGGCACTGGCCGTCGACGAGAGGAAGCGAACACGCCATGGCCCCGACGCAGCGTCACACCGCTGTCCTCTGTGACCAGCGGTGCCGGCAGCAGGCAGCATGGACCCGGGAAGTTGCGCTGGAGGTCTCGGTCGATACGCATGCCGTTCCCGTCGTCATCAGCTTGGCCGGGACCCTCGACGGTGCCACCGGCCTCAGTCTCAACCCGGTCGTGGCCGAACTGATCGGCGAGGGGGCACGATCCTTCGTTCTGGTCACCTGCTCCCTGTGCGTTCCCGACGAGAGCGGCGTGGACGTGCTCGATTCCCTCGAACGCCTCGTACACTCGTCGGGAGCGAGCCTCGACTGGGACGGGTCGACGGTGAACCGGTCGTTCGTGGTTGGCCTCCACCGGTCGGAGGACCGGCAACAGCCGGAGCACCCCGCGCCGGTCGCCGTCGCACTTGGCTGATGGTCCGGTGGCCGGCGAGCGGCCGGCAGGACGGCTGTCGGACGACGGCCAGTACCGGCCGCCCCTCCCGCGTGTGGCGGCCCGGTGGACTGCGGATTGGCGTCCGCCTCGGGGGTGGCAATTGGGACCTTCGTCTCTAGCGCACCGGACCGTCACGGTCCACGCTGGGCTGACGGCTGATGTACCTGCGCCGATCGGAGCGGAAGGCCGGAGTGCCCCACGGAAACGAGGACCACCACCGAGGCAGAGGCGACGATGGGATGGAATCGATGACAAAGCTGCAGGAATCCTTCGGCCGCACCCGGGGTCTCGAACGGCTCGGCCGGGAGCAATTCGACGTACTGGTGGTCGGCGGGGGCATCACCGGCGCTGGCGTGGCACTCGACGCGGCAGCCAGAGGTCTGCGTACGGCCCTGGTCGACAAGGGAGACTTCGCCTCGGGCACGTCGTCGCAGTCCTCGAAGCTCGTCCACGGCGGCCTGCGGTATCTGCAGCAGTACGAGGTGGGTCTCGTCTTCGAGAGCCTCTCCGAGCGACAGACGCTCCTACGCAATGCGCCGCATCTCGTCCAGCCGTTGGTCTTCGTGATTCCCCTCTTCGGAACGGGCGGGGTGGTGGACAAGGCGATCGCCCGGACGTACTCGCTCGGCCTGTGGATGTACGACCTCTTCGGCGGGTTCCGCATCGGCCATCGTCACCGGCGGGTGACGGCCGACGAAGTGCACGACCATCTCCCGACGCTCCGTCTCGACCGCCTGGTGGCCGGCTTCCAGTACTACGACGCCCGGGCCGACGACGCCAGGCTGACCCTGGCCATCGTGCGCACCGCCGCCGTGGACTACGGCGTGGTCGCCGTCAACCACGCACCGGTGGTCGAGATCCTGAAAAACCCGGCCGGCGCGGTGTGCGGCGCCAGTCTCACACCCGAGGACACGACGCTCGGGCCGGTCGACGTGCGGGCCCGGGTGGTGGTGAACGCGACCGGGGTCTGGGCGGACGAGGTGCGTGACCTCGACGCCCCCCAGCCCCACCTCATGCGACCGGCGAAGGGGATTCACATTGCGGTCCCTCGTGCCAAGCTGCCGTGCGACGCCGCTGTCGTCCTGCCCTCGCCGTCGGACGGGCGCAACATCACCGTCATCCCCTGGGACGAGCGTACCTACGTCGGGACGACCGACACCGACTACGAAGGTGATCTGGATCATCCGACCGTCGAGGCGGGTGATGTTGCCTACCTTCTCGAGGCGGTCAACGCGGTGGTGACCGACCCGGTCGGCCCCGAGGACGTGATGGGCACCTGGTCGGGACTGCGACCGCTGCTCGCCAGCGTGCCGGGGCGCCGCCGACCGCCGAACCAGCGGACCGCGGACCTCTCGCGGCGGCACACGGTGTTGTCCGCCCCGTCGGGACTGGTCACCGTCACCGGCGGGAAGCTCACCACCTACCGCAAGATGGCCCAAGACACGGTGGACACCGTGGTGCGCCAGCTCGGGCTGTCCTCGCTGCGGTGCTCCACCAAGCACCTGACCATCCGCGGATCGAACGGCGTGGACACCCTTCGCCACCCCGGGACCGCGGCCCGCTACGGCGTGTCGGAGGAGACGCTCGCCCACCTGCTGTCCCGCTACGGCGACGAGGTCCCGACGGTGCTGGGGGTGATGGCCGAGCGCCCCGAGCTGGGAGACCGACTGACCCCGGGGCTCCCGTTCTTCGCCGGTGAGGTGGTTTACGCGGCGCGCTACGAGATGGCGACGACGGTGGAGGACGTGCTCTCCAGGCGGACCCGCATGCTCCTCCTCGATGCTCGGGCCGCCTCCTCGGTGGCGCCCCGGGTGGCGGAGCTGCTGGCCGACGAGCTCGGCTGGAGCTCCGAACGGATCGACCGGGAGATCGCCGACTTCGTCGTATTGGCGGCGTCGAGCCTCTCGATGGTGGGAGAGGGGTCGGCGCCGGCCGGGGCGGTCGTGTGGCCCGGACCGGAAGGATTGCGATGACCGACGCCGTGATCTCCCGGCAGCCACCGATCGCCGTCGCCGGCCCGTCGACCGGCGTCACCGACCGTTTCGGGGCGGGGACGGTCCCGATCGATCAGTCGGTCCTCGGTCTGCTGCGGGGTGCGTGCCCGTCGGTCGAGACGACGCCGGAGGCGCTGATCGAGGCCGGTCGGGACTGGTGGCCGATCTCGTTGCACTGGGCGATCGCCGGTGAGGTGGGGCACCGACCCGGTGCCGTGGTCCGGCCCGGCTCGGTCGACGAGGTGGTCGGCGTGCTGCAGGTGTGCAACACCCACCGCATCCCGGTCACCGCCGCCGGCGGGCGCAGCGGGGTGACCGGCGGGGCCATCCCGGCCTTCGGCGGAGTGGCGCTCGATCTGCGGGGACTGGCCGGCGTGATCGACGTCGACACGGCCTCGGGCCTCGTGACCGCACGGTGTGGCACCTACGGACCGGAGCTTGCCACGGAGCTGGCCGAGCAGCACGGACTGACCCTCGGCCACTGGCCGCAGTCCGTCGATGTCTCGACCGTGGGCGGTTGGGCGGCGTGCCGTGCCGTCGGTCAGTACTCCACCCGGTACGGGAAGATCGAGGACATCGTCAACGGGCTCCAGGTCGTGCTGGCTGACGGACGTGTCGTCCGCACCGGCGGACTGGCCGGGGCCGGCCCCCGGTCGTCAACGGGACCGGACCTGACCCAACTGTTCCTGGGCAGCGAGGGGACGCTCGGGATCATCACCGCCGTCCAGCTGAGGGCTCGGCCGCTGCCTCCGGCTGAGCGGCGGGCGGCGTTCGCCTTCGCCACCTTCGACGACGGGCTCGAGGCGGTGCGGCGGACGCTCCGGCGGGGCGCGACGCCGGCCGTGGTGCGACTCTACGACGCAACCGAGGCCGCCCGCAGCTGGGGGGTGGAGGAGGGCCACCTGCTGATCGTCCTCGACGAAGGGGACGAGCACGTGATCGAGGCGGCCATGCGGGTGCTGGCCGAGGAGTGCCGTGGCGCCGTCGCCCTCGACTCGGCCGTCGTCGGTCGGTGGCTCGAGAAGCGCAACGACGTTTCGGAGCTCACCGAGGTCACCCGGCTCGGCGTCGTCGCCGACACCGTCGAGGTGTCGGCGTGCTGGTCGGAACTGCCCGGTCTCTACCACGACGCACTGGCGGCGCTGTCGGACGTGCCCGGCAACCTGTTCGGATCGGCCCACGGCTCCCATTCGTACGTCGACGGCGGCTGCCTCTACTTCACCTTCGCCGGCCAGGGGGCGCCCCCGGACGATCTGGCCGCCCGCGAGGAGTTCTACCGCAGGTCGTGGGCGGCGGTGATGGAGGTGACCCGGCGACACCGCGGATCCATCAGCCACCACCACGGGATCGGCCTGGTTCGTGCCGGCTTCCTCCGCGAAGCGCTGGGGGAGGGGTTCGCCGTGTTGGAGGGCATCAAGGCCTCCCTCGACCCGGCGGGCATCCTCAATCCCGGGAAGCTCGGGTTGGCGAGCCGGTTCGGGCCGGCGCCGTGGGGCGGGGCACCGTCATGAGCGTGCTCGTCGTCGACGTGGGCACGACCGACGTGCGCTCCTCGGTGGTGCGCCCCGACGGGAGCATCGACTGCGTCCACCGGCGGGAGGTACTGGCCACGTCGCCCGCACCCGGGCTCTCGGAATTCGACCCGGCCACCCTGGCTGACGCCGTGCTGGAGTCCGCACGGGGTGCTCCTCCCGGTGCTCACCCCGGCCCAGCGCTCAACGGTCGACCAGGTGCTTGCCGCGCCGGTTCCCCTGGACTACGCGTACTTCTACCGGGGGATCGTCGGCATCGAGCCCCGCACCGGTGTGATGGTCTGGGTCGACACGCCCGCCGAAGGCCTCAAGGTCGCACCGTCGCTGACCGGGGTGGAGCGGCTGCGGCCGCTCATCGACCAGAACCTCGGGATCCCGGCTGTCGCCGCGCTCTCGAAGGCGCTCGCCAGCTTGAGCGCCGCACCGCCCCAGCTGGTGGTCGACTACCCGTATGTCCAGACCCGGGCGTCCTTGCAGCAGATGGCGAACCTCCTCAACAGCGAGATCCGCAAGATGAACCTGGTCGACGCCGTACCATGGGCAGTCGGCGGCATCGGTGTCGTCCTGGTCGCCCTGGGCCTTCTCCTGCGCAGCCGTCGCTCGGACGGCGCAGCTTCGACGGCGCCGTCAACCAGCCAACAAGGGGGCGACTAACCGTGGCGCCGGTCATCACCGCCGCCGACGCGGCGGCGCTCGTCCCGGACGGAGCCACCCTCGGGGCGAGCGGGCTCGGACGGTGCGGCTGGGCCGAAGCGGTCGGTACGGCGCGATGACCACCCGTGCGTCGCCGGCCCCCGAGCGGGTGGTGGCCACGCCCGCGGCGCTGGCTGCCATCGAGCGCTTGCGCGCCGAGCGGGGCCCGCTGATGTTCTTCCAGTCGGGCGGCTGCTGCGATGGCAGCCTCCCGATGTGCTTCGAGGACGGCGAATTCGTCATCGGCAGCCACGACGTCCTGCTGGGAACCGTGGGCGCCGCCCCCTTCTACATCGACGGGCGGCAGTTCGCCGCATGGAAGCACACGCAGCTCATCCTCGACGTGGGGGTGGGGGAGCCGGAAGGGTTCTCGCTCGGAGCCGGCGACGACGGGCACTTCGTGATCCGGTCCCGGGTGTTCGAGCCCGACGAGATCGCCGCACTCGGGGATTGAGGCAGACCCACGACCGCCGGCCCGGGCGGGCCGGCGTACTCACCCGAGGATCGCCGGTGCCTGGCCGCCGCCGGCCGCCTCCCCAGCTCCCCGCTCGCCGACGATGGTCCCGTCCCGCATCTCCACGATGCGGTTGGCCCGGACGGCGACATCGGGGGCGTGGGTCACGATGATGATGGTCATGCCGGCATCGCCGAGGCGCTCCAGCAGGTCCAGGAACCGACCCGTCGAGGCGGTGTCCAGGCTGCCGGTGGGCTCGTCGGCCAGCAGGATGTTGGGCTCGTTGGCCAGGGCCCGGGCGATGGCCACCCGCTGACGCTCCCCGCCGGAGAGCTCGGTCGGGAGCCGGTGCTCGCAGCCGCTGAGGCCGACCTCGCCCAGGAGCTCACGTGCCCGCGCCGCCCGCTCCCGCCTCGAGCGGTGGGTGCCGAACATCGGGAGCTCGACGTTGGAGAGCGCGTTCATCCGGGGCAGGAGGTCGTGGAACTGGAACACCAGACCGACTTCGTACCGCCGGTAGCCGGCCAGGTCGCGGATGTTGGCGAGGTCCTGGCCGGCTACCGTGACGGTTCCCGCCGTCGGGGTGTCGATCGCGGCCAGGAGGTGCAGCAGCGTCGACTTCCCGCAGCCCGACGGCCCGGTGATTGCCACCGTCTCCCCGAAGTGCACGGTGAGATCGATCCCGGCCAGCGCATGGACGTGACCGGGGAAGATCCGGGTCACGCCCCGCACATCGACAGCGAGCTGGTCGGCGCCAGCGTCACTCATAGCTGAGCGCCTTGAGCGGCGAGAGGAGGGCAGCGCGGGTCGTGGGGTAGACGGCTCCGAGGACGGTCATGACCAGGGCGGTGAACAGCGCCCTCCAGAAGGCCCCCTGGGTGAAGTCCGGGTGGAGGATGCCCTTGAGCGCGGGGAGCTGGGACATGCCGGCGGTCACCGCGAAGGTGAGCAGGACCCCGATGGCGGCACCGACGGTGGCGAGCAGGAGGCTCTCGCCGAGCAGGAGGCCGACGGTCCGCCGCCGGGTCCAGCCGATGGCCTGGAGCAGGCCGAACTCGCGGGTCCGTTCGAAGAGGGAGAGCAGCATGGTGTTGCCGATGATGACCGCACCGATCAGGATGGCGAGGACGGTGCTCCCGTTGACCGCGGCCTGGAGATAGATGAGGCTGCGGTCCGCCCTCCCGAACTGAGAGGCGGTCCGGATGGTGGTCAGTTCGGGTTGGGCGTAGTCGATGTGGGCCGCCACCTTCGGGATGGACGCCCCGGGGGCCACCTTGACGAACACCAGGGTGACGATGCCGGGGACCCTGTTGTAGCCCTGGAGGGCCGGGAGCGGGAACATCGCCCCAGCGTCGCCGAAGGAGTTCCCCGTGGAGTAGATGCCGACCACCGTGTTCCAGGTCCCGTTGGCGTACAGGCGTCCTCCGACGCCGAGGCCGAGGTTCGACGCCGCCGTCCAGCCCAGCATCACCTCGTTGGTGGCCGTAGGGGAGTACGGGGCGCCGGCGACCATCCGGACGCCGAACGGCGTGAGGTCGGCCGGGTCGATGCCGATCTCGATGAAGACGGGATTGTCGGCGTTGATGTTCTGGGTCTCGACCAGCACGCCGACCGCACTGGCCACGCCGGGCGTCTGGCGGATCCGGGTGAGCTCACCGGTGTCGATGGCGCTGCTCAGCGTGTCCGCCACCCCCTTCTGGACCACGGTGAAGTCGGCCTTGCCCACCGAGATGATCGACGCCGCCGAGTGTTCGAGGCCGTTGCTGGTGACGTCGAGGGTGACCACGGCCATGACGGCGATGGCCACCGCCAGGGCCAGTCCGATCGACCGGGCCTTCTTCGACCACAGGTTGCGGATGATGAGGTCGAAGAAGGTCATCGCATTGGCTGGTCGACACTCGTGCTTGCCGACCGCACCAACCTATCTGTTCGTCTCCTGGCCAGGCGGCATGCCCACGATCCGCCCGTCGTGCGTGGCACGGATCAACGGCTCGCGGACCGGGAGGCGCCCAGCAGCCCCAGGGCACCCGCGGCGTCGAGCAGGCTCTCGCGGGCGCGGGGGTGGGCGACCCGATCGATGATGAGCCGGGCCTGGGCCGATTCCGAGCGACCGAACAGCTCGGCGCAGCCCTGCTCGCTCACAATGGCCGTGTGCTGGAAGGAGGTGACCGGGTTGGTGAGCACCGGCAGGACCGACGACGTGTCCGACTTGTCGTGCCACGAGTGGAGGGCCACCACTGCGTGGCCTCCTGGCGAGTGCAGGGCCCCGGCGACGAAGTCGGGCTGGCCACCGAACCCCGAGTACACCGCCCCTCGGACGAAGCTGGCGTTGGCCTGGGCGAACAGATCGATCTGCAACGCCATATTGATCGAGAGCATTGCCGGGTTGTCGGCGATGCGTCCCGGATCGTTGACGAACTCGGTGCGGTGCATCTGCAACCGCGGGTTGCGGTCGGCCCAGGCGTAGAGCTCGGGGGTCCCGAAGAGGAACGACGCCCGGATGGGTCGCCGGGGGTCGAGCGATCCGGCCTGCTCGAGGCCGAGCACGCCGTCACTGATCATCTCCGACCAGATCCCGAGGTTGCGCCGCGAGTTCAGCTCGCTGGCCGCCACATCGGGGATCTGACCGATGCCGAGCTGCAGTGTCGCCCCGTCGTCGGCGAAACGGGCGGCCTGCCGGCCGATCCGCTCGGCCGACTCCTCCAGGGGGTGGACGGCCGGGCAGGCGAGGGGGTCGTCGACCTCCACAGCGAGATCGACCCAGTCGGACGGGATCTCGCTGTCGCCGAACGTGTAGGGCATGTGGGGATTCATCTGGGCCACGATCAGGCCACCGGCGGCGTGGACCCGCTCGATCGCCGCCGGCAGGATGTTGACCTCGATCCCCAGGGAGACCTTGCCGTCTCGCGGGACCGACGTGTGGAGCAGCACGGCGTCGACCGGTCGCACGGAGTCGAAGAGCCGGGGGACCAGCGAGAGGCGCATCGGAAGGTAGTCGAGGCCTGGGTCGTGTCGCATCCCCGGCCCGACGAACGGTGTCTCGCTGATGAAGCCCGGGTGCTGGGGGAAGTCGGACTGCGCATTGAGGACGAACACCCGGCAGCGCTCAACAGCGGCCGCCAGCGCATGGAGCAGGGTCACCGGAGTGGCGAAGTTCCCGGAGGCCACGACACGAGGCTCGGGACCGGGAAGGCCACCGAGTCTCGCCACCAGCTCCTCGGGGGAGACCGTCCGCACGGGCTCAGGCCGCAGGCCGGCGCGGCTGACCGCGCTCGCAAAGCGCCACGCCCGTGGTCCGAAACCGGGGACCGGCCGCTCCGGGCTGCCCGGGCGCGCGAGAACCTACGCACGGCTCAGGATCGACGACCACCGTCTGCACCGTACTGCTCCCTTCCCGTCCGGAGGCGCCGCAGCGCCTGCTCCTTCCGAGATTGTCGAGCAAGGCCAGGCCAGACACTAGGGCCGAAAGTCACGCCGGGTCGGTTCGTCAGTGGCGTGCACCTGGCACAGGGTCACACGGCACTCAAGCGAGTCCGGGGGCAAGCCGATCCCATGGAGGAAGCAACGGTGCCTCGGACGGACACCACGTCAGCAGTGGTCTGGCTGGTGTACCTGGGGAGTGGGCCCGCGGCCGGTCACGGTCGAGTCGATGGTCGCTACCACGGAGCGTCGAACAGAGCGCGCAGCCCCCTGGAGAGCGTGAGCTGGGGCACGGTCACATGGAACTCGTCGGCGAAGACTCTGTAGGTGAGGTCCAACCTCGGATACTGACGCTGGTCCAACTGCGTAGCGAACCGGAGCAGATCGTCGACCATGTCGATGTACCAGGCAGTGGCGAAGTGCTTCACTTCATCGGACAAGTTGGCGGCCTCTCGTCTTCGCCCGTCCTGAGTCTCCTCGGATCCGATCCCGAGATAGACCCTGGCCAGCAAGTCGTCGTGATCCGAGGCGTACGCCTCCTCGAGGGTGCGGATGATGCGACCGTGCCACCACAGGGACGGGCTGGAGATGATGTATCGGGTGAATGTTTCCGGCGCCTGGAACAACACGTAGGAACCGAAGAGCCCCCGAGCGAATGTCCGAAGAATGCCCGATTGCCAGAGTGCACACCGAAGCGAGCCTCCACCCAGGGAATCAGCTCATCCCGTAGGAAGCGGAGGAAGCTCGTCGCTCCGCCGAGGTCTGCCTGCTCTGGAAACAATTCCGAATATCGTGCGTCGACGGAGGGCGTGAGGTCCTTGATGCGATACGGGATGGTCTCGGCCAGATTCCCCACTCGGTAGCCGATCCCGACGACGAGTATCGCGGGCAGATGGGCGGCAAGCTGCATGCTTCGGATGACGTCTACCGCCATCCCGAAGAAGGAGTTGGCGTCGATGATATACAAGGTCGGGACCGACGGAACTGCTCCTTCTCCGTCGCCACAATGCCCGACCAAGAGTTTGAACTCGCTGCCAGTGCCCCGTGAGCTCAGGTAGTGAACCTCAGTGTCAGCCAGGGGAGACTCGTCATTCTCCACGCCGACACCTCCGTCGTCAGTGCATCACATGATTCCATGCGTGCCACTGGCGCTCGGTGCCAGGCGTCGACGAAGGGGGTCCGGGTCGACCCCACCAAAGCGCTTCTTCCTCTCCCATGGGAGGCTCTCGGAATCACCTGACCGGCTACCGTCATTGATGTCGTCCGACACGGTATTGCCGGGGAATTGATCGAGAGGGTGGAAGATGATCAATCATGTTCTTGCTGTCGCTCCTGTATCCGACATGGAGAAAGCGTGCAGTTTCTACCAGCGGCTCCTTGGTCGGGGACCGGACAACCACCCAATGGACACGTTGGCAGAATGGCGGGTAACTGAGTCCGGGTGGCTACAGGTGTTCAGCAATCCTGGCCAGGCTGGAAGCACCTCCGTGAACTTCGCAGTGGACGACCTTGCCGACTGGCTCGGAGGGATTCGGAGCAGAGGTCTCGAGCCTGGAGAGGTTCAGGACGCAAGCAAGGGCGTGCAGCTGTCTGCCATCGGCGATCCCGACGGCAATGTGATCACCTTCATCGGAAACTTCCGTGTCAAGTATTGAGCCGCATCCATCAATGGCTGACTGGTGCCACATGGGAGGCTCCGGCTACGTCATCGTCCGAAGGTGCCGGCCCGAGACGAATGAGAGTGGAACGTCGTAGCGTCTGCACCAGTCGAACAGGCTCAGGCTCTTGCGGTCAGCTTCAAATGAGGTCAGCTTCGAAAGCGCCAAGTCGTGCCGTCCCCGCTGCTGGAGCTGGCCTGCTCCACGACGTGGCGCTTGCCTTCACTGCTGACGGCGACGACCACGGGACCATTTCCGTAACTAGTGACACCGTGCCGCTACCCGGTCCCGGGCGGTCCGGTGGGTTCCATCTGCGATTGGAGTTTCGCCAACTCCTCGGCGACCATTCGATCGTGTTCGTCGAGCTCTCGCTTGGCAGCTCTCGGGCTCCATCGTCCTCGCATGGTGAACACAAGAACCGCGAACACTACCTGGCCCGCGAGGCAAACTCGCCACCAACGCTTCCATTCGTTGGGTGAGGTCTTTTGCGCGGGGACGAGCTTCTTCTCGGCCAGTAGCAGATTGGCGAGGTCCTGGGAGTGGACCCCCACGGTGGAGGCGATCTCGCGATCGCTCACCTCGTGTCCATGTTGGATGGCGACCGCCAGTGGGTTGTAGGCCAGCAGCCCCTGCACCTGCGGGCTGGCCAGGCCACCGGCCGCGCTCACTGCCTCCAGCAGGTTGTGAGACCGGTCGCAGGCAGTGATGACCTTCGCCAGCGTCTGGGGTCCTGGCTCGAGGGTCGCCTGTAGATCGGCGATGACGCTCGTTGGGGCGCTCTTCGTGGCACACGCCGTCGTGGATGGGGCATAGGGCACGGCCGCCTGGATGGCCTCCAACGTCTTGGCTGCCCCCTGGTTGTCGACCAGCGTCGTGGAGGTAGTGATGACCCAGGGGAGGACCAGGAAGGAACCTGCCACCACGATGCGGAGGATCCAGCCCCACACCGCCAGACCCGTGGCGGTGAGCGCGGGGTTGTGCCATTCGACTTGCTCTGTGTATCCGGCCATCCACGGTGCATAGGCGCATCCGATGGCGGTGGCCAGAAGCACGACGACGAGGACGTTCGAGTAGTAGCCGGTCTGCGGATGGTTGATCTGCGCTATGAGGACCACCGTCATCACGATGCAGGCCAACGCCCCGATGAGCATGAACGGCTTTCGCACGCCCAACCGGTCGGAGAGAACTCCGAAGAGCACGAGCGTCCCGGACAGGAAGGCGGCGTACCAGACGTTGATGCCATTGGCGTCGGGGGTGGAACGCCCGAAGACGACTACCCAGTACAGGGTGAGGATACTGACCGATGCGAAGTAGAAGAGAAGAAACAGCGAGACGGCAAGCGACGACGAGATCAGGTCGAGCCGCAGCATCGAGCGGTACGGGTGCGCGGTGGCCGTGGTGAGATCCTCTTCCGAGAGGCCCCTGGACTTGATCTCGATCAGCGCCCGGTCGCGTTCCGACACCATGAGCTGGTCGCGAAGCTGCGGCGAGAGCTCGCGGAGGAAGAAGAACGAGATCACCACCACACCCATGCACGCCAACCCCGAGATGATGAACTGGTCCTGCCACGCGTGAAGGTGGGTGAGGGTGTGCGTAGCCACGAGGCTGGCGGCCAAGCTTCCCATCGTGGGGCCAAGTGCCCAGAAGCCCATGGCGGCGCCACGTCCCATCTGTGGCGAGAAGTCACGCATCAGCGCCGGGGTCGAGACGAGAATGACGCCCTCCACGAAACCGATCACGCAGTAGGCCAAGGCAAAGCCGAACCTCGAGTGGATGCCAACGATGGCCAGCTGCACAAGTGCCACGACGAACGTGCCGTAGATCGTCATGTTGGCCCGGCCGATCCTGTCCGAGAGCCCTCCGATCAAAGCGGAGAACGCGCCGATCGCGTTCGACACCACCAGCAGATAGAGGAAGTACTGGAACGACATGTGGTAATAGGGGAGCATCAACGGCGTGAGCGCCCCCTCCTCGTAGTAGAGGTAGTAGAGCATGATCGTGGTGAGCACCACGATCCCCAGGTAGCCGAGGCGCGGGAGCGTCTTCGGGTAGCGGTAGAGCTGCCGCTTTCCCAATGCGTTCCGAAAGCCACTGGGGTTCGGAACTGCAGTTGCAGCCGCGGCTACCGCCATGGTCACCCTCCCTATGTGCCTACTGCTTGTCGACCCGCCTCTGTGCCCCCGCCGAACTTATGGTCTCGGACTTCCCCCCGAGAGGACGTGAGCACCGCCTTGGAGCCAAACCTCACGCTAGGCACGCGTGCGACGGCGCAGTAGGGCCGAAAGCCCCATCTTCGACCTGACGTGTGCGTGCTCCCCACGACCCCGTTGACGTGGCTATCTCCCACGGTTAACTTGCCGAAGGTCAGCAGGAAGATCGAAGCGCAAGCAAGAGGTCTGCAAGCCAAAAGGGCGTGACCAAGATGTCGACCGAAGCGCCAGCCAATGCGGAACCCGAGGACTCCGGCCGAAGGATCGTGGTCGGGATCGACGGTTCGGAGCACGGGATGCGGGCATTGGAGTGGGCGGCAGGTGAGGCCGAACGCGCCGGCGCCGTCCTGGAGATCCACACCGCCTATGAGCCGGGCTATGTCTTCGTTACGCGTGACGAGATCCAGCGGGGCATGGAGAGACTCGTTTCGGAGGCGGCGGCACACGTTGCGGAGCTGGCGCCCGGTGTCACGACAAGGACCTTCACGCATGAGACGTCCCCGTCTTCGGCGCTCGTTGAGGCCAGCGACGCGGCCGACCTACTCGTTGTCGGCACGAGAGGGTTGGGTGGCTTCAAGGGGCTCCTTCTCGGTTCGGTCAGCCAACAGTGCTCCCAGCACGCGAGCTGTACCGTGGTCATCTCCCGCTAGACGGGCGATCTGCGCGCCGGCTACCCGCTCGGCGCCGACCGCGCTGAGACAGCCGTGATCGAAGGTCCTGATCGCGGCGCTGGCCTGATCCGCCGGACTAGCCGACATCGGCACCGCTGTCTCCCGGATTCCACCGGAATCCCTCCGAATCCGGATCCGCCGGCATCCGCCAGAATCCGCCCATGGAACGGAAGGGGGGCCGAAAGCCTCTACTCCGGGGTCGGTCGCGCTTGGGAGGATGGTCTTGACACCGAGCAGGGGGCAGGCACGAGCAGGTGTAAGCATCAGCCACAGAGAGGGGCAGCCATCAGCTATAGGAGGAAACCTCATGACCGGAACTGAGACGGAGGCGCGTGGCGACGGCGCCGAGCGCATCATCGAGTCGATCCAGGACGCAGAGGGATCGGCCCTCGAGGCGGTGCGGAAGTTCGTCGACACCGTCAACGGGGTCTTTCCGGATATCAATTCGGAGGACAGTCCACGCCGGAAGATCATCGATTCGGCATTCAGGATGACGGAACAGCTGGTCGGCGCGTCGAACCAGCTTGCGCAACGGGTGGTGAAGGCGAGCCAAGACGTCCTGAGGGAGCCCGAGCAGCAACGTCGGGCATCTCAGAAGTAGAGCGCACCGAGGCGACCCGGGCCGGCGGGCGCTGGGAGGGCCGGGGCCGATGCGGTGCCCGACCGGCAGGGGCGCACCATGAAATCACGACCGGCGTGGGTCCGTCGTTGTTCGGCGGCCGATCATCGGCGTTGACGACCGTGGACGGCCACTAGACGCTCGCCTTCCATCACCCGCGAAAGGCGGATGGTGAAAGGCGTGGCGGTCACTGAGAACATCGCGGCGCTCTTCGTCGATCTGGTCCACCGGGCTGGCGTCTTCGCGGACATCTGAGGGGGGACGAGGTCCGGCGGGGCACTTCTCGTCCGGAGCCTGACCCGCTCGAGCGTGGCTCGTGCCCGTCGGCGCGCTCGTGGTTCCTACGATGGCCGTGATCAACTGGTGGCCCGCCATTGAGCCTCGAAAAGGAGCGTCCCTACGGACCAAGATGCCTCCGTCTGCCCCGGCGAGCCAATGGCCGACGGCATCATCGTCGGACCTTCCCACCACGGGGCCGGCCAACTTGGTGAGAGCCATCGACCTCAGGAACTCCGCGTCGCCGAAGGAGAACCCCCCGCCATCCGATGCAACGGGCCAGCTTGCCCGTGTGGATCAGCTATCCGGGCCAGATTTCGATGAAGCGATCAACGCTGACCTCGACCGTGGCCCACCGGGAGCAGTGCCTTTGCCTATTGCAATGGCAACCAACGCCATCGTTGGAACCGCACGTATGAACTGATTCTGGGGCCATTTGCGTGCGACAACAAGGGTCAGCCCAAGCATGGCACTCGTTACGATCCAACCCTCGACCGTTATCGGACTGAGGCCCCAGCCGACTCGTCGGGGTCCAAACCAGGCCTTGTCACCAATCAGTGGAGTTGTGCGCACACTGTCATTATTGCCTCATGGCTCCGAGACCGTGCACAGGAGCTCGATCGGCACCCATGGGGCGCTCCCCCAATTTGCGACTCATAAGGTGCTGGGATTAGCCACTGGGTCCTCCGAGTCGTCCGATATGAGTCGAGGATGCCCTCACGAGTCCGAGGAAGTCCTTCGATATCACCGGTGACTCGGAAGCTCTGTACCCGGTCCATGCGAAGCCGAGGATACAGATTCCTGCCAGAAGACTGACCTTGCCGTCGATCTTGCACCGGAGGACATGACCTGCCCCCATGGGACGCTCGCAGTCACTTGAGGAGATCCTTCTTCATGGCGATTCGTGGCCCGAAATCGTCGTCGCCAATGTCCTTCTCGTGATGCCGGATGGCAGCCAGTCCGGGCGTGAGATGCTCGACAGGTTGAAATCCCTGTCTGACGTAGAACGGGCCGTTCCAGGTGACGTCTCGGAATGTCGTCAGCGTAACTCCAGGAATCTCACGGGATCTCGCCCAATCGCAGACCGCATCAATCAAAGCGGTACCCAAACCTCGTCCACGCGATCCTGGCAAGACCGAGAGCTGCGAGATGTGCGCAAGTCCGTCCACCACGTCGACGCTGACGAAGCCAACGGGAGGATCTTCGGCGACGAAGACGACTGCCGCTACTTGCAGGTGGTTCTTGGCGTCATCATCCTGGAAGGGACCAATGCCCACCGCCTCGAATGTCTTGTCCGCCTGCACCTCGATCTCTCGGAGCTGAGCAAACTCGTGAGGTCTCGCCTCACGGATTGAGGAACCACCGGTGCCGTAGGACATAGCCAGAGTCTTGCACCGTGATCCGTTCGGGAGAGTGGCGATCCCATCCCATGGGATTCATGGGCGGATTGAGGGCTATGGTAGCCGAGAGCGCAGAGGACGGAGGTGGCGCAATGTCCGAGCAGGAACACCCCACCCTGCCTGAGCCTGTTGTCCAAGAGGCGATGCGAGAGCTGACCTCTTGGGTATATCGAACGGCCAAGCTCCAGTTGAACCATTTGAGGGGTCATCGGATGGACCTCACCGATCCAAGCTCTCGATCCGCTGCGATCCATACCTTCAAACATCTGAAGCATCACGGCCATGATTTCGATCCCGTCGAGCTTCGGGCATGGGCCAGTGGCAATGGCTGGGCGTTCGAAGATGCACAAGCGCTCGGCGACTACGCCGCTGGGGTACTGGCAGGCGCCCATTACCACACCGTGCCAGATCCATTCGGAAATCAGGCCATCGAGCGGTGGCGGGCTGCCGCTACGACGAACACCTGAGCAGCGGGCATCGGATACAAGGCCGCTCTTTGCTAGTCACTTCCCGTCAGCCCAGAGCGGGCGTCGCCCATGGGACACTCTGGAATGTCATTTCTGAACCTGCAATGTGGCGGGCGACCGTCTTGGCCGACCTAGCCGAATCAATGAAACCCGGGCCGATTCACCTGGCAACAGCGGTTGATTATCGTGGAGCTGTTGACTGGATCGTGAATCCGGTCGTGACGGCCGAAATCAATCCTGTTGCACTCACCGTCGCCATGTTCGTGGGTGCTCCCGTTTCCACCGCAGTGCTGGTGCAGGGCAGACCCACCCGAGACCTGCCACTGAACGGAGCCGGTTCCCCACCGGCACCGAGCGCGGAATCCGCCACCTGCTCGAGATGCGCTCGCCGACGGGGGGGCACACAGCGCACCCGCTGGGCAATCCACCACTAGGCGCCACAGATCTCCGCCGGTCCCGGAGTCGGCAGGGCGTTGACCGACCGGAGGTTCGTCGCCGTGCAACGCTGCAGCCAGCCGAGTTGGTCCGGGGCGAGCCGGTCGCACACCCAGTCCCAGTGGAGCGAGACGGTGTCACCGGCGACCACCCTGGGTGCCAGTCCGAATCCGGCGGCCCCGAGACGGGCCACCTCGCTCCGTTCCGGACCGAGCCCGAGGCGCGACCCTTTGAACACCAGGGCGCGGGAGCGCACGGTGGCCAGGTCGCCGGCGACCACCTCCACCATGCCCCAGCGGATCCGGCACCGGTCGAGCACGATGAGGGGGGCGCCTTCCATCCCGCCACGGAGCAGCCCCAACCACGGGTACACGGCGAAGACGTGGAAGCTGTGCTGGCTGACGCCGCCGAGCGGGACGGCGCCGGCCACGGCCCCGAACTTCGAGCCGGCACGCCGCTCGAAGCGGTCGGCGAGCGAGGAGGTGAGGGCGGAGGCCGGGACCCGGCCGAGGAGCTCGTTGCCGATCCAGTAGGCCTCGACCACCCGCGAGTCGAGCGGGTCGGCGAGGCCGTTACACCCGGCGATGAGCTCGAGGTACGGCCAGGCACCCTCGAACCCGGCGGCGAGGTGGGCCAGCTCGGCCAGGTCGACCCCGTCGGAGGCGGCGGCGAGGAGGGCGTCGGGGTCGGGCGGCCCGCAGTAGCCGAGCTCGTTCGGAGGGTAGGCGTACCGGGCGAACAGCACCGGTCCCGGTGTCTCCGTCCCCCGCGCCATCGACCCGACGGGCGCTCCGTTCCGCCCGACGGTCACGCCGGTACCCGGCGGGGCGCCCGCCAGACGAGGAGCGCCGTGCCGGCGGCGATGAGGGCCAGCCCGCCCGCCTGGGGAGCGAGGGGCTCAGTGCCCGCGGCCGCCTGCAGGAGCGCGGTCACCAGGGCACTGGCCACCAGCACCGAGGTGACGTCGACCGCCCGGGCCCGGGCCAGGGCGGTCATCCACGTCCCCACGTACGCTGCCAGCAGCAGTCCGGTGAGAAGGACCCATCCGATCGCCCCCGCGTCCAGCGAGAACAGTGCCCGCAGCGAGCCGGTGGCCGCCAGGTAGACGAGGAGGGTCACCCCACCCACCCCCATGCGCACGAGGGACAGGGTGGCCGGCGCCAGGTCGGACAGGAGCTGCCGGGCCAGGATCACCTCGACGGCCCAGAGGACGGTCGCCGCCATCACCAGGAGGTCACCCGAGCGGGCCGAGCCGTGCCCGGTGTGGAGTGCCACCGCCAGCTCCCCCGCCAGGAGCAGCACGATGGCGCCCACGTTCCAGCGGGTGACCCGTTCGTGGAGGAACGGGACGCCGAGCACCGCCACCCAGATGACCAGAGTGTCCCGGTCGAGGGCGGCCGGCGTGGCGGTGGTGCGGGCCAGCCCGTCGAAGAAGAGCACGAAGGCGATGCCGCCGCCGACTACACCGACGTAGGCGAGCCCGAGCCAGCGGGGCACCCCTGGTCTCTCCGGCGAAGCGCGGTCCACTGACGAGTGGCTGGACCGGCGCGCCGGCACGATCCATCGGGATCCGGCCGACCCCCAGCGCCGTCCGCGCCACATGCCGGCCAGGACCGCGCCGATGGCCAGCACCACGAAGGCCACCAGGTTCTTGGCCGTCGTGTACACCGACGGCGACGGGACGGCGTGGACGCCGTAGCTGTTGAGGAAGACGGAGACGCCGCTGATGACCGCGGTGATCCCGGCGACGGCTACGCCCCCGAGCCCGCCGGTCGGGCGGTCCTCGGCGCTCACCGCGCCCCCTCGGCGTCGGCAGCGGCACGCAGCTCGGCGGCCACCGACTCGGCCTCGACCCGATCGACCCGGTCGATGGCGTACCCACTGTGGACGATCAGCCAGTCGCCGGCGCGGGGCGTCGGCCCGTCCAACGCCAGTAGCGACACCTGGTGGCGGTGCCCGTCGACGTCCTCGACCAGCAGGCCGGCCGGTCCGGCGTCGGACACCACACGGTGCAGGCGGCTGGTGCACATCATCCGACCTCCTCGATCAGTTCCATCACCTGGTGGGCGGCGAGGGGCACGGCTCGACCGACCGCCGGGCTCAGCCCGACGCCCTGCCCGAAGTCGTCACCCTCGATCCCGACCACCACCACCCGGGCCGGTGCGGTGCCCACGGCACGGGCCAGTCGCAGCACGCCGGCCAGGCCGATGCCGTGCGTGCTGGTGGTGCCGGCTGGGCCCCCGTCGGGTGCCACCCCGGTCGGGTCCACCAGCTCGATCAGCCGGACCGTGCCCGGCGCAGCACCCGAACGCACCGCGTCGACGACGACGGCCAGGTCGGCGCCGTCCCACAGGCCGAGGAGGTCGAGCGGCTCCGCGATCGGACCGAGGCCGGCGACACCGGCGCAACGCGCCGCCACCCGGTCGGCGACGGCCGGTCCGGCACCGTCGTCGCGGCGGTACTCGCTCCCCATCCCGACCACGACCACCCGCGTTTCCGACGTGCCCAGCCGGGTCATCGCCGCACCACAGTCACGTCGAGGAAGTGGGCCGCGCACGAGATGCAGGGGTCATGGTTGCGCACGGCCTGTTCGCACCGCCAGGCCAGCTCCTCGTCGGGCAGGTCGAGGGACGCCTGGGCCACCCGGCGCAGATCGGCCTCGATGACGAGCTGGTTCTGCGACGTGGGCGGCACGATGCGGGCCGTCTCGATGACGCCGGTATCGTCGAGCTCGTACCGGTGGAACAGCAACCCCCGCGGTGCCTCCGTGGCCCCAGTGCCGGTCCCCGCCCGTGGCCGGACGTCGGCGGCCGCCGGCTCGGGAGGTTCGTACCCGGCGACGAGGCGCAGTGCCTCCTCGCACGCGAACACCAGCTCCACCGCCCGGACGACGATGCTCCGGAAGGGATTGGTGCACACCGGGCCGAGGCCGGCGTCAGTCGCCGCCTGACGGGCCACCTCGGGGAGCTCGGCCGCGTTGAGCGCGTAGCGGGCAAGCGGGCCGGTCAGGTAGTCGAGCCGACCGTCGAGCCGGGCGTGCAGAGCGGTGGACCGGGCCACGTGCTCCTCGACCACCCGGTCGGCGAACTCCGTCGGTGTGATGTCGAGCCCGTCCGACGAGGCGACCCGGCCGGACTCGACCGCATAGCACCCCTCGGCCCGGAGGGCGACGAAGCGGTACGGGCTGTCGACATCGGGGATTTCGAACCCGCTCACCCACCGCACCGTCTCCAGCGCGGCGTCGCGAGCCCGGCGCAGTGGTTCGGCCAAGGCGGCCACCGCGTCCCGGTCCGGGGCGCGGTAGAACCCTCCCACCTTGACGTTGACCGGATGGATGGCCCGTCCGCCGATGGTCTCCATGACCAGGTTGCCGGTGCGCTTGATGGCGAGGCCGCGCTCGACGGCCCGGCGGTCCCGCTCGGCCAGCTCGACGGCGTCGGCGCAGCCCAGGAAGTCGGGGGCGTGGAGCAGGTAGATGTGGAGGGCGTGGCTCTGGATCCACTCGCCGCAGTACAGGAGCCGGCGCAGCGCGGTGATGCGGTCGCCCACCACCGTGCCGAAGGCGTCCTCCACGGCGCCGCAGGCGCTCGTCTGGTAGGCCACGGGGCAGATCCCGCAGATCCGCGCCGTGATGTCGGGTGCCTCGGTGGCGAGCCGCCCGCGCAGCATCGCCTCGAAGTAACGGGGCGGCTCGAAGATGGTGAGGGCCACATCCCCGACCACGCCGTCCCGCACCTCGACCCGTAGGGACCCCTCCCCCTCGACCCGCGACAGCCCGTCGACCGCCACGGTGCGGTGCGCTCCCGATCCGTGGGTCACGCCTCCTCCTCGCCGGTCGGCGGGGCCAGGGCGGCGGCCTGGTCGCCGAACACCGGGTTGCCGACGTAGAAGGTGGCGAAGAGCCGCGAGGTGTCGACGGGCGCGGCACCCTGGCGGAGCAGCTGGTCGGCCAGGGCAGCCGGGTTGGCGCCATCGGACGGGCCGAAGCAACCGAAGCACCCGCGTCCGATCGAGGGACAGAGGGCGCCGCACCCGGCCCGGGTCACCGGGCCCAGGCAGGGGGTCCCCCCGGACACGAGCAGGCACACCGTGCCCCGGCCCTTGCACTGCTGGCAGACCGAGTGGGCCGGGAGGACCGGCCTGCGGCCGGCCAGGTCGGCGGTGATGACCTCGAGCAGCTGGCCCCGGTCGATGGGGCAGCCCTGCAGCTCGAGGTCGACCTGGACGTGGGCCGAGATGGGTGTCGAAGTGGCCAACGACGAGATGTACTCGGGGTGGGCGTAGACGGCTCCGACGTAGGAGCCGTCCCCGGCGACGTTGCGGAGCGCCTGGATGCCGCCGGCCGACGCGCACGCTCCGATGGTGATGAGCCGGCGAGAGGAGCGACGGATCTCTCGGATCCGTTCGGCGTCCGCTGCGGTGGTGATCGATCCTTCGACCAGCGACAGGTCGTAGGGCCCGGCCACCTGGGCCCGGGACATCTCGGTGAACTGGGCGATCCGCACGGCGCCGGCGATGGCCAGTAGCTCGTCCTCACAGTCGAGCAGGCTCAGCTGGCAGCCGTCGCACGAGGCGAACTTCCAGACGGCCAGGCTGGGTCGGGCGGCGGTCATCGCCACCGCTCCACGAACAGCGCGTCGGCCGTGCCCCCGTACGGTACGACCGGTCCGTCCCGGCACACCAGTAGCGGGCCCAGCTGGCAGTGGCCGCAGATCCCGATGGCGCACTGCATGTTCCGTTCGAGCGACACCCGGATGCGGCCCGGGTCGACGCCGCGGTCGACCAGCGAACGGGCGACGAAGCGCATCATGATCTCCGGCCCGCAGGTCAGTGCGACCGCGCCCTCTGGCTCGAAGGGGAGCTCGGGCAGCAGCGTGGTGACCACCCCCACCTGCCCCGCCCACGAGGGGGTTCCCACGTCGACGGTGACCGCCACGTTGGCTCCCGCCCGCCGCCAGTCCTCGAGCTCGTCGCCGTAGAGGATCTGATCCGGGGAGCGCGCCCCGGCCACCACGAACAGTCGGCCCCGACCGGAGCGCTGCCGCCCGACCAGTTCGAGGAGTGCCCCCCGCAAGGGGGCCAGACCGATCCCGCCGGCGACCACCACGACGTCGACGCCGTTCTCGATGTCGCCCAGGCCCCACCCGATTCCGAACGGGCCGCGCACGCCCACGACGGTGCCGACCGGCGCAGCGCACAGCGCGTGGGTCACCGCCCCGACGTCGCGGATCGAGTGCTCGAGGGGGCCGGCGGTGCCAGGTGTGCTCGAGATCGAGATGGCCACCTCCCCGACGCCGAAGGCGGTGAGCATGTTGAACTGGCCGTGCATGAAGGCCGGAGCGGCCGTCCGTCCCGAGGGCTCCAGCACCAGGGTCACCACGTCGCCGACCTCCGACCGCCTCGATGCGACCCGGTAGAGCGCCGGGGTGAGCGGGCTGCGGACGGCATCCGCCGTCCGCGCCGTGTCAACGCGGACGGTCATCGCCGAGCTGGTGGAGGTCGAGGAGGCGGACGCGGGTGGACTGCAGGCGATCGGCCAGTACCGACGCCACGCGGTCGAGCAGGGCGAACCCGATGGCCGGCTGCCGGCCCAACTCGTCCCGGAGCTCCTCGACGTCCACGGCCACCGTGGTAACCGGCTCGAGGGCACGGGCGTCGAATTGCCACCGGTACGGGGGGGAGACCCAGGAGATCCCCACCACGTGTCCGGGACCGACCGTCTCGATCGACAGGGCGCGGTCGCCCGGCTGGTGCACCTCGACCACCACCCGTCCGCGGTGGACCAGGTGGAGCGTGTCGGCGGCCTCGCCTTCGCGCAGGACGAGCTGCCCGGTGTCGAAGTGGGCCCATCGGGCACAACCGGCGATGAGCTCCACCGTCCCCTCGGGAAGCCCGGCGAGGAACCCGTGCGAGTGGAGGTCCTCTGTCACCGAGTCGGTCATGACATCACCCCGGCCCCGGCCACCACCCCGTCGGAGGCCCGGATGGCCGCGGCCTCCTCGGTGAGGTCGATCCCGACCGGGCACCAGGTGATGCACCGCCCGCAGCCCACGCAGCCGGACTCGTCGAACTGGTCCCACCACGTCGAGAGCTTGTGGGTCAGCCACTGGCGGTACCGGGAGGCAGTGGTCGGCCGCACCGGGCCGCCGTGCAGGAAGGAGTGGTCGATGTCGAAGCACGAGGCCCAGCGGCGCTGCCGCTCGACGGTGCCGGCCACGTCGGTCACGTCCCGGACGTCGCTGCAGAAGCAGGTCGGGCACGCCAAGGTGCAGTTGCCGCAGGAAAGGCACCGCTCGGCGACCTCCTCCCACCGTGGGTGCTCGAGGTTGCGAGCGAGGAGGCCCGGGAGTCCCTCGGTGTCGAGCGAGCGTCCCATCCCGGCCTCGGCGCGGTCCAGGACGGACCGTCGCGCCTGCCGGTCCCCGCCGCCGGCGGGCGCCTGCGGCAGTTCTGCGAGCACCTCGGCCCCGATGTCGGACCCGACCCGGACGAGGAACCGATGGCCGCCGTCGACCAGCTCGGTGAGGCGGAGGTCGAACCCGTTCCCGGCGGCGGGGCCGGTGCCCATGGACGTGCAGAAGCAGGTGGCGGCGGGCGCACCGCACTCGACAGTGACCACGAAGGCGTCTGCCCGCCGGGCCGCGTAACGGTCGTCGACTACCGCACCGCCCACCAGCACCCGGTCGAGCACGGCCAGGGCCGAGAGCTCGCAGGGTCGCGCCCCGACGATGGCGACCGGACCGCCGTCATCCACGGGCTCGTCGAACTCCGTCCGGTCACCGTCGACCGACGCGCGCCACACCACCCCTTCGGGGGTGAAGAACTCCGCCTTCCAGGAGGCCGGTCCCACGGCCCAGCCGAACAGCTCGGGCCCGTCGCCCGCCTCCAGGCGGTAGTGACCCGGCGCCTGGTGGTCGCGCCAGCCGAGGGGGAGGTCGTCGGACGTGCCCACCGGCCCGTGGACAATGGCACCGTCCCGGACCACCGGCCCGAGCGTCCGGTAGCCCCGGGTGCGCAGCACCCGGATCAGCGCGTCGAGGCCCCCGCGATCGATGACCACGTCGCTGCCGGCGCCCATGCCTCCACTCTAGGAACGGCGTCCGGAGGCCGAAAGGGTCCAAAGGCCCATTTGGCAGGGGCCGGGTGGCGCCGCGCCGTGTTAGTCGTGGTCCCGCACGACCACCACCGGGCAGTGGGCGTTGGCGACGCAGTGCTCGCTCACCGAGCCGAGGAGCATGCCGGCGAATTCGCCGTGCCCGCGGCTGCCCACGACGAGCAGGTCGGCACCGGAGGACGCCTTGACGAGGATGGGCGCGGGGTGGCCCTCGATCACCGTGGTCTCGACGGTGATGCCCGGATGGGCCGTGCGCACCGGTCCCATGGCCTCCTCCAGCACCGCCTCGCTGTCGTGCTGGGGGTCGTAGTCGGGCGGCAGGGAGAGCGACCATCCGTAGTTGGCCGGCCACTCCCAGGTCATCAGCACCTCGAGGGTCGCCCCGGTCAGTTCGGCCTGGCGGGCGGCCCACTCGACCGCCACCATCGACGACGGCGATCCGTCGATGCCCACGACGATGCGGTGGCGCTCGGCTGTCTGCGTGCTGGTCATCTGCACCTCCTCGGGTGACCAGACGCTAGTGGTTCCCGTTCCGTCGGGACCGGTCACCGGCTCGTCACTCCGGACGACGATCACGGGGCACCGGGCGCCGTGCACGCACTTGCGGCCGACCGAACCGAGCAGCAGGCCGCGGAACCCGCCCAGGCCCCGGGAGCCCACGACCAGCAGACCGGCGCCGACGCTCTCGGCGATGAGCGCGTCGTCCGGTGATCCGCGGATGGACGTGGCGGTGACCACCACCCCCGGGGCGAACCGCCGGGCCCGGGTCACTGCCTCGTCGGCGAGCCGCCCGAGGTCCTGGCTCGCCCCGTCCGAAAGGTCCAGCGCGTGGCCGGATCCCACGGCGCTGACGATGTCGAGGGCGGCTCCGGTGCACTGTGCCTGGACGGCGGCCCAGTCGACCGCGGCGGCCGCGTGCCGGGACCCGTCGAACCCGACCACGATCCGGCCCGGCCCGCCGACTGCGGCGCCGGTCGAGGGGCTGTCCTGGCTCATCCTGGTCCTCCGGGCGCCGTCCCGGCCGGCGCCACCACCGTTCCGCGGCTTCCCGCCAACAGTGCCGTCGCGTCCTCGAGCCGACCGATCACCGCTCGGTTGCCGGTGGCCTCTACGAACCGGCACACGGCTTCCACCTTGGGTCCCATCGACCCGGCGGCGAAGGACAGGGCGCGGAGCTCCGCGGGGGTCGCCTGCCGGATGGGTCGGGCCGACCACGTCCCGAACCCCGACTCGACGCAAGCGACGTCGGTGAGCAGGAGCAGGGCGTCGGCATCGAGCTCGCGGGCCAGCAGTGACGCGGTCAGGTCCTTGTCGACCACCGCCTCGACCCCGTGCAGCTGGCCGTCGTCGCCTCGGCACACCGGGATGCCACCTCCACCCGCGCACACGACCACCGCGCCGTCGGCCAGCATCATCCGGATGGTCGGCAGTTCGACGAGCTCCTGCGGCTCGGGAGAGGCCACCACCCGCCGCCAGGCTGCGCCGTCCTGGGCCACCGTCCACCCGCGGAGCCCGGCCAGCCGCCGGGCCTCGTCCTCGGGATAGACCGGCCCGACGAACTTGGTGGGCCGGTCGAAGGCCGGGTCGCGTGGGTCGACCACGGTCTGACAGATCATGCTGACCACCTCCTGGCCGGGCAGCGCGTTCTCGAAGGCCTGCAGGAGGAAGTAGCCGATCATGCCCTGGGTCTGCGCCCCGAGCACGTCGAAGGGGTACGGGTGGGGCAGCGTGGGGTCGCTGGCGCTCTCGAGCGCGAGCAGGCCGACCTGGGGGCCGTTGCCGTGGGTGATGACCAGGTCGTGGTCGCGGGCCAGGGGGGCGAGGGCCTCGACGGCCACCAGGACGTGCTTCTCCTGGATCTCGGCCACCGGGGTCTCACCCCGCTCGAGCAGGGCGTTGCCGCCCAGGGCGGCGACGATGCGCATCTCAGTCGCCGATGGTGGCGACCATGGCCGCCTTGATGGTGTGGAGGCGGTTCTCCGCCTGGTCGAAGACGATCGAGGCGGACGACTCGAAGACGTCCTCGGTCACCTCGAGGGCGTCGAGGCCGTAGGAGTCGTGGATCTGACGTCCGACCTCGGTCTGCGTGTTGTGCAGCGCCGGGAGGCAGTGCATGAACTTCACGTCGGGATTGCCGGTCGCCTCCATGAGGTTCTCGTTGACCTGGTAGGGAAGCAGCTCGTCGATCCGTTCGCCCCAGGCCGACGCCGGCTCGCCCATAGACACCCACACGTCGGTGTAGAGGAAGTCAGCACCGGACACAGCGGCGGCGGCATCGGCGCCGATGGAGACGCGGGCGCCGGACCCTGCGGACAGGCGGGCCGCCGCCCGGACGGCGTCCGACGGCAGCAGGTGCTCGGGGCCGGCGATGCGGATGTCCATGCCCAGCAGCGCGCCGGTGACCAGCAGGGAGTTGGCGGTGTTGTTCCGGGCGTCGCCCACGTAGCACAGGGCCACCTCTTCGAGCGGCTTGGTCGAGTAGTCGCGCACGGTGAGGATATCCGCCAGCATCTGGGTCGGATGCCACTCGTCGGTGAGACCGTTCCACACCGGCACCCCGGCGTACTTCCCGAGCGTCTCGATGGTCTCCTGGGCGAACCCGCGGTACTCGATGCCGTCGAACATCCGCCCGAGCACCCGGGCGGTGTCCTTGGCCGACTCCTTGTGCCCGAACTGGGACTCCTCGGGGCCGAGGTAGGTCACGTGGGCCCCCTGGTCGTGGGCCGCCACCTCGAACGCCGAGCGCGTGCGGGTCGAGGCCTTCTCGAAGACGAGGGCGATGTTCCGACCGGTCATCCGGGGCCGCTCGGTCCGGAATCGCTTCTCTTCCCGCAGCTCCTCGGCCAGGTCCACCAGGTGGAGGAACTCGTCCTTGGTGAAGTCCACCTCCTTCAGGAGGTTCCGTCCTCGCAGATTCATCCCGTCGTCCCTTCCGTGGCGGCCGCTCAGGCCGGATCGCGCTCGATCGGACAGGTCATGCACCGCGGACCACCGCGACCCCGTCCGAGCTCGCTGCCGGCGATCGAGACCACCTCGATGCCGTGCTTGCGCAGCATCGTATTGGTGGCGACGTTCCGCTCGTAGCCGAAGACGACGCCGGGGGCGACGGCCAGGTAGTTGGTCCCGTCGTCCCACTGCTCGCGCTCCGCGGCGCGGATGTCCTCGTCCGTGGTCAGGACAGTGACCTCGGGAATACCGAGGAGATCGGCGAGGGTCACCCAGAGGTCGTGGTTGCGGGTGACCTCGAGCTCGCCCGGCTCCTGGCCGCCGGTGATCGTCCAGCTGCGCAGGCGCCGGTCGAAGTAGGGATAGAGCACGAAGGTCCCCTGGTCCACCATGGACATCACCGTGTCGAGATGCATGAACGCGTGGCTGCGGGGGAGCTCGATGGCCACCACCGTGGTGGCCTGACCGGCGTCGAAGAGGGCGTGGGCGAGGATCTCGACCGCCATCGGGGTCGTTCGCTCGCCCATCCCGATCAGCACCGTGCCGTTGCCGACTACGTGGACGTCGCCGCCTTCGATGGTCGCCGGCTGGTAGGAGTGGTCGGCGTCGCCGTAGTAGGTGACGAAGTCACTGCCGGCGAACAGCGGATGGAAGCGGTAGATGGCCCGGGTGTGCAGGGACTCCCGCTGCCGGGCCGGCTTGGCCATCGGATTGATGCTCACCCCGCCGTAGATCCAGCAGGAGTTGTCGCGCTGGAACAGGTGGTTGGGGAGCGGTGTCAGGACGAAGTCGTCGGACCGGAGCATGTCCCACTTGAGGCTGTGGGCCCACAGCGGGTGCAGGTCGGCCTTCAGGATGCCGCCCACCAGGAACTGGGACAGCTCGACGCCGTCGAGGTCGTCGAGCAACCCCCGGACCGGGCCCACCAGCGACGGCCCGAGGCTCTCCCGGGTGCACAGCCGGTCGAGGACGAACGCCCGACCGTCCGGGAGGTCGAGCGTCTCGGCCAGGAGCGTCCCGTAGAGGTGGACACGGACCCCCTTGTCACGGAGGGCCTCGGCGAAGGCGTCGTGCTCCTCCTTGGCCTTCTTCGCCCACATGACGTCGTCGAACAGCAGCTCGCCGATGTTCTCGGGGGTCAGCCGGGACAACTCGAGCCCGGGTCGGTGGACGATGGCCTGCCGGAGCTGGCCGACC
>JBKQRT010000360.1:0-12605 GCA_052143895.1 Acidimicrobiales bacterium | reverse complement strand
ACCGACAGGTTCACCGCCCACCGCCTCGCCCAGTTCGCCCTGGCCGTCGCCCTGATCATCACCGTCAAACTGGTCAAGTGGTCGAAACGGTGGGGGTCACTGGCCATCGCCTAATGGCGCGCGCTCTAAGCCTGCAATTAAACCTCAGCCCGCTTCAGACGCCGCCTGCTCGAGCATGATCTGCTGTGCCTCTGCTGCCACTTCGCGCATCTGAGTGATGAGGGCACGGACCCGGCGGTCGTTGGCGATCCACTCGGTGTAGAGCGCCGCTTCATCTTCGGAGAGTCGTCGGTTCACGGTCTTGCCGCTGACCTTGGCGGTCCATTGGTAATAGGGCCCGTGGAGACGCGGTGGGTCACCGTGGCAGCGGCAGTTGGGCTTCCCGCACCGGTTGTAGCGAGGCGCCACACTGCCGGCAGCGATGAAGCCGATCTCGGCGAGTTCGCGGGCCAGTTCCCGGTAGTGGCGCTCGTAGTCCTCAAGCCGTCGGGTGGTGTCCCTGGTCGTCATTGTCCTGTGGTGAGTATCCCAGCTTCTATGTCCGATAGTAGTAATACTACCGGTAATGAGCCGACCGACGCCGACCGGCCAGGGCACGACACAGCAACGCCGGCGTGACGAGCTGATCGGGTTCCGAGCCAATCAGCGGACGTGTTTCACCCGGTGGGGCGACGCCCTCTTCGAACTGTGTGACGCCACGTTGTGCGCTCCCTCCCCGGTCGGCTCGGTGCCCTCGCTCAGCTTGGAGCCGGTGTTCCGGCGGAGCCACGGCAGCCTCTACAAGGCCCTCACCCGTGGGCAGATCGATGTCGACTCGTTGCGCCGGCTCCTGGTTGATCACCGGCCACCGGACTGGCCCCTGGTCTTTGCCGTCGATGCCTCGACCTGGGACCGGTGTGACGCCGAGTGCAGCCCAGAACGGGGCTTCCACTACTCGGCGTCCAAGCACTCCGCAGGCCAGCCCATCGTGGCCGGGTGGTCCTATCAGTGGATCTGCCAGCTGAGCTGGGCTCCGGACAGCTGGACCGCACCGGTCGACGTGGAGCGGATCAGCCCACAGATGGATCCCACCACGGCCACCGTCGACCAGATGAAGCGCCTCGTCGGCCTCCTGCCGAGCGACGGCGATGTCCCGCTGTTCGTATTCGACGCCGGCTATGACCCGATCGCCATCGGACACGACCTTGCCGGCGTGCGTGCCGAGGTGCTCTGTCGCATTCGCGATGACCGGGTGCTCTATGCGGATCCACCCCCTCGTCCCAACCGTCCGTTCGAGACCGGTGGACGCCCTCCTCGACACGGCAAGCGGATGAAGTGCTCCGATCCGAAGACGTGGCCGAAGCCAGACGCCCACCTCGCCGCCACCGACCGCCGCTACGGGACCGTCACGGTCACCGCCTGGCACGAGGTGCACCCCCGACTCTCGGGACGCGGGCACTGGACCGGATACGAAGTGCCGCCGATCGTCAAGGGCAGCGTGATCCGGGTCGAGGTCGAGCACCTGCCCAAGCCCACCGCCCGCACGAAGAAGACGCTCTGGTTGTGGTGGTCCGGCGACGGCGAGCCCGATCTCGACCTGTGCTGGCGGGCCTACCTTCGCAGGTTCGACATCGAGCACACCTTCCGCTTCGTGAAGGGAACGCTCGGTTGGACCACGCCGTCGGTGTGCACGCCCGAACAGGCCGACCGCTGGACTTGGCTCGTGATGACCGCCTACACCGAGCTCCGCCTTGCCCGCAGCCTTGTCGACGATCTTCGGCTTCCCTGGGAGCGCCCACGAGCACCCACCCAACTCACACCGACCCGTGTGCGAAGGGGGTTTCGCCAACTTCGTGCATCCATCGGCACGCCGGCCAGTCCACCGAAATCCTCGACCCCGGGACCGGGACGACCAAAGGGCACCCGAAAACCGCCCAGAACTCGTTATCCCGCAGTCAAGAAGGCTGCTTGAGCCGGTCCTCCAGGTTTAATTGCAAGCTAAGAACCCATGGGCAGATGGATATCCTGGGCCGCTCCGAGCTCTCGTCTGAGGTTCCAAGAGGGGCTGCCGTGCAGGTGGATCGGAAGGCGGAGCGCTATGACCGAGTGGACCGGCTACGACGCCGTCGGAGGCCTCCAGGGTGCCGGGGACACCGGGACCCTCTTCGGCCAGACGATGGGGCTCGTGGCGGTCACCGCCGGCTTCTTTGCGCTGGGCGCCTATCTGGGTCGAACGGTGTCCTATGGCGCGGGGTTCGCCTTCTTCATCGGGGCGTTTGTCTGCCTCATCGCCATGCGGTTCGCCGTCCGCCGATCGGGTTCCTCTGCAGTCGGGTTGCTCTTCTTGTTCGGGCTGCTCATCGAACTTGCGACGGCGCCCACACTCGTCTACTACGCGGGTGCGAACCCGGCATCGCTCTGGGAGGCGGGGGGTGCGACGGCGTTGTTCATGGTCGGGCTCGGCGCGGTCGGATACGCAACCCGACGCGATCTCTCGAACGTCGCACGTGTGTGCTTCTGGGCGCTCGTGGCCCTCATCCTCTTCGGTGTCGTCATGCTGTTCGTCCAGATGCCGAACGGTGCGCTGGTCTATTCCGTCGCAGGGCTCGTGATATTCGCGGGCCTCACCATGTTCGACTTCCAGAGGCTGCGCCGGACAAGCGGCATGCAGTCCGCACCGCTGCTGGCGGCGTCGATCTTCCTCGACGCACTCAACGTCTTCCTCTTCTTCTTGAACATCTTCAACAGGAGGGACTGACCGAAGGGGGGCGGTCTGCGTCCTCGGTCCCGGCAGCCCCCACGATCCCGCTCGGACGGCCACGAAGGACACGCCCGAGGCCGACGAGGGTGGAGCCTCCGACCGGCGCCAAGAGGAACGCCGGTGACGCCCCGACCTGCCCGGCGGCGATACGGACGCGGAGCGCGGCGGGCCGGATGGCGAAATGGAGCGGGGGCGCCCACACCTGCGCCTCGCCGTCGCTGGCGGCAGCCATTGGCGACGGCCCCGTCACGTCCAGCGCACTGGCCGTCCACTGGCGCCAGCCTGGAAAGCGCTCGGGATGACCGGCTACTTCGAGGGCGACCAGACGGTTGACGTCGCCTGGCCGGTCGATGGAGAGCGTCGCCACGCCCAGGGAACCGCTGTCCAACCTCGGGCGGGATCCGAAACCGCTCACGCTGGACAACGTGTAGGGGTTGTTCGATACCTGGATGACCTGAGCGTCGACGATGGGCCCGTCCGGGCCTCTCACCACGAGTCCCGACGGAGCCGCTTCCGGGCCCAGCAAGTCCGGCAACATCTCGGCCACCGTCCGGCGCTTGGCCTCGCGGTACTCCTCGGAGGCGACGACTCTCGCGTAGATGCCGAGCGACACGTTGTTGACGAAGACTTCGCCGTTGATCTCCCCCAGGTCGATGGCGGTCTCGAGAGCCGATCCGAATGCCCCGAGTGCTCCCAACGGATCGGCACGGTCGATCCCGAGGTCGAGAGCGAAATGGTTCCGCGTTCCAGCAGGGATGCACACGAAAGGCAGCCCGTGTCCGGCAGCCACTGATGCCACCACCGCCTGTGAGCCGTCACCCCCGGCCATGCCCAGGGCGTCGGCCCCACGAGCCACTGCCGTCTCGGCGAGCAGCCGCAGGTCGTCGCCGCTCTCGAGCAGGATCGCCTCGATGCCGCGACGACGCGCCTCGTCGGCCAGTTTCAGCCTCACGACCTTCCCGCCACCCGACCTGGGGTTCATCAAGACGACGCCATGGGTGACAGCTGGAACACGGTGCCAGCGATCGGCGAGGGCCCGTCGAACCTCCCAACGCAGCGCCGCGGTGCCGAGCACCCATGCAATGACTATGCCGACCAGCGCGACAGCCACAGCCACGATGCCCCGTCGGTCCACGATCAGGACGGCAATCGCCCCGCCCACGAGGAGCGCGGCAGCGGTGGCGGCCCAGTACCGGAACCGGCGGTTCGTGGCTGCGATCCACAGGGCAGAGATGCCCAGACCCGCTGCCAGCAGGGAACCCAAGACGTAGAGCAGGTTCGTGGCCGTGAAGAAGGCCAGAAGGGCGAGGGTGGCGACCGAGACCGCCAATGCGCCGCCCGCTGTGATCCTCGACCCGAGCGGCGGTGCGCCCTGTCGGCCCCTGGCGGCCGTCGAGGTGCTTCCTCCCACCCCGAGCGGGGGTTCCGCCGACATGCGGCCAGTCTCGCGCCCAGTGGCCGGGAGTCGTCAAGTGATAGCAGTGGCGAAGATGGCCCGGGGCTTCATTCGTCCGGCCCGGCGCTGGCCTCCTTTGGGCTCGTCATCTGCACAGGCCCATAGTGCCTCCGGAACAACACGTAGGCAACGGAACCGGCAGGAAGTGTCAACCAGTACTGGGCCAGCCGGTAGGCAAGCGTGGCGATGAGCGCGTCCGCCACACCGACACCCGCCAGCACGAGCATTCCACTCAGGCCTGCTTCGACGATGCCGAGTCCCCCGGGTGTGATGGGGATGAGCGCGATCACCCCGGCCGTGGCGTAGGCGAGCAGAACGAGCGCCGGGTTGGCGTGGCTCCCGACAGCCCGCAGGACGCAGACCAGGCACAGGTAGTCGAACCCGAGGCGGCCGGCGATGAAGAGAACGGCTTCTCGCCACTGGCTGCCCAGCGTCTTGCGAATCTGGTCGCGTTGGTCGATCAGGCGGAGGTCCAAGCCGGAGAGCTTTCGGCGGGGACGACGGAGTGTGTTCCACAGCCATTGCGTCATCCGGCCGAGCCTCGCCAAGGGGCGGTCCGTCGCCAGGACGACGATGCCGAAGACGGTGAACAGCGCGAAACCGGCCAGCCCGATGAGGGTGGCATGCAAGAGCCCCGGTCGAACCGAGGTGCCGCCCAGCACGACGGGCAGGGTGAACAGCGGCAGGGCGAGCAGGCCCCCGATCCCGAGTAGGGACGCCGCGGCGAGGCCGCCGGCGGCTCTATCGGCGTCGATCCCCGCGGTGGCCAGCATCCGGAACTGGAGGCTGGCTCCGGCGGCGTCTCCTCCTGGGAGAACGTTAGTTAGCGCGTTGCCGGCCAGCCCCGAAGTCACCACCGGGAACCAACGCTTCGTGCGGAGAACGACGCGTTGCAGTGCGAAGTTCAGGGTGAAGCTGGTGACCTCGGCCGCGACCGCCGCGACCAGCCAGACCGGGCTGGCCTTGGCAAGCCGGGGCCAGGCGCCGATCACCGCGGCCAGGCTTGGCAGGACCAGGTAGATGGCGATGCCGGCCAGGACCAGCACCACGATGCGGGCCACGATGTGCCGGGTCCGCTGATCGCGGGTGCGGTGGCGAGACTGTCTCGATTTGGTCGGTTCCGGCCGGCCGCTTGCGCCGGATGAGGCCGGCGAAGGGCGGGTCACGAGATTCCGACCCGAGTGCGGCCAGCCGAGGCGGCTACCAGAGAAGCTTGGACTTCTCCGCCTGGAATTCGGCCTCGGTGAGCGCCCTCGAGTCCCTCAGTGCTGCGAGTTGGGTCAACTGGGTAATCCGATCGGGGGCCGGGGTCGAAGCTCTTGCAGCCTCGGTGGGCGGCGCCTCGGGACCTGATGCTTGTGTAACCGCGGCTTGTCTCGCGCCGGAACGCGCACCCACGGCAGCAGCAGTGCCGGACGCGGCTGTCGTGCGAACAGCCATCCGAGCGATGGGTCGACGTCTCATCATCGTCTATCCTCATGCCTAGATCCAGATTGGCCATCGGTCCAGTATCCCCGCTGTCGCTTTCCACTCTTCGGGTCTGGTCCCGATCAGCTCGAGGATCTCAAGAGCGACGAGGTCCTCGAGGTACCGGCGCACAGTCGACTGTGGCAGCCGACACCGGGCGGCGATGGTCGCGGTCGTGTGGGCAGTGTCCTCAGAGACGAGGAACTCGATCATGCGACGCCGGGTCGGGTGCACGCCACCGATGGCCACGTCCCGAATCAGTCGCCAGCGGTTGCCCTCCGGGGTGCCGATCAAGGGCATGCCGGCGGCCAGCTGACTGAGCGCTCCGAGTAGGATTGGAGCAATGGATGGGATCAGCCATCACTACCCGTTTGTCTGCTCCTCGCCCATCGAATTCTACGAGGTCGGACTCCATCGGTGAACAGATCGGCGTCGTAGGTCGGGATCGTCCCAGCGACGCTCATGACACGAACAGCATGGAGAGCACGGCGTCGACGTGGCGCTCGACTTCGACCGGGTCGACCGGGTCGACACCGGTCAGCAGCCGGCACTCGGGCGCGAGCACGAAGATGGTCGCCGCTGCCCCCGTCAACAGGTAGTAGAGGTGCGCAGCGGGGACGTCACGCACCTTGCCGGTCGCTACAAGGGGCTCAAGCAGCGCTACCGCCGCCTCGTAGAGCGGCCGGACGTGCTGTTCGACGAGCCAGGCGAGCCGGTCACCCTCGGACTTGCACTCCTGCATGATGATCCGGTGGAGCTGGGGGTGGCTTGCCGAAAAGCGGACGAAGTCCGCCACCACCAGCCTCGCCACTGTCTCGTCGTCCACCCCGCGCAGCCCGGCCACTCGCTCGGCCAGAGAGCGCGCCAGGTCCTCGAAGAGCTGCCCCACGGCCGTCCGCCACAGCTCCTCCTTGCTGCCGAAGTGGTAGGTCAGCAGGGGTTGCTGCACGCCGGCCCGCTCGGCGATCAGGCGGGTGCTGGCCCCCTCGAACGATCGCTCCGAGAACAGGTCGAGGGCAGCGGCGAGGATCCTCTCCCGTGTGCCGTCGGCCGAAGGTCGCTGCACCCGTTCCTCCACGGTCCTGGTTGGCATGTCAATACACTATCGATTGATCTACCTACTTGCCATATTCCTGATCATCTGATAAATCTCTTGCATCCCAGGTCCGCTCGGTGACCTGCGGGTCGGGCGAAAAGGGGAGAGCACATGTTCCGACTGGTCAATGTCGGGGGCCGGCCGGCCCTCGAGCACGTGGGCGCCATCTACGACGTGGCCAAGCTGGCCGACGACGACTCGCTCGTGACAGCAGCGTCGTGCCTCGCCCGTTCGGAGGAGCTGCACGAGCTCGCACGGCGCTGCGAAGGAGCCGAGCCGGACGGGCGCCTCGACAATGTCGTCCTCGGCCCACCGGTACCCGACGCCCGGCAGGTCTTCGGCATCGGCCTCAACTACAGGAGCCACGCCGAGGAAAGCGGGATGGAGCTGCCGCCGGCGCCCCTCACGTTCACCAAGTTCCCCAGTTGCTTGGCCGGACCAACGTCGGATGTCCCGTTGTCGGGCGCCACCGTCGACTACGAGGCCGAACTCGTCGTGGTCATCGGCCGGACGTGCCGCGACGTTCCCGAGGACGCCGCCTGGGAGGTGGTCGCAGGCGTCACTGCGGGCCAGGACATCTCCGACCGTGACGTACAGTTCACCGGCTCGCCACCGCAATTCTGCCTGGGGAAGAGCTTCGGCGCCTACGGGCCGACCGGGCCGGCCGTCGTTTCGGTGGACGCCTTCGAGAACCCCAACGACATCGCGCTGCGCTGCGAAGTGTGGGGTGAGGTGGTCCAAGAGTCCTCGACGGCACAGCTGATCTTCAGCGTGCCGAAGCTCGTCTCCTACCTCTCGTCCATCTGCACGCTCTCTCCCGGTGACCTCATCTTCACCGGTACGCTGGACGGGGTCGGCATGGCGCGTGGCCGCTTCCTCTCCCCTGGAGACGAGATCGTGACCACGGTCGAGAGCGTGGGCGCGCTCCGCAACCGCTGCACCGGACCCGAAGGAGGGGCCCGCTGATGGGACTGCACCGACTGCTCGGATTCACGACCGCCGTCCCCGACCCCGGGGGTCTCGCCGCCTTCTACGGCGAGCTCGGGCTCGTCGGTGGCCCCACAACAGGATTCACGGGGAGCGATGGAGGATCTGCGGTCCTCGTGGACGAGGGCGACTTCCGCCGGCTCGTCCGGGTCGAGTTCGGCTGCGACGGACCCGAGGACCTCGACACACTGGCACTCCGGCTCACCGATGGGGGTGCCGCGCCAGTCGTAGGTGACAGCGAGATGCGGGTCGTCGATCCGGCGAGCCGAGTCGAGTTCGTGGTGCGGGTGGCCGATGCCGCCCCCGCACCCGCGCCCGCCTCGCTCGTCGTGCCGAACGCCCCCGGTGCCACGCTCCGGGCGAACGAACGGGCCCCCGCCGTGTTCACCGGTCCCCGGCCGCCACGACGCCTCGGTCACCTGGTGATCGGCACGCCCGCCATCAGCGAGACCCGGGACCTACTGGTCCAGGGCATCGGACTCAAGCTCAGCGACGAGATCGACGGGCTCATCGCCTTCCTGCGCTGCTCGCCGGATCACCACAATGTGGCACTGGTCGAGTCCCCGGTCCCGTTGCTGCAGCACTACTCCTGGGAGTGCGATGACGTCGACCACGTCGGCCACAGCGCATCCGCGCTGTTGCGGCCCGACCCGTCCCGTCATACGTGGGGGCTGGGTCGGCACTTCGCCGGCTCGAACTTCTACTGGTACCTGCGCGATCCGGCGGGCTCCTATCTCGAGCTCTACTCGGACCTGGACCAGATCCTCGACGACGAGGCATGGGAGCGCCGGGGTCGCACGCCGTTCGACTTCGAGCACGTCGCCAACTCGTGGGGGCCCGACCTCCCGCTCGAGTTCATCGTTCCGCCTGACCTCGACCAGCTCCAAGCGGCGTGGGCTGACCGGTGAGCGACACGGTGCCCGATCGGGTCGATGTGGTCGTCGTCGGCGCCGGGCCGGTCGGCTGCGCGCTCTCGCTCCTCCTCGGCGCCCGGAATCGGAGCGTGCTGGTGGTCGAGCGCCATAGCGGCCCCTACCCGCTGCCGCGCGCCGTGCACTTCGACGACGAGGCGGCACGGATCCTCCAGGCCTGCGGTCTCGGGGACGATCTGCCCAGTCTGTCAGAGCCGGCCACGACCTACGAGTGGCGCAACGGCGGAGGCGTGCCGCTGCTCCGCTTCGAGACGCCGGCGCGAGGCAGGCAGGGCTGGCCCTCGGCCAACATGTTCAACCAGCCCGACCTCGAGGCCCGACTCCTCGACCGGGTGGAGGCCACCGAGGGCCTCTCGCTCCTCTGGGGCCACGCTGCCGTCGGCGCCGGTCAAGACGGTGACGGCGAAGGTGCCTGGGTCGAGATCGAGCCGGCGGCCGGTGGCGCCCGCACGCGCATCAAGGCGTCCTACGTCGTGGGGTGCGACGGTGCCAACAGCACGGTGCGCGACCTGCTCGGGGTGAGCTTCGACGACCGGGGCTTCTTCTACGACTGGCTGGTCGTGGACGTCGCCCTCCATGAGCCGCGAGTCTTCGACCCCCCGAACCTCCAGGTGTGCGACCCCCGCCGGCCCACCACGGTGGTCTCGGGCGGCCCGGGCCGGCGGCGTTGGGAGTTCATGTGCCTCCCCGGCGAGACCCTCGAGGCGCTCGACGAGGAGGCGGCCGCATGGAGGTTCCTCGAGCCGTGGGATGTCCGCCCCGACAACTCCACGATGGTCCGCCACGCCGGGTACCGCTTCCATGCCCGGTGGGCGACCCGATGGCACGAGGGCCGGATCCTCGTGGCCGGGGACGCCGCCCACCAGATGCCCCCCTTCGCCGGCCAGGGCATGTGCGCCGGCCTGCGCGACGCCGCCAACCTGGCTTGGAAGCTCGACTACGCGCTGGGCCACCCCGCGGCGGCCCTGCTCGAGACCTACGACACCGAACGCATTCCCCAGGCCGCCGCTGTGATCGAGGTGGCGACCGAGCTCGGACGGGTCATCTGCATCCCCGACGAGGAGGAGGCCTGCGCCAGGGACGAGCAGATGGCGCCGCTCGTCCCGCCCGGCAGCAGCACCCCGGCACCACCAATGCCCAGCATCTCGGGTGGCATCGTCACCGACACCGCGTTGGCGGGTGAACTCTTCATCCAGGCGACCGTGCGAGCCGGGGACGTGGAGGGACTGCTCGACGACGTCGTCGGTACGGGGTGGCACCTGGTGACGTGGGGCCACCGGACCGAGCTCGACGGCGAGCTGGCCACCTGGTTCGATTCGGTCGGGGGCCGCAGCGTCGCGATCGGCACGGTGGTCGAGGACATCGAGGGACGCTACCGTCAATGGTTCGCCGAACACGCCGTCGCCGCAGTCCTCGAACGCCCGGACTTCGCCATCTACGGGACTGCCGCCACCGACCGGGACGTCACGGCACTGGTCACCCAGCTCCGAGATCAGCTCGATGCTCCGCAGGTATCGCCGGTGCTTTCGTGACGACGGCGTTGAACCTGGCCAACCGTATGGTCGCCGTGACGGGCTCGACGAGCGGCATCGGGGAGGCGGTGGCACGACGCCGACGAACCACGCAGCCGAACAATTGAAATCGCGACTCGAAAGGACCAGGTCCAACTGTGTTACTCCCCATGTCCGCCGAACCGTACGTCGCCCCCGCCGACCACGACATGGTCCCCTCGGAGCGACGGGAATTCGTCCGTACTCACCGCACCTGTGTCTTTGGTTACGGTCGACAGCACGACGGCCCGGCCATGTCAGTGGTGTACTACATCCCCACCGACGACGACGAGCTGCTCGTTTCCACGATGGCGGCGCGGTCGAAGGCACGGGCCATCGCGCGTGTTCCGAAGGTCAGCTTGTGCATCCTCGACGAACGGTGGCCATTCACCTACCTCCAGGTCTACACAGAGGCCGCTGTCTCGACGGATCGCGACCTCGTCATCGACGTGATGATGGCCGTCGCTGGACGCATGTCTGGCGAGCCACTCTCCGACGACGTCCGGCCGGTCGTCGCATCCATGGCCCAACAAGAGAACCGCGTGGTGATTCGCTGCAAGCCGTACGCGACCTTCGCACAGCCTCCACGGCATCTGTATCGCAACGACCAGGACGAGGAGATCACCCACTGGGTCTCCACGACGCTCCCATGGGACGCCCCGGATCCTGCCTAGCCGTCGGACAGGACCCGTCCCGTGGGTGCCTCCTTCGCTGACTACTTCAGCAAGGACCACGACCAGTGCGGCCTCGGCTTCGGAGACTCGCAGGTGCCGCTGGTGCTGTTCGTCCTCGTCCGTGTCGGCAACACGGCCATTCGGTCCTGCACCCGTGCTGAGGCCCGCAGTCGATGCAAGATGACCGACTACGGCACGGCCTTTGCCCCACCAATGGGCACGATATCGACGCGGTAGATGTATTCGGAACCATGTCTTAGCTTGCAATTAAACCTCAGCCTGCCTTGCGTTCGGCCTCCTCAAGCAGGATCTGCTGAGCTCTTGCTGCCACCTCCCGCATCTGAGCGATCAGGGTGCGGACCCGGCGATCGTTGGCGATCCACTCGTTGTAGAGCGTCGCCTCGTCCTCGGTGAGTCGTCGGTTGACGGTCTTGCCATCGACTTTGGCGGTCCACTGCCAATAGGGGCCGTGGAGGCGGGGCGGATCGCCATGACACCGGCAGTTGGCCTTCCCGCACCGGTTGTAACGAGGCGCCACACTGCCCGCCGCGATGTAGCCGATGCCTGCCAGCTCGCGCGCCAACTCCCGATAGCGGCGTTCGTAGCGCTCGAGCCGTGTCGCGGTCTGCTTGGTCATCATCTTCTTCCTTACCAGTATCCCAGCTTGTGGGTCCGATAGTAGTAATACTATCGGTTATGACCCGACAGACCACTCCAGGTGGACCTTCGGCCTCCGGACGCAGCCGCTCCTCACATGGTCGGCCGTCATGCCATTTTGCGTGACGAACCAATGAATGGCCCTACGTCGATATAGCACGTGAGCGGGACTTATGGCCCTATTGAGACAATCGGCCTCGCTATAACCTTGTCAGAAGCGATCGGGTCATAGCGGTTGTGCGGGGCCGGATAGTGGCCCATGGACCCCCCAGGCCGAAGGAGTGAACATGGCTGAGGAATACGTCGAGATCGGTTACGTCGTTGAGGGAGTCGATGTGGACGGCCAAGGACCGTCTGATCCCGTGGAACCGGTACGTCGGTTCGGGCGCTCGTGGGGCTTGGTGCTCTTCTTCGGGATCGTCACGTTGGCCGTAGGCATTGTGATCACCTTCCGGCCCGGCAATTCGGTGCATGTAATGGCAATCCTCTTCGGGATCTGGCTGCTGGTATGCGGAGTGATTCGGATTGTCATGGCCATTGCCGAGCGGGGTGATAGCGGCGGCACACGATTAGGCATGGCATTTGCCGGGCTCTTGGCGGCGCTGGTCGGCTTGTTGGTGCTGCATCATTCCTTTGAGACCGTGGCCATTCTCGGCTTCATCATCGGTGTCTTCTGGGTGGTTGGAGGTCTGTCCGAACTCTTCGCCGGTTTCAGCCGAGAGGCCAAGGGTCGGCGAGCAGGACTCATTGTTCTCGGCCTACTGGGGACGGTCGTTGGGATTCTGTGCCTGGTCTATCCGGGACTGTCCCTGTCGATCCTGGCCGTCATCCTCGGAGTGGGGCTGATCGCCTACGGCATTGTCGAGATCGCATTGGCCTTCCAGATCCGCCGCCTAGCCGCGGGCTGATCACCCAAGAATAGGCGGACGATGGATGTCACCTATCAATGACAATGGCTTTCAGGGTCCACCGCTTTGGTGCTGGTCCCCAATAGCTTCGGGAGCACTGGGAGATTCGGCCTGACTTGGAGTCATGAGGCGTCCTCG
>JBKQRT010000359.1:0-7103 GCA_052143895.1 Acidimicrobiales bacterium | reverse complement strand
AGCTGGTCAACTGCTTCGTCGCCGGTCACGTGGATCACGGGGGTCAGGCTAGCGGGCGACTGCGACCGGGCACACCGCACGGGCCCATCGGGTCCGGTCCATCACTGCCCGGTCCATCACAGCCCGGTCCATCACAGCCCGGTGCATCGCAGTCCGGCCATCGCATCCCGGCCATTCGCATCCGGCGGCATCCTGCGTTTTGTGCTCGACTGCGGGCGGTCCCCGTAGTGCGTGGGCACGTGGGCGGGGGACGACGAGCGACAGGATGGCTCAGGGCCGACGCCCGACCGGGTGGCCGGCGCAGCACGGGAACGAAAGGAACCGACGATGGGACTGATGGACGGCCAGCGAGCTGTCGTCACCGGTGGCGCCTCCGGCATCGGCCGGGCGACCGCTCGGCGGATCGCCGAGGAGGGCGCCGCGGTGGCCGTGATCGACATCAACGGCGACGCGGCGAACGAGGTGGCGAAGGACATCGGCGGGACCGCCTATGTGGCGGACGTCACCGACCCCGACGGGTTGCAGAGAGCGGTCGACGCGGCGGCGACCGCCATGGGCGGCGTCACCACGTTGTTCAACAATGCGGGGATCGGCAACCAGTCGCCACTCCACGAGTGGGCCCCGGAGGAGTGGAACCGGATCATCGCGGTCAACCTCACCGGCGTCTACCTCGGGTTCCGGGCCGCCATCCCGCATATCCGCGCATCCGGCGGGGGCAGCGTCGTCTCCACCGCCTCGATCAGCGGGACGCGCCCGGCCGCCGGGGAGGCGCCCTACTCCGCGTCGAAGGCCGGGGTGGCCGCGATCACCGCCTCCGCCGCACTCGAGTACGGGCCGACGATCCGGGTCAATTCGGTCTCACCCGGCATGATCCTCACCGCGCTGACCGAGCCGCTCCTCCAGTTTCTCCCCCACGAGCGGGACCGTTTCGAGCGGACGACGCCCCTGGGCCGGATCGGGGAGCCAGAGGACATCGCCGACGTGGTCGTGTTCCTGTGCTCCCCCCTGTCCCGCTTCATCACCGGGCAGAACCTGGTGGTGGACGGTGGCCTGACCCTGCACGGGTCCGGGATCGACGGGATCTTCGAACAGGTCTTCGGCCGCCAGCACCGCTGAGCTGTCGAGCCCGGACCACCCTGTCGAGCCCGGACCGCCCGGGCCCTTCGGGCCGGCCCTTACGACACCGGCCCGGTCACAGGGACCACGGGTCGGCCGACGCCGGGTCGACGCCGTAGCGGTCGATGGCGTCGGCGACTGTCCGGCGGGGCAGTTTGCCCTCGACGGCCAGCCCGTGTAGCACGGCAATCACCACGTGGGCGGCGTCCACCTCGAAGAACCGCCGGAGCACCTCCCGGGTGTCCGATCGGCCGAACCCGTCCGTCCCCAGCGAGATGAACGGACGGGGCATCCAGCGAGCCACCTGGTCGGGGACCGCCCGCATGAAGTCGGTGACGGCGACGATCGGCCCCCCCGAGCGGGCGAGGCTCTCCGTCACGAGCGGCACGCGGGTGTCTTCCCAGGTGTGGAGCCGGTTCCACCGCTCGACGGAGATGGCGTCCTCGCGCAGCGACTTGTACGAGGTCACGGACCACGCCTCGGCGTCCACCCCCCATTCCTCGGCCAGCAGGTCGCGAGCTGCCATCGCCGCCCGCCACGCCGTTCCCGAGAAGAGCAGCGTCGCCCGAGGGGAGCCCTGCTGCTTGCGCTCCTTCCGTTTTGCGGCGGCACCGCTGCCGCCGGTGTCACCCCCGGGACGGGTTCCCCCATCGAGGTCGGGCTCCCCGTCTGCACCGGCAGCTCCTGTGGAGAACCGGTACATCCCCCGGATGGTGCCCGCCCGCACCCGTTCGGCCTCGTCCGGATGGGAGGGCAGCGGCGGCATGGGGTAGTTCTCGTTGTAGAGGGTGATGTACCAGTACCGGTCCTCGGGCTCCGGCCCGGTCATCCGCCGGATCCCGTCCTCGACGATGGTGGCCAGCTCGTAGGAGAAGGCGGGGTCGTAGGCGGCCACCGAGGGCACCGCCGACGCCAGTAGGAGCGAATGCCCGTCCTGGTGTTGCAGCCCCTCGCCGTTGAGCGTCGTCCGCCCAGCCGTGCACCCGAGGAGGAACCCCCGCCCCCGGCTGTCGCCGAGGGCCCAGAGGAGGTCGCCCACACGCTGGAATCCGAACATCGAATACAGGAGGTAGAAGGGGATCATCGGTTCGCCCCACGTGGCATAGGAGGTCGCTGCCGCGGTGAAGGCGGCGACCGCACCGGCCTCGCTGATGCCCTCCTCGAGCACCTGGCCGGAGGCGCTTTCCGCGTAGTGGAGGGCGAGCCCGGCGTCGACCGGTGTGTAGCGCTGCCCCTCGGGCGCGTAGATCTGCACCTCGCTGATGATGGACTCGAGACCGAAGGTGCGGGCCTCGTCGGAGACGATGGGGACGATCCGGCGGCCGATCGCCTCGTCCCGCACCATCGACCGCAACAGGCGGGCGAACGCCATGGTGGTGGACACGGCCTGGGTGCTCGAACCGGCCAGCAGCTCTGCGAACGTCGACGGAGGAGGCGCGGCCAGGGGCCGGGAGCGGTCCACCCGCAGCGGCAGCGGGCCCCCCAGCTTTTTCCGCCGTTCGGCGAGGTACGCACCGGCCTTCGAATCGGGGGACGGGCGGTAGTACGGCGGGTGGTCGCCGTCGAGTTCCTCCTCGGGGATCTCGTCCTGCAGGAAGAGCCGATTGCGCAGGGTGAGCAGCTGGGCCTTGTTCATCTTCTTGATCTGGTGCGTGGCGTTGCGGGCCTCGATCTCGGGCCCGAGGGTCCACCCCTTGATGGTCTTGGCCAGGATGGCGGTCGGTGCCCCGACATGCTCGGTGGCGGCCCGGTAGGCGGCGTAGAGCTTCCGGTAGTCGTGGCCGCCACGCGGCAGCGCCTGCAGGTCCTCGTCGGACAGGTCGGCCACCAGGGCCTGCAGCCGAGGATCGGGTCCGAAGAAGTGCTCCCGGATGTAGGCGCCGGACTCGGTGGCGTACTTCTGGAACTCGCCGTCGACGGTCGAGTTCATCTTGTTGAGGAGGACGCCGTCCACGTCCTTGGACAGCAGGGCGTCCCACGTCCTGCCCCACACCACCTTGATCACGTTCCACCCGACACCGCGGAAGAGCGCCTCGAGCTCCTGGATGATCTTGCCGTTGCCCCGCACCGGGCCGTCGAGCCGTTGCAGGTTGCAATTCACCACGAAGATCAGGTTGTCCAGGTGCTCCCGCCCGGCCATGCCCAGGGCGCCGATGGTCTCGGGTTCGTCGAACTCGCCGTCGCCGACGAAGCACCACACGGTGCTTCCGGAGGTGTCGGTGATCTCTCGGGCGTGGAGGTAACGACTGACGTGGGCCTGGGCGATGGCGTTGAGCGGGCCGAGGCCCATGGATACGGTCGGGAACTCCCAGAACCCGGGCATGAGCCTCGGGTGGGGATAGGACGAGAGCCCGTCCGATCCGACCTCGAACCTGAAGTTGTCCAGCTGCTCCTCGGTGAGGCGTCCCTCGACGAAGGCCCTGGCGTAGATGCCCGGCGAGGCGTGACCCTGGTAGTAGACCTGGTCACCGGGCGCACCACCGTCCTTGCCGCGGAAGAAGTGGTTGAAGCCCACTTCGTAGAGGGCGGCCGAGCTGGCGTAGGTGGACAGGTGGCCGCCGATCGCCTCCGAGCGGGCGTTGGCCCGGAGCACCATCACCGCCGCGTTCCAGCGGATGAAGGCCCGAATGCGCCGTTCGAGGTACTCGTCACCGGGGAACTCGGGCTCCTCGTCGGTCGGGATGGTGTTGACGTAGGGGGACGAGACGGTGGCGGGGAAGTCGACCTGCTTCTGACCGGCCCGTTCAAGGATCCTCATCAGCAGGTAGCGGGCGCGGGTCCGGCCGTGGTGGTCGACGACATCGTCGAAGGCGTCGAGCCACTCGGCGGTCTCGACCGGATCGCCGTCGGGAATTTGGTGGCTCACACCGTCGAACAGCACCATCCCATGGTCCCACCGCCCACCCGTCGGCGAAAGTACCACCGGCCACCCGCCGAACGGGCATGCTGTCCCGGTGACATCACCGCCCGAGCAGGATGCGCCGACCGTCGTGTACACCGACGGGTCGTGTTTGGGGAACCCAGGCCCCGGGGGATGGGCGTGGGCCGTGGACGGTGGGCCATCGGACAGCGGTGGCGAGCCCAACACCACCAATCAGCGGATGGAGGTGACCGCCGTGGTTCGTGCCCTGGAGTCGTTGCCCGGCCCCCTCCACGTGATCAGCGACTCGACCTATGTGGTCAACTGCTTCCGACACCGGTGGTGGGTTGGGTGGCAGCGACGTGGATGGCGCAACTCGCAGGGGAAGCCGGTGGCTAACCAGGACCTGTGGAAGGATCTGCTGCCGCTCGCCCTCGACCCGGGGCGGCCGGTGACGTTCGAGTGGGTGAAGGGCCACTCGGGCGACCGGATGAACGACGTCGTCGACCTCCTGGCCACCCAGGCGGCCGCACTCCAGTAGCGACGCCCGACACCCCCCGGTAACGTCGCCCGAACGGCGGAGCGTGCCGGTTCCGGCGTCCGTGCGGGTTTGGCTCGGACCCCGGCCTCCCGTAACCTGCAGGAATGGAGATCATGGGAAGTTCAGCAATCATCACCGGCGGCGCATCCGGGCTCGGCGAGGCCACCGCCCGCCGGCTTGCCGCCCAGGGCGTCCGCGTCACCATCTTCGACCGGAACGAGGAGCGGGGCAAGGAGGTCGTGGCCGAGATCGGGGCGAATGCCAACTTCATCGGCGGCGACGTCACCGAGCCGGACGACTGCCAGAAGGCGGTCGACCAGGCCGCCGAGGGCGGGAACCTGCGGATCGCCGTCAACTGCGCCGGTACGGGGTGGGTCGGACGGGTGATCAACCGGGACGGGTCACCGCACGACCTGACCCCGTTCCAGTTCATCCAGAACCTCAACGTGATCGGCACCTTCAACGTCATGACCAAGGCGGCGTCGGCCATGGCCACCACCGAGCCCCAGGCCAATGGGGAACGGGGGGTGATCGTCAACACGGCGTCGGTGGCCGCATTCGACGGCCAGATCGGCCAGTTGGCCTACTCCGCGTCGAAGGGGGCCATTGTGGGGATGACCCTCCCGGCCGCGCGCGACCTGGCGGTCGTCGGCATCCGGGTGCTGGCCATCGCCCCTGGCCTGTTCGACACGCCTCTCCTGGCCATGCTGCCTGACGAGGCCCGTGATGCACTCGCCCAGTCGGTCAACTTCCCCAAGCGTCTGGGGGACCCGGCGGAATTCGGCGAGCTGGTGTCCCACATCGCCTCCAACAGCTATCTCAACGCCGAGGTCATCCGGCTCGACGGCGGCATCCGCATGCCGCCCAAGTGAGTTCGGACCGGTTACGGTCTGCCCTCCGCCACCGGTCGGCACTCGGTCGGTGACTTGTCCGCAGGGGTAGTGTCGCCGTCAGGATCATGGCAACCACCGAATCGACACCACGCGCCGAGGTACCCGCGGCCGATCACCCCATCATCCGCACCATCGGTCTGACCAAGGTCTACGAGGGCACCGACTTCCGGGCGGTCGACGGGCTGGACCTCACCGTGGCACCCGGCGAGATCTTCGGGTTGCTCGGCCCCAACGGGGCCGGCAAGACGACCACGGCGGGCATGCTCACCACCCGGGTGATCCCGACGTCGGGGCAGGCCTTCGTGGGGGACATCGATGTGGTGGCCCACCCGGCACTGGCCAAGCAGATCCTAGGGATCGTGAGCCAGCAGAACACGCTGGACCGCCAGCTCACCGTCTGGGAGAACCTCTACTTCCACGGGAGACTGTTCGGCATCGCGGCCCGCGACTCGCGTCGGGTGGCCACCGAGCTCCTCGCCCAGTTCCAGCTCGAGAAGTGGGCCAATGCGTCCGTCTATGCGCTCTCAGGAGGCATGGCCCAACGGCTCATGGTCGCGCGGGCCATCTTCCACCGGCCGGCGGTGCTCTTCCTCGACGAACCGACGTCCGGGCTGGACCCGCAGAGCCGTCTGGCCCTGTGGGACACCTTGCGAGAGCTCAACGCCGAAGGCCAGACCATCATGCTGACCACGCACTACATGGAGGAGGCCGATCAGCTCTGCGGCCGGGTGGCCATCATGGACCACGGCAAGATCCTCGCCCTCGGCACGCCGGCCGCCCTCAAGCAGCAGGTCGACGCCGACACCATCGTGACGGTGACCGCCGCAGGCGATTCCGACGAGCTGGCCCGCGTGCTCACCGGAGGGGTGCCGGGGGTGGCCCGCACCCGAACGGTCGACGGCGGCGTGCAGCTGCACGTGATGGGGACAGACCGGCTCCTGCCGCGGGTGGTCGCCACCGCAGAGGACGCCGGCTTCTCCGTGGTCGATCTCTCGGTCGCCGAGCCCACGCTCGAGACGGTCTTCATCAACCTCACCGGAAAGGAGCTGAGGGACTGATGACCACGGTGGACGCGGCGTCACCAGCACCCAGAGTGCGGACGACGCCGGCACGATCGTCGTTCGACGCCGGACGGATCGCCCTCTGGGCGCTCATCCTGCGCGACCTGGCCGTCCTGCGCAAGCACGTGTTCGAGTTCGTTATCCGCGTGCTGGTGCAGCCATTCCTGCTCTGCTTCGTCTTCCTCTACGTCTTTCCGAAGATCGGCCAGGGCATCGGCGGTGGGCGCGGACCGGAGGCGGAGTCGGCCTTCGCCACGCTGCTGGTCCCGGCGGTGGTGGGCATCTCCATCCTCTTCCAGGGCGTCCAGTCGGTGGCCCTGATCATGTCCCAGGAGTTCGGGTTCACCCGCGAGATCGAGGATCGGGTGCAGGCGCCGTGCCCGATCTGGTTGGTGGCCATGGCCAAGGTGCTCTCGGGGGCCGTGCAGGGGCTGATCTCGGCGGTCATCGTCCTGCCCATCGCCTCGGTCGTGCACGCCGAGGGGGTCGAGGCCAACATCAACCTGCACTGGTGGATCATCCTGACCCTCGTGCCCCTGGCCTGCGTGACGATGGCCTCCCTCGGTCTCCTGCTCGGCACCAGCTTCGAGCCGCGCAACATCGGCCTGATGTTCGGCTTCATCATCCTGCCG
>JBKQRT010000358.1:0-11795 GCA_052143895.1 Acidimicrobiales bacterium | reverse complement strand
GCCGCGCCCGCCGCGCCCGCGCCGACTTCGCCGAGGCCGACCGCGTCGGCTTCGGCCGCGCCCGCCGCGCCCGCGCCGACTTCGCCGAGGCCGACCGCGTCGGCTTCGGCCGCGCCCGCCGCCCCGCCGTCCGCGCCGACGCGTCCACCCACGAGCTCGTCGGGCCGGCCGATCCCCCCACCGCCGGGGGGGCCGCCCCGTTCGGTCACCGGCAAGCCGATCCCACCTCCCCCGGGAGCCGGGGGCCGGAGGCCGGCCCCGGGTGGCTCGCGCCCGGGCGGTTCGAGCGGATTCAGCGGCCGACCGGGTGGTGCCGGCGGCGGCGCCCCGCGCACCGGTGGCCCACCGCGCACCAGCGGCCCGGCTGGCGGTGGCGGCTACGGCGGCCGCCCCAGCGGCGCGTCCGGCGGCGGCTTCGGCGGTCGACCGGGCGGAGGCCCGGGCGGCGGTCCGGGCGGACCCGGTGGACGTGGAGGCCCCGGCGTGGGTCGCGGCCGTCCCAACCAGCGCCGGCCACGTCGGCGCCGTCGCAACCTCGAGGAGCTAGAGCCGACCCAGCTCACCGCCTACGCGCCCTCGACCGCCCCGGTGCCCGACACCGAGGTCATCGTCGAACGCGGATCGACGGCGCGGGACCTCGGGCCGAAACTGAACCGCTCGGCCGGCGACGTCATCCGGTTCCTGCTCCTTCAGGGGGAGATGGTGACGGCCACCCAGTCCCTGACCGACGACATGATCGAGCTCTTCGCCGCCGAGTTGGGCGCCGACGTGCGCCTGGTCGACCCGGGGGAGGAGCGCGAGGCCGAGCTACTGGCCAAGTTCTTCGACGAGGACGACGAGGAGGAGGTCGAGGCGGACCTGCGACCGCGACCGCCCGTGGTCACCGTCATGGGACACGTCGATCACGGCAAGACCCTCTTGCTCGACCGAATCCGCTCGGCCAACGTGGTGGCGGGCGAGGCCGGCGGCATCACCCAGCACATCGGCGCGTACCAGGTGGAGTGGAACGGGCATCCGATCACCTTCATCGACACCCCCGGTCACGAGGCGTTCACGGCCATGCGGGCCCGGGGCGCCGAGGTCACCGACATCGTGGTGCTGGTGGTGGCGGCGGACGACGGGGTCATGCCCCAGACGGTCGAGGCCATCGACCACGCGAACGCCGCCGACGTGCCGATCATCGTGGCCGTCAACAAGATCGACCGCGAGGAGGCGGACCCCAACCGGGTGCTCCAGCAGCTGTCCGAGCACGGTCTGGTCCCCGAGGCCTGGGGTGGGGACACCATCGCCGTGGAGATCTCGGCGCTACAGAACCTGGGCATCGACGATCTGCTCGAGCAGATCGTCCTCGTCGCCGAGGTCGAGGAGCTCGTGGCCACCCCCGAGGGGCGTGCCCGTGGCGTGGTGCTCGAGGCGGAGCTGGAGATCGGTCGTGGCCCGGTGGCGTCGGTCATCGTGGAGCGCGGAACGCTCCGCGTCGGTGACCCCATCGTCGCCGGCGCCGCCTGGGGCAAGGTCAAGGCCCTGGTCGACGAACACGGTGAGCAGATCAAGGAGGCACCTCCCTCCACGCCGGTCCAGGTCCTCGGCTTTTCCGAGCCACCCGAAGCGGGTGACGAGTTCCGGGTGGCCCCCGAGCTGGCCCAGGCCCGCACCATCGGCGAGGCCCGCGCCCACCGGTACCGCGTGGCCGGGCACGTGCCGGCGGCGACCTCCGCCCTCGGCGGGGCCAAGCTGGAGGACCTCTTCGAGCAGATCCAGCGGGGCGAGACGGCGACGCTCAACCTGATCCTCAAGGCCGACGTGCGCGGCTCGCTCGAAGCGGTCACCGAGAGCCTGCGCAAGCTCGAGCGGGAAGACGTCAAACTGAGTTTCGTGCGACGGGGCGTCGGTGGGATCACCGAGTCCGATGTCGAGCTCGCCCAGGCGTCGAACGCCACCATCATCGGCTTCAACGTCCGTCCCGACCGCCGCTCGCGTGATATGGCAGCCGAAGCCGACGTGGAGATCCGTACCTACGAGATCATCTACAAGCTGCTCGAGGACCTCGAGGCGGCCATGCTCGGCCTGCTGTCGCCGGTCTTCGAGGAGGTCGTCACCGGCGAGGCGGAGGTCCGGCAGGTGTTCCGGGTCCCGCGCATCGGTGCGATCGCCGGCTGCTACGTGCGGGAAGGGGTCATCACCCGGGGCTCGAAGGTCCGCTTCCTCCGGGACGGGGTGGTCATCTGGAAGGGTGCCATCACCTCGCTCCGGCGGTTCAAGGAGGACGCCCGTGAGGTCCAGGCCGGCTTCGAGTGCGGCATCGGCCTCTCCGACTACCAGGACCTCAAAGAGGGCGACATCATCGAGACGTTCGACGAACGGGAGATCCCTCGCACCTAGTGGCGACCGCCGTCCCGACGGACGGTCGGTCCGGAGGTGGGATCGGAGGAGCGGTGTCAGGTCGTCGACAGGACAATCGGGGGGCGGCGCCGTACCCGCGGTCGCTCCGGGTGAACCAGGTGGTCCGCCAGGTCCTGGCCGAGGAGCTCGAGCGACTGGCCGATGCGGACGAACGGCTCCGCCTGGTGACGGTGACCGCCGTCGACACCGCGCCCGACCTCCGGCACGCCATCGTGTACCTCAGCTCCCTCAGCGTGGAGGCCTCCGAGGGGCTGGCCGACCGGAGGGCACAGCTGCAGCGGGCACTCGGTCGCCAGGTGCGGATGAAGCGGACCCCGTTGCTCGAGTTCGCGGTCGACCCGGCGATCGTGGCCGGCGGACGGGTGGAGGACGTGCTCCGCCGGATCCACGACCGGGACGACGAACCTGGTTCGCCGCCCCGCCACCCTGCGGAGGATTGATGGGACCAGCCGGCTCCGACCAGGTCACCGGGCTCGTGGTGGTGGACAAAGAGGCCGGCTGGACCTCGCACGACGTGGTGGCCCGATGCCGGAGGATCTTCGGGCAGCGACGGGTCGGGCACGCCGGGACCCTGGACCCGGATGCCACCGGCGTGCTCCTGGTCGGGATGGGAAGGGCCACCCGCCTCTTGCGGTTCCTCACCGCGCTGCCCAAGACCTACGAGGCCGAGGTGGTCCTGGGTACGGCCACAACCACCCTGGACGCCTCCGGTGACGTGACCGGCACCTGGGACATGACCGGAGTGAGCCTGGCCGACGTCCGCCAGGCGGCCGCCAGGCTCACCGGGGAGATCGACCAGGTGCCACCGATGGTCTCCGCCGTCAAGGTCGGGGGTCGGCGGCTGCACGCCATGGCCCGAGAGGGGCTCGAGGTCGAGCGCGAGGCGCGACCAGTGACCGTGCACCGCTTCGAGGTCCTGCCGAACCTGTCGCCGGGCGCGTACCGCATCGAGGTCGAATGCTCGTCGGGCACCTACGTGCGGGTGCTGGCCGCCGACCTCGGTGCCGCCCTTGGCGGTGGTGCACATCTGCGGAACCTCCGGCGCACGCGGATCGGCTCCTTCACCGCCGAGGACGCGCGACCTGTGGACGAGCTCACCCCGGCCGTGGTGCTCACCCCGGCCCAGGCGCTGCGTGACCTCGAGCAGGTCGTGGTTCCGCCCGACGCCCAGCGCCACGTGGCCCGCGGCCTGGCCCTCGACCGCGTTCCCGTCGGTGTCACGGGCGAGGGTCCGTGGGGTCTGGTCGACGAGGGCCACCGGCTGCTCGCCGTGTACGAGGCCACCGAGACGGATAGGATCCGACCGGCGGTGGTCCTCGAGTCGGCCGGTTGACCCCCACACCGGCGCGGCGTGCACCCGGATGCCGCACCGGCGGACCGGGGCCTGGCGGTAATCTTCCAACGTGATGGAGATCGTGACCGACCTGTCCGGCAGTGTGCGTCCGCCCGGCGGCAGTGCGGTGACCATCGGCGCCTACGACGGGGTGCACCTGGGCCACCGGGCGCTCCTGGCCGAGCTCCGGGCCCGGGCCGAGGTAGACGGGCTGACCACGGTGGTGGTGACGTTCGACCGGCACCCGGCGACGGTGGTGCGCCCCGAGTCGGCCCCAAGCCTGCTTTGTGACCTCGACCAGAAGCTCGAGCTGCTCGAGGCGGCCGGGGTCGACCGCACGGTCGTGATCCACTTCGACGAGGAGCGGGCCAACGAGACCGCCGAGGTCTTCGTCGACAGCGTCCTGGTCGAGGGCCTGGACGCCCGACTGGTGGTCGTGGGGGAGGACTTCCACTTCGGACACGGGCGGAAGGGCAACGTCGCCCTCCTGCGGGAGATGGGGGTCACGGCGGGGTTCGCGGTGGACGGCGTGTCCCTCCGGACAGGGGAGGCCGCCACCGCCACCGGCCAGGCCATCTCGTCCACCCTCGTGCGCACGCTCGTCGGCAACGGCCAGGTGGAGGACGCGGCGGCGCTGCTCGGGCGCCCCCACCAGGTGCGCGGACCGGTGGTGACCGGCGACCGCCGGGGCGGCACCGAGCTGGGCTTCCCGACGGCCAACGTGGACGTCCCGCGGGGCATCTGTCTCCCGGCCGCCGGCATCTACGCCGGGTGGTACGAGCGGCCGGATGGGCCGACTTTCGAGGCGGCGATCTCCGTCGGACGTCGGCCCACGTTCTACGGTACGGCCGGGGAGCTCCTGGTCGAGGCCTTCCTGGTGGACTTCTCCGGCGACCTCTACGGTGAGGAGGCGAGGGTGTCGTTCGTCACCCACCTGCGCGACGAACGGGCCTTCGAGTCCGCCGAGGCGCTCGTCGCCCAGATGGAGCTCGACGTCGAGGCCGCCCGCGCCGCCCTGTCCGCACCTGGCTGATCCCCTCCACCCGGAACGTGTCGGCACCGGCGTGCGGCCGGCGCAGCCTCAGTGGGTCGGGGCCTGCCCGAGGAGCTCGGTCCGAAGCTCCCGCTTGAGGGCCTTGCCGGCAGGATTGCGGGGAAGCGGTTCGGCCCGGAACCAGAACCGGGACGGCACGTTGAACGCGGCGAGACGCTCTCCGACGAAGCGGCCCAGCTCGTCGGCACCGACGTCCATGCCTGGCCGGAGCACCACGACCGCCCCGACCTCTTCGCCGAGAACGGGGTGGGGCACCCCGATGACTGCGCAGTCGGCGACTGCGGGGTGCTCGTGGAGGGCCGCCTCCACCTCGACGCAGTAGACGTTCTCGCCACCACGGATGATCATGTCCTTGGCCCGATCGACGATGTGGACGAACCCCTCTTCGTCGATGCGGGCGACGTCACCCGTGTGGAGCCATCCCCGGGTGAACACGGCGGCGGTCTCCTCCGGACGGTTCCAGTAGCCGCGTACGACGTTCGGACCCTTGATCCAGAGCTCGCCCGTCCGGTTGGGGTCGGCCGCCAGGTCGGCCGGTGGCTCCTCACCGTCGTAGTCGTCGGGCACGACGGCCACGTCGCACACCGGGGCCGGCGGGCCCACGCTGTCGGGCTTGCGGACGTAGTCGTCCCCGGAGTTCATGGTGGTCATGGCCGACGTCTCCGTCAGGCCGTAGCCGTTGCCGGGGGCGCCGCCCGGGAAGTGCTCCTTGATCCGCCGCACCAGGTCGGGAGGGCACGGGGCGCCACCGTAGGAGATCGACCGCACCGACGAGGTGTCCCGCTTCCCGAAGTTCGGAGAGTCGATCACCTGCATGACCATGGCCGGCACCCCACCGAAGATGGTAATGCGCTCGCGCTCGATCAACTCCAGTGCCCGCTCGGGGTCGAAGTGGTGCATCATCACCAGCTTGCCGCCAGCTGCCGAGTTGGTCACCAGGACGGCGTGGCACCCGGTGGCATGGAACAGGGGGACCGACAGCAGGTTGGCGTTCTGACCACCGGTGCTCACGTCGGCCACCGACCCGCTGCGGCGCACGGTGCCGACGGTCGAGACGAAGAACAGGTTCATCAGGTTGGACACGCTGTTCCGGTGGGTGCCGACCGCACCCTTGGGGCGTCCCGTGGTCCCCGAGGTGTAGAAGATGGTGGCGTCGTCGTCCGGCTCGATGGCCACGTCCGGGAGGCTCGGCGCCTCCGGGATCGCGTCGGTCAGCTCACCGAAGGGGATGATGGGAAGCACCGCCCCCTCGGCCCGCTCCACGGTGGCGCCGTCCGCGGCCCGGCGGCCACCGGCAGGGTCGGGCTCCTCGCAGCAGACGACGATGGCCCGGAGATCGGGCAGCTCGCCGAGGTGGGGCAGGATGCGGCCCCTGCGCTCCTCGTCCACGAAGAGCACGGAGGTGCCCGAGTCGCCGAGCCCGTAGGCCAGCTCCTGACCGGTCCACCAGGCGTTGAGCGGCACCACCACCGCCCCGGCGGCGATGGCCGCCCAGAAGGCCATGATCCACTCGGGCAGGTTGCGCATGGCGATGGCGACCCGGTCGCCCTTCGTGACGCCCATCCGGTCGGCCAGGATCCCGGCCAGGCCGGCGGCGATGCGGAAGTGCTCGGCGAAAGTGATCCGCTCGTCCTCGTAGACGAGGAAGTCCTTGTCACCGTGGAGCGAGGAGAGCTCGAGCACCGCCCGCAGCGTGGTCGGGGCGGTCTTCCAGGTCCGGGTGGGGATGCCGCGGATGGTCAGTTCCTCGATCTCGAACGGCTGCGCGGGCGCGGTGAGCTCGGCGGTCACCTGGGCCAGCGACGGCACGGGCGGCGGGGGAAAGCCCGGATCGGGCTGCTGGTCGGCCGGATCGGCCATGGGTACTCCTCTCGACGGTGGCCGGCGACCTGGCGGAACGTGCGGTCGGACGAGGTCAGGGGCCGGGCTGCGGGCGGTGGGCGGTGGGCGGCCTACCCCGGGGCGGCCTACCCCGGGGCGGGCTCCTCGAAGGCGGGTTCCTTGAAGATCGTGCTGCGGTAGTAGGCCAGCTCGGTCACGCTCTCGCGGATGTCGTCCATCGCCCGGTGCCCTCCGGCCTTGGTGGGGGCCCCGTCCAGCGCGTCGGGATACCAGCGCCGCGCCAGCTCCTTGACGGTGGAGACGTCCACCGAGCGGTAGTGGAGGTACTCCTCGATCTCGGGGAACTGGGCGGCCAGGAACCGGCGGTCCGTACCGATGGAGTTGCCGGCCAGCGGCACCGTCCGGGCCTTCGGGACGTGCGAGCGGATGAACTCCAGGGTGGCGGCCCCGGCGTCCTGCAGCGAGAGGGTGGACGAGGCGATGGCGTCGAGCAGGCCGCTCCGGGCGTGCATGGCCCGCACGAAGTCGTCCATGGCCTCGAGCTGGGCCGGGGTGGCGGCGACCACCAGGTCGGGCCCCTCGGCCACCACGGCCAGGTCGTCGTCGGTGATGAGAGTGGCCACCTCGACGATGACGTGGCGACCGACGTCCAGCCCCGTCATCTCCAGGTCCATCCACACCAGCACGCCGGTGACGCTACCGGTTGCCGGGCCCCCATCCAATGTGACGGGTCGTCAGATCGCCCCCGGGCGCCGCGGTTCCGGTGGGGGTGCCCCGTCCCGTCGGATCGGGGCCCCGACGTGATCCCTGCGCAACGCGGGCGTGTCGGCGGCGGGCGCCGGTGAGCGGTAGCGTCCTGACGGAGCGAACGCGAGGAGCCCGGTGGCACCAGAACCACACCATGGCGTCGACACAGTGCTGGACGAGCGGCCCGGGCATACGCTCGGGGACACCTCCTCGATGACGGTCCCGGTGGTGCGGCTCGATCCAGGCCTCCCCCTTCCCGGATACGCCCGCCCGGGGGACGCCGGAGCCGATCTGGTGGCCCGCGTCGACGTCACGCTGGCCCCGGGGGGCGGCCGGGCCGCGGTCCCCACCGGTATGGCGGTGGCGATCCCGGAGGGGCACGCCGGTTTCGTCCAGCCGAGGAGCGGCCTGGCGCTGCGGCACGGCGTAACCTGCCTCAACACCCCGGGCCTGATCGATGCCGGCTATCGCGACGAGCTGGCCGTGCTGCTGGTCAACACCGACCCGGTCGAGCCCTACGAGGTCCACCGAGGGGACCGGATTGCACAGCTGGTGATCCAGCGGGTCGAGACGGCCGGGTTTGCGGAGGTCACCCACCTCCCCGACAGCGAGCGCGGCCTGGGCGGCTTCGGCTCGACGGGCCGGTAGGGGGTCGTGGAGCGCCTGGGCGGGCTGGACGGGGCCTTCCTGTCCCTCGAGTCCCCGTCGACCCACCTGCACATCCTCGGGGCCCTCGTGTTCGACCCGAACGGCACCGGCGGGCGGCTCGACTTCCGGCGAGTCCGTGACCTCGTGGCGTCCCGGGTGCACCTGGTCCCGCCGTTCCGGAAGCGGATGATCGAGGTCCCCTTCGGCCTGCAGCACCCGGCGCTGGTCGACGACCCCGAGTTCGACATCGACTACCACGTGCGCCGAGCCAGCCTGCCCGAACCGGGCGGACTCGAGGAGCTGGCGGCACTGGTGGCCGACCTGGCATCCCGACCGCTCGACCGAGCCCGTCCGCTGTGGGAGTTCCACGTGGTCGAGGGCCTCGACGGTGGCCGGGTGGCCGTCGTGCCCAAGGTCCACCATTCGATCATCGACGGTGTGTCCGGGGCCGAGGTGATGGCCGTGTTCTTCGACCTGTCGGCCGATCCGGAGCCGAGCCCGCTGTTCGGCCGCGGTGAGGGCCGTCGCTTGCGGGCCGGCCCACCGTCGGGCGGCACCGAGCCCGATGCCGACGGAGGGGGAGGGGACCCCGGGTGGTACCCCGACCCGCTGCCGGGGGAGCTCGAGCGCTGGCGTGGCGTCATCGGGGCGCTGCCCGGGCACGCCGACGGCTTGCTGCGGACGGTGTCGCGGACCTGGCAGACCGTCCGCTCGTTGAGCGGGCGGAACCGCCAGGAGCCCGGCGGTCCTCCCCCGTCCCCGTTCGAAGCGCCCCGGACGTCGATCAACCGGGCCATTTCCGGCCACCGGCGGGTGGCCTTCGCCGACCTGCCGATGCGCGACGTCCGGCGGGTCCGCGAGGTGCTCGGCGGGACCACCAACGACGTGGTGCTGGCCGTCGTCTCCGGGGCGATGCGGTCGTTCTTCGCCGGGCGAGGCGAGGAGCTCGACAGCTCGTTGGTGGCGCTGGTGCCGATATCGGTGCGGAGCGACGCGGATCGCGGCGCGCTGGGAAACCGGGTGTCGGCCATGCTGGTGTCGCTGGCGACCGGGGTGGAGGAGCCGGCGGCCCGGCTCATTCAGATCCGGGCCGGCGTCGAGGTGGCCAAAAAGCAGAGCCGGTCGATCGGTCCCGAGGTGTTCGCGGGGTGGGCCCAGGCGCTCTTTCCCGCGGTGGCGACCCGGTTGTCGCGTCTGGTCACCAACCTGCGGGTGTTCGACCACGTGGCGCCGCTGTTCAACCTCGTCGTGTCGAACGTCCCCGGGCCGGACGCCACGCTGTACCTGGCGGGTGCCCCGATGGTGGCCATGTACCCGCTCGGGCCGATCATGGAGGGTGTCGGGGTGAACATCACCGTCTTCTCCTACCGCGACTCGGTGTACGTGGGGGTCCTGGCCTGTTGGGACCTGGTCCCCGACGTCGACGGGATCGCCAGGGGGATGGGGGAGGCCCTGGACGAGCTGGTGAGAGCGGCCGACCGACGTGACCGCCCGGTGCCGTGGTGGCACGCGGAGCTGCCGGCGTGACGACGGTGGCGCGCCACCGGGTGCCGTGGCCGGGGGGTGCGCACGAGCCGGGCGGGGAGGGCGAACCACCAGGATCGAGGTGGTCAAACTGCTAGGGTATGTGCCTCACGCGGACGTGGCTCAGCTGGTAGAGCATCACCTTGCCAAGGTGAGGGTCGCGGGTTCGAATCCCGTCGTCCGCTCCAGAGGATGCGCAGGTCACGGTGGTGCGAGGGGCTGAGATCGGCCCCTCGTGGCGCGCCTGATGGCTGCCCGCACCACATTTGGACCCTTCAGGGAAGGCGGCTTCCCTCAAGAACGACGAGGGCGTCACTGTCGCAACTCGCGCCCACAATTGATTGACTCGGCGATGCTCGACGGTCACTCATGGCACCCACGAGCGGCGGAATCAACCGGTGGCCGCAATTCACGTCTGGATTGATTTGGGAGGCGAGCAATTCGCTCCAGCGGGCGCGAGCTGAGCGACGCGCCAACTGTGAGGAACCACGGGCCGCGGTTCAAGGTCTTGGTGGGTTTGACCGGGCCCCAATCATTGAGCCACCTGAAGGTTCGATCAACGGGGTCCGGTCAGGACCCCTCGGGATGATCGCGGCACTGACCGGCGCGATGCGTTCCGGAGAACCCAACGATGACCTCGCGATCAACAGCGTGGAGGGATGGCTTCTGGGCCGGGCCTCGAAGCTACTTGCGCCCTGACCTTTTGACATGGAGAGGCGCTTGGCACGTGACCCATGGGGGACCGTGCGACATCGTGGTCAGTGCCTAAACCGGGAGCCTTTCTGGGATCATCGCCTGTAGCCATCGGATGTTGCTGTCCCTGAACGGTCGCTTGTTGTGCCAACGTCACCCGAGGTTATTGGCGCACGTATACCCGTCATCGCTGCTGCTGGTGCCGTCCGGGCAAAGGTCCGCGCTCCAAGAAGTATCGCCCAGGTCGGCTCCAGTCATGGTGGCATCGTAAAAACCGCTGGCGGTGAGTACCGCGCCGTGAAGCTGGCGTCGGTGAGATTGGCCTCCCCGAAATCGTTGTCTTCCAGATAGACGCCCGCGAAGCTGGCACCCACCATCTGCGCGCCGACGAGGGAGGCAGTGTTCACCACGGCACTGCCATAGGTGTTATCGAAGATCGCTCCGTCCAGGTCGGCACCGTCGAACGATGTATAGACGAGCTTCGCGCCGGTCAGATCCGCCCCGGCCAGGTCGAAGCCATCGAGATCCAGGCCGCCAAGGTGGCAGTACCGAAGGTTGGCACCGGGGGTGAAGTTGGAGCAATCCGGCGATTGTCCTGGCGTGAAATGGACTGGATGGGCAGATGGTCCGGTTCCGATTATGTTCACTGCTCGCACCCTCACCGAGTAAGTACGCCCGTCGGTGAGGCCGGTGAATTCACAACTGGTGGCACCGTCTGTCGAGCAGCTCAACCCTTCTCCTGTCACGGCGTAGCCAGTGATGGAGGAACGTCCATCTTTGTTCGGAATTGCCCACGAGATCGTCCCGCCTCCCTCCGCAGGCACTGCCGTTACGTCCGTGGACGCCCCTGGCTTCTTGAACTTTTGACTGTTGGGGTCCGCCGGTGCGGCAATGACGAACGCCAACGAGGAAGCTATGAGAGGACAATTACGCAGGCAGAGGCACCAATACGCGTGTGCCCAGCTCTTCGACTTCGCCCGGTTGGCTCTGTCGGTGGTGAGTTCATATCAAGCCACCCCCATCGCCCCTCAATCCGTGTCTCAATGCTTGACCGAATGCCCCGCGAAGTAGATCGGGACAGGAAACGGCGGCTCCTGTCCCGGGCGCCGTGAAGAAAGAGATGCCGATAGCTTGGCCCTGAAGGGTCGGAAAGTGTCCATTCGATGGAGGCGGACGAACCCGAGGGTGCGGTGAGTCAAGCGGTGGAGGAAAGAGAGGACCACAGCCGAGGAGCATCGCCAGAGGTATTACTCCTCGTCAAACCGTGGCCGGGAGTACTTGGACCTTTCACGCCCGCACGACCCGTCACACCGCTTGTCGTACCAGAAGTTCACACACTTGGCCCACCACGTCTTGTAGCCCTGCCGTGTGTACTCGCGTGACATTGTCGTTCCGCACCCGCTGCACCGTGGCCTGTCAGCGCAGGTTTTCGGATCGGCTGTGCTAGTACGTGGTGCTCTTGAACCGTATCTATCTCTGCCTCGCCATCGCGGCGTTCCTGTTGGTCGCATGCTCCAGCAACCCGCCAACGGTCGGGATCGTCGGTGATTC
>JBKQRT010000357.1:0-3441 GCA_052143895.1 Acidimicrobiales bacterium | reverse complement strand
CTTGTGGGGATCACGCCTGGTGCGCTGGGCGGCCATCAAGGCGGTCGCCCGCTACCACGGCGGGAATGCCTTCACCGAGCAGTTCCATGTCATCGCCAAGCGACGTGGACGGACGAGGGCGAATGTGGCCATTGCCCGCAAGGTTCTCACGCTCGGCTACTACGGCCTGCGGGACGGCGAGATCCGCTCCCTCGCAGAAGCCCCGGCGGCGTGTCGCTCGGACACGCCGGACGCGGGCTCTCAGTCAGGCAAACCTTCCAGCTCCTCGAGGTGGCGAGGCCGTCTAGACTGAAGATTTGCGATGCATGAGCTGATCTTTGGCGGTGTAGGTCGGTGGTGAACGATGCCTGACGGGAGCAGTCATCGCAAGGGACGGCGTCTGTTTCTCGCTGTTGGCGCCTTCGCCTTCGTGATGGCGGGATGCAGCTCCTCGTCGTCTTCGTCCGTTCCATCGGTCAAGTACTACGTCTCGCTCGGCGACTCCTATGCAGTGGGATACCAGCCCCTGCCCGCCCCTCACGCGTCCCCCGGGTACACCGCCTACGTGGCCACCGCTGAACATCTCAAGCTGGAGAACTTCGGCTGCGCCGGGGCGACCTCGGCCTCGATCCTCACCACCAACGGTTGCACCGATCACGTGGCCGCGACTGATGCGGTGGCCTATCCCGCCACACCCCAGGCCACTGCCGCCGAGGCCTTCATCAGGGCGCACACGGGGTCGATCGCGCTGATCACGGTGTCGATTGGCGGGAACGACGTGACGAGGTGTGCAACAGTTGCCAGCCCCATCACCTGCTTCTACTCGTCCGTGAGCACCGCTGCGGCCAACATCACGACGCTGGCCAAGGGGTTGCGCTCGGCGGCGGGACCCGGTGTCCCCATTATCGGGCTCACCTACCCCGACGTCCTCCTCGGGCTGTGGGTCCACCCTGCCGCCAGTCCGAACAAGAGCATCGCCTCGCTATCGGTGACGGCGTTCCAAGACAACCTCAACCCCGCCCTCAAGGCCGCCTACACCGGCGCCGGCGCCAAGTTCGTCGACATCACCGCCGCCACCGGGGCCTACACACCGCTCACTGAGACGACCACCTTGAGCCCCTTCGGGGTAATCCCCGTCGCCGTGGCCGAGGTCTGCACGCTCACCTGGTACTGCGCCGTGGGCAGCATCCACGCCAACACGCAGGGCTACACCGTCATCGGCCGGCAGATTGTGACTGAGTACGCCAAGTTGCCCCATTCCTGACCGTCGCTCGCCGTTTCCGGTGACGGCGGTAGGTTCGACCCATGAACGAGCGAGCGGAACTTGCACCCGACCTCACCGGCGTCACCGCGGTGGTGACCGGGGCGACCAGTGGGATCGGCGAGGCCATGGCCGACGCGTTGCTGGCTGCCGGGGCTAGCGTCGGGTTCGCCAGTCGCCCCACCCCCCGCCTTGAGGCCGCGCTAGCCGATCGTCTGGAGCGTGGGTTGGCCGCCGTAGCCCTGCCAGTCGACGTGCGCGACCCGTCCTCGGTCGACGAACTAGCCCGTCGGGCCGCCCATGACTTGGGCAATGTCGACGTCGTCGTCAACAACGCGGGGATTGGCATGCGCACGGTGAACCCACAGTTCCTCGACCATCCGCAGCCCTTCTACGAGGTGCCGCCGGAGGGCTTCACCGACCTGGTGGCCACCAACCTGACCGGCTACTTCCTCGTGGCTCGGGCCTTCGCCCCCGGGTTCGTGGACCGCGGTGCCGGCCGGTTCGTCAACGTGACGATGAACCACTCGACCATGCGCCGCAGCGGCTTCGTTCCCTACGGCCCGGCCCGCGCCGGCGCCGAGTCACTCAGCCTGATCATGACCGAAGACCTGCGCCCCTTCGGGGTGGCGGTGAACCTGGCGCTTCCTGGCGGGGCCACCGCCACCGGCATGATCCCCGACGGGTTGTCAGCCGAGGCGCGTGACCGGCTGCTCCCGGCCTCGGTCATGGGTCCGCTCGCGGTGTTCCTGGCTTCGGCCGAGGCCGAGGGGGTCACCGGCGAACGACTGGTGGCAACCGAGTTCGACGCCTGGCTGGAAGGGTTCCGGTCGCGCCGCCGTCAGGACTGAGTTTCCAGCGGCACTGCCACAACTTAGGTGGCGCCGGCGCCGATCCACCGAGCGGCAGGTCGGATCAGCTCGGGCTGCTCTCAGCCGAAGGCGCCCGAGAGGGTCTCACCGGCCAGCCGGACGGAGTCGAGATCGTAGGCGTCGTGCATGTTGAACACCATGCCGTCGAGGCCGGCGTCGAGGTAGGCGGCCACCTGCTCACGCACTGCATCCGGGTCGCCGGCGATGACGTAGCCCCGGTAGCGCTCGTCGTCCATGCCCCGGGCCTCTGCCATGGCCCGGCCCCGCCGCTCGGCCTCAGCAGTGGACTCGGCGACCACCAGGCCGCCAAGCCGCGCCCTGGTGATGACGGAAGGGTCGCGCCCCTCGGCCTCGCAGTGGCGGTCGAGCACCTCGAGCTTGTGGCGAATGGTGGCCACGTCGCCGAAGAGGTTGCACGCATCGGCATGACGGGCCACCAGCCTGAGGGTCCGGCGCTCGCCGGAGCCTCCCGCCAGGATGGGGATGCCATCGGGGCGGATGGGCCGGGGCACGTTGAGCGCACCGTCGATCGAGTAGTAGCGACCGGCGAAGCTGGGGGCCTCCTCGGTGAACATGGCGCGGCAGATCTTGAGCGCCTCGTCCAAGCGGTCCATCCGTTCACCCACCGGAGGGAAGTCAAAGCCGTAACCGGCGTGCTCGTCGTCGTTCCACGCCGCACCGATCCCGAGGATGGCTCGCCCGCCCGAGATGATGTCGAGAGTGGTGACCTCCTTGGCCAACATCGCCGGGTTTCGGTAGGTCACGCCGGTGACCATGGTGCCGAGCGGCGCTCGGGTGGTACAAGCCGCCAGCGCGCCCAGCAACGTGTAGGCCTCGAGCATGGGATCGGTCCGGGGGCCCACGTTGGTGATCTGATAGAAGTGGTCCATTACCCATACCGAGTCGAAGCCGGACTCCTCGGCGGTCGCCGCGATCTCGGCGATGCGGGCAAAAAGGTCCCGGTCCTCAACCCCTGGGTAGGTGAAGCTGGGGGTCTGCAGTCCAAACCGGGTGACGCCCATGGCGCCCCTCTCCCCTCGGCAGCCTTTCCCTGAACAGCCGGCGACTCCGCATACGCGGACGGTGCCGGCAGCAGGGCACGTATGACTCGATCAGCGTAGGGTGGAGTCCAGCATTTGGATAGGGGCCAAAGGTCCTGTTGCCATCAGCACGCGGAGGCCTGGTTGGATCCGGCCTGCTCAGGACATCCTTGACCGAAGGAGCCGAGTCGAGATTTAGGGCCAACCCCCGCACACTGTGAGGGTGACCCGACCGCCGGGCAGGTGGGATAGGCACTGTCAGGCTGCACCACGGCGACCGGCCGCCGTG
>JBKQRT010000356.1:0-5288 GCA_052143895.1 Acidimicrobiales bacterium | reverse complement strand
TCGGCCGGTTCATCGGCGCGCCCGATCCGTCCCGTGAGGTGATCTTCACCAAGAACGCCACCGAGGGGCTCAATCTCGGTGAGCACGATGGCGTCACCGGCCCGCAAGTGGGTCCGACCCCACGTATGGGCGACCAGATTGAGCCCCTCGGTGGCGTTCTTGGTGAAGATCACCTCACGGGACGGATCGGGCGCGCCGATGAACCGGCCGACGTTGTGGCGTGCCGCCTCGAACCGGCGGGTGGCCTCCTCGGCGATCGAGTAGACGCCCCGGTGGACGTTGGCGTGCGTCGTCTCGTCGTACTCGCGCATGGCGTCGAGGACCTGGACGGGACGTTGGGAGGACGCCGCCGAGTCCAGGAAGGTGATCGGCCGGCCGTGGACCTCGACGCTCAGCAGCGGGAAGTCCTTGCGGAGCGTGGCCACGTCCAGCAGGCCGGTGCGGTCGGCGGGGACGGGGGTGCCGTCCACATCGGGAGCGGTGTCGTTCAGCTCCGCCATGCGTCGTACCCCTCGGCTTCCAGCCTGCGGGCCAGCTCGGGCCCGCCCTCGGCCACGATCACCCCGTCGACGAGCAGGTGCACCCGGTCTGCAGCCAGCTCGTCGAGCATCCTCTGGTAATGGGTGATCACGAGGACCCCGAGCTCGGGCCGGGCGTCGCGGACGGCATGCACCCCCCGGGCCACCGTCCGGAGGGCGTCGACGTCGAGCCCCGAGTCGGTCTCGTCCAGGACGGCGAGCTCCGGCTCGAGGATCGCCATCTGGAGGATCTCGTTGCGCTTCTTCTCGCCACCGGAGAACCCTTCGTTGAGGTGGCGTTCGCCGAAGGCAGGATCCATGCCGAGCTTCTCCATCCACTCCATCATCATCAGGCGCACTTCGAGCACCGACAGGTCGGTTCCCCGCCGGGCGGAGAGTGCCTGGCGGAGGAACTGGATGACGGGAACGCCCCCGATCGCCTCGGGCTCCTGGAAGGCCAGGAACATCCCCGCCTTGCCCCGTACGTCGGTGGGCCACGAGGTGACGTCCTCGCCCTTCAACCTGATCGCCCCGGACGTCACCTCGAACGCCGGATTACCCAGCAGCACGTTGGCGAGCGTCGACTTGCCGGAGCCGTTGGGCCCCATGAGCGCGTGCACCTGTCCCGCTTCGACGGTCAGGTCGACGCCCCGTAGGATGGGCGCGCCTTCGACGGAGACGTGGAGATCCTCGATCCGGAGGAGCGGGGGGGACTGGCCGCCGTCGTCAGGCTGGGTGGGCACGCCACGATCTTAGCCCGAATCCGTAGTTTCTCCTACGGGAATAGGGACAATCGGGACCGACTCGCCTGACCTCCTGAATTGCGCGAGTGACCAGGTCGGCCAGTACCGTAACCGGATGGCCGACCCGTGGAACTTCGCCGGTCCGGTGACCCAGCTCGACTCGAGCACCGGTGTGGTGACCCTGGTCGAGGAGTCGACCTTCGCGATCAGCGGGAGCGCCGGCGACATGTCCCCCGGGGCGGCGCAGGGGCTCTTCGTGCGTGACACCCGCATCCTGTCCCGTTTCGAGGTGCTGGTGGCCGGGGCGCCCACCGAGCCGCTGGCCGCCGTCACCGAGGACCCCTTCTCCGCAACCTTCGTCTCGCGCTGCCTCCCCGCGCCGGGCCTGGCCGACTCGACCCTGATGGTCTTCCGTTCCCGCTACGTCGGCCGCGGCATGCGTGAGGACGTGGTCATCAGGAACTTCGCCGACGAGCCGGCGCACTGCACCCTCGAGATCCTCCTCGGCGCCGACTTCGCCGACCTGTTCGCCGTCAAGGAAGGCAGGGCAGGGGTCGGGCCCGGTGCGGGGGAGATCACCGCCACGGTGGCTGGGCCCGGTTCATCCGATGGGGGCGCGCCGGACCCCGACGTGGGTGGGACGCCGGTCACCCGGCCTTGCGTGGTGTCGTTGGCCTACCGGAGGGGCGGGCTCGTGCGTGGGGTGGAGTTCCGGTTCAGCGGCGCCGCCGAGCTCAGCGCCGAGCGTGCCGCCTTCGAGGTCGTCGTGCCGCCCCGGGGAGAATGGGCGACGTGCGTCGAGGTCGGCCCGATATTCGACGGCGCAGCCGTCGCTCCGAGGTACCGGTGCGGGGAGCCGATCGAACGAGCAGCGCCGACCGAGCGGCTTGCCCGATGGCGCCGGCAGGTGCCCCAGGTCGAGACCACCCATCCCGGCCTCAAGGAGGTCATCTCCCGCAGCGCCGAGGACCTCGGGGCCCTCCGTATCTTCGATCCCGACTTTCCCGAGCGGGTGGTGGTGGCCGCCGGCGCGCCCTGGTTCATGACCGTCTTCGGGCGTGACTCCCTGCTGACGGCCTGGATGGCGCTGCTCGTCGACCCCGACCTGGCCCGGGGGGTGCTCCAGACCCTGGCCCGCTTTCAGGGGACCGATGTGGATCCGCGGCACGAGGAGGAACCCGGTCGGATCCTCCACGAGATGCGCTTCGGGGACGCGGCCTCCCTGTCCCTCGGCGGTGGGAGCATCTACTACGGCAGTGCGGACGCAACGCCGCTGTTCGTGATGCTGCTCGGCGAGATGCGACGGTGGGGTGTCGCCCGGGAGATGGTCGACGAACTGCTTCCCAACGCCGCCCGGGCGATCGAGTGGATCGAGAAGTTCGGCGATGCCGACGGGGACGGCTACGTCGAGTACAAGCGGGCCACCGATCGGGGGCTGTCCAACCAGGGCTGGAAGGACAGTTGGGACGGCATCCGGTACGCCGATGGACGGGTGGCCGAGGCGCCCATCGCACTGTGCGAGGTCCAGGCGTACACCTACGGCGCCTACCTGGCCACCGCCCACTTCGCCTTCGAGGTCGGTGACACCGTCACGTACGACCGTTTCCGAGCCAAGGCCACCCAGCTGAAGGCGGCCTTCAACCGTGACTTCTGGCTCGAGGAGAAGGGGTGGTTCGCGGTCGGTCTCGACGCGGACAAGCAGCCGATCGACTCCCTGACCTCGAACATCGGTCACTGCCTGTGGACGGGGATCGTGGACGAGGACAAGGCCCGTCGGGTCGCGGAGAAGCTCGTTTCCCCGGCCATGTTCACCGGCTGGGGGATCCGCACGCTGTCGAAGGACAGCGGCGGATACAACCCCATCAGCTACCACTGCGGATCGGTATGGCCCCACGACACAGCCATCGTGGCCGCCGGTCTTGCCCGCTACGGCTACGACGGTGCGGCTCAGCAGCTCATCTTCGGCCTGCTGGACGCCGCCCAGGCCAAGGGCGGACGCCTGCCCGAACTCTTCAGCGGGCTCGACCGGGGCGAGTTCACGGTGCCGGTGGGATATCCCACGTCCTGCTCGCCGCAGGCATGGGCCGCCGCCTCACCGCTGCTCTGCCTCCGCACCCTGCTGCGACTCGATCCCTGGGTGCCCTACGGCAAGACGTGGCTGTCCCCGAACCTGCCCGACGAGATCGGGTACCTCAAGGTCGACGGGATCCCGTTGGCCGGATCGCGGGTGACCATCGAGGTCGGCTCGACCGTGCCGGGCGGCGTGGCCATCACCGGGCTGCCCGCGGAGATCGAATTGATCCGGGAGCCCCGTCGGCCCTCCACCGCCGTCTGACCGGGCGCTTCCGCCCGCCCGGCCTCACCAGCCACGCGCCACCCATTCGTCGAGGTGGGGGGATTCGGCACCGATGGTCGTGCCTGCGCCGTGGCCGGGCAGCACGATGGTGTCGGGGCCGAACTCGGCGAAGAGGCGGCGGTCGATCGAGTCGATGATGGTGGCGAAGTCGGCGTTCTCGAACGAGGTGTTGCCGGGACCTCCCGGGAAGAGCGTGTCCCCGCTGAACAGCAACGGCGTCCCGGCCACGGTGAAGCACATCGAGCCCGGCGTGTGCCCGGGGGTGGCGATCGTCCCGATGCGCAGCTTCCCGACGTGGAGGACGGAGCGGTCCTCGAGGACCTGGTCGTAGGACGGGAGCATGGCGGCGTCGGCGGCGGTGACCGCGACGCCGATGCCCGCGTCTCGCACCGCCTCGACGGCCTGGATGTGGTCCCAGTGGCCATGGGTCTCGACCACCTGGCGCACGTTCAGGGCACGGCACAACTCGAGGAGCCTGTCGTGCTCGTTGGCCGCGTCGATCAGCATCGACTCACCCGTCGCCCGGCACCGGACGATGTACACGTTGTTGTCCATCGGGCCGACGACCACCCGGTGGACCTCGACCGGAGTGTCCTGGTAGTCGATGATCGTCCTGGGCACGGGGGCCTCCTCTCGGGTCGGCGATCCCACCTCGGGGCCCGGGTCGCCCGCGGTCGTGCCACCCGGTCCGACCTGGCGGACCACCTGCGGCCAGCGTACTTGCCGTTCCCCGCCTGTTGGTCACCGCCGGCCCTGTTCTGGTAGACAGACCTGGTAGACAGTCGTCGCAGACCTCCCCGGTCCCGGGGATGGGCCAGGGGATGGAGAACAGGATGAACTTCGCCTTCAGCGAGGAGCAGGAGGAGCTGCGCAAGTCGGTCAGGCGCTTCCTCGACGACAAGTCGCCGGAGACCGAGGTGCGGCGCCTGATGGAGACCACCGACGGCTACGACCCGGCGGTGTGGTCCCAGATGGCCGAGCAGCTGGGCCTGCAGTCCCTCATCATCCCCGAACGGTTCGGTGGATCGGGCTTCTCCTACGTGGAGCTCATCGTCGTCCTCGAGGAGATGGGTGCTGCGCTGCTGTGCGCGCCGTTCTTCTCCACCGTCGCGCTCGCCGCCAACGCCATCCTGACCTCCGGTGACCAGCACGCACAGGAGTACCTCCTGCCCGGAATCGCCGCCGGCGAGACGATCGGGACGCTGGCGTTCACCGAGGACACCGGACGCTGGGACGCCGACGGGATCACGCTGTCCGCCACCAAGTCGGGCGTCGACTGGGTACTCGACGGGCACAAGTCCTTCGTGATCGACGGGCACACCGCCGGTCTCATCCTGGTCGTGGGGAGGACGCCCGCCGGCCTCTCGCTGTTCGGGGTCAAGGGCGACGCCGACGGATTGACCCGGACCCCGCTGGCCACCATGGACCAGACCCGCAAGCAGGCGCGTCTCGAGTTCGCCGACACCAACGCCTGGCTCATCGGCACGGATGGCGGGGCCGAAGCAGGGCTCAGCAAGACCCTGGACCTGGCGGCGGTGGCGCTGGCCGTCGAGCAGGTGGGTGGCGCACAGCGCTGCCTCGACAGCTCGGTCGAGTACGCCAAGACCCGCATCCAGTTCGGACGGCCGATCGGGAGCTTCCAGGCCATCAAGCACAAGTGCGCCGACATGC
>JBKQRT010000355.1:0-18921 GCA_052143895.1 Acidimicrobiales bacterium | reverse complement strand
ATCCGCGATGCTGCTGCTCGATGCGTCTGTTCGATGCTCGATGTGATGCCGACAAACACTCTAGTGGCCAACTGCCCTACCGCTCGGACCCCTTCGGTGTCCATCGCACTCCCCGAACGAACCGGTTAGGTGACTCCTTCGCCGGCTCGATCCTCTAGACGACCCGGCATTCTTCTTCTCAGTAGTTGATCGGAGACGCATCACCCCATGCGTACTAACGCAACGTCGGCGCAGAGCGAACTCTGGCCCCCATGAGTATTGTCGCGGTGGTGTTGCTGGCATTCACCGAGGGGAGTCCACCATGACATCGCAGCGTATTCGTAGCCTGCGGGCACTCGCCGTTGTTACATTGTGTTGCGTTGCCGCCACCCTCGCTGGGTGTAGTTCCTCATCGACTTCGCCATCGGTGACCACCGGTGCAAGCTCGAGCCAACCTCTGGCGGTCCAGTGGATGCCGAGCTATGCCGCTCCTGGGACGCCAGCGAAATACAACGTGGTTGGCGTCATCAAGGTTGGCCCGAGCTCTGCCAAGAACGTGCTCGTTCTCGAGCCGGGAACGTCAGCTGGAAGCGCCTACTTCGTTCCCTTGGCCAAGTGGATCGTGGCCAAGACCTCGGGCTGGCAGGTCTGGTCGGTCGAACGACGAGAGAACCTTATCGAAGATCAGTCCGAGCTCAACCTCTTCAAGCAGGGCAGAGTGTCGTCAGCCGCACTGTTCAACTACTACCTTGGCTACCTGAAGGACCCCACGGTGACGAAGCACTTCCATCTGGTCGCCGACTCCTCTGTCTCCTTCGCCAAGCAGTGGGGCATGAACGTCGCCGTCCAAGACCTCCATATCGTGATCGGAGCGGCCAAGAAGCTCGGGGGCAAGGTCGTGCTCGGCGGCCACTCGCTCGGCGGCAATGTGGTCACTGCGTACGCAACCTGGGACTTCGGGGGCAAGCCGGGAGCCGATCAGCTGGCGGGGCTCGTCTACATCGACGGGGCGAGCGGACCGACACCCGAAGCCATGAGCACCAGCCAGGCGCCCGAGCCCATGACCGCCGCGCTCGCCACCCAGGAGCTCGCTGCCCTCAATGCGCCGAGCGCCTCTCCGTGGCTGAACTTCGGGGGGATCACGGCACCCTATGCGGGGCTCTTCAATGCGACCGGCTCAGCGGCGGCACTGCTCGATCCCAACGCACCGTCCCTTGGCCAGGCTTCCGGATTGCTGCCCGCCGACATCGTCCCTCCGGTCAGAGTCACGAACGTCGGCCAGTACGGCTATGCGCTCAATGTCGCGACTTCGCCGCCCTCACTTGAGGCAGCCCAGGGCCATTTGGGGACTGGCGTCGCCTCACAGGGCCCGATCCACGGTTGGGACGGAACCGGAGCGCTCACACCGATCAACCGGTTCGCCACCATGTTCTCTGGTGCCGGCATCCAGAACGCCGACGGCACAGAGTGGTACTTCCCGCAGCGACTGACTGACGACACCGCAGCCGTCGCCGACGGCAACGCCAACCCAGCCCAGAACGTGCTCGATGTCCATTCGACCATGGGGCACGATCTGCCCCACAGCCTCTTGATCTACGCGTTCGCCGCACATCTCGGTGGTCCTGGCGTGCTTGTCGCAACGCAGGACTTGGCCCAACAGTCCGGAATCCCGATGAGCCATCTGACCCTGATCGACGAGCACAGTACCTATGCCCACAACGACCCGGCCGGCGCCTATCCCAACAACGTCTTCTTTGATCACTTGGTCCCGTTCCTGGAGAAGGTCAGTGGCAATTGAATTCCTCGTCATGGCCGAGGAGCGAAGGTTGGTTTGGTCGGACTCAGGAGGAAGTGGACCCACTGGTTCGTTCAATTGAACGGGGCCTTCGGGAAGTGAACCGGTTGCACGCGGGATGAGCATGCCCCTGGGGAAACACTCGGGCGTCCTCCCAGCTCAGAATCCCGCCGGGGGTTCGAACAACGTCGCAGACCTCCACCGTGACGGTGGGTCCATCGAGCTGAACGACGGCGACGTCCTTGAACCTCATGGGGATGCACCGTGAGGGACCACGAATCGATGGAGGTCGGAGGGCGTCGAGGACTGTGGCGACCACGTCAGGACGGCAGGCAGTCGGCGACGGCCACCGTGGTTCCCTCGGCCTCCGACCTGCGGATCGCATCGAGCACCGCCATGTCCCGGACCCCGTCCTCGAACGTCCCGGCGCTGGGTCCCACCGGTTCGGACCGACCCTCGATGCGGCACCGGAAGATCTCGGCCAGCCGCGCGTAGGGACCGAAGTCCATGCCGTGGGAGATCATTCGCTCGTAGGCGGTGGTGACCAGCCCGTCCGGGAGGGGCGGGCCGACTCCGGTCGGCAGATAGTCGGGCACGTCCAGCGTCCGGGTGCCCTTGCGGTCGGCCACCTTGACGGTCGCTCCCACGCCCTCGATCCAGGCCGTCCCGGTGGAGCCGACCACCCGGGTGATCACGATCGGCGGCCCCAGGTCCCCCGATGTGCTCATCAGCATGCCAACCGCACCGGACTGCATGCGGAAGTGCACGACGAAGGCGTCGTCGGCCGTCATTCCACGCTCGGCCACGTGGGGCAGCGACGCCGACACCGAGCCGAACTCACCGAGGGTCACACGCACCTGGTCGATGATCTGTGAGCCGTGAGCGGCCATCCAGCCGCCACTCTGCTGACGGTCGGCCCACCATGTCGGGACCTCGGCCGCCTCGTCGGCGAGCAGGGGGACGTGGAGGACGATCATGGCCAACTTCGGCTCGCCGACCGCTCCGTCCTGGACCGCCTTCGCCAGCAGTGCCTGCCCGGCATCCCACCGGAACTCGCACCCCAGCAGATGCACGATGCCAGCCTCGCTGGCCGCGACGAGCACCCGCTGGCCCTCTTCCGCGCTGGCGGCGAACGGCTTTTCGCAGAGGACGTGCTTCCCGGCGGCGATGGCGGCCAGTGCGATCGGAGCGTGGGTGAGGGGGGGTGTGGCGATGGTGACCGCGTCCACCCCCACGAGGCCCAGCGCTTCCTCCATGGACGTGAAGGCGCGGGGGACGTCGACCAGCCGGGCCCGGTGCTCCGTCTTCTGGGGGTCCCGTCCCACCAGGCCCACGACCTCGAACCCGGCGGCCCGCAGGGCCCGGACATGGGTGACGCAGCCGAAGCCCGTCCCGAACACGATCGCCGTGGTCATCCGACTCCCGCCAGGACGGAACGGGTGGCGTCGGCAGCCAGCTGGGCTGCCTGGGCCGGCGGGAGCGTGTGCAGTGCGTCGCTGAACACCTCGACCCCCGCGGGGGCGGTGGTGCCGGTGGCGACCAGGGTCCGGACCAGGCCCTGCAGGTCGAACTCGCCATGTCCGGGGAGTGCACGGTGGTGGAGGGTGGCGTCGATGAGATCCGCCTCGGCCATCGCCGATCCGTCGTTGAGCTGCACGCCGAGGATGAGGTCACCGGGGACCGCGGCCAGATCGGCCAGGGAGGTCCCCGCCCGGGTGACGTGCCAGGCGTCCACGCACAGGCCGCCGTTGGGCGCGCCGGCCATGGTGACGATGGCCAGGGCAGTGGCGAGGTCGGGGATCTTCGACCACGGGAGCCATTCGATATGCACCAGCAGGCCGTGGTCGGACGCCCGTGCGCACAGTGCGGCGAACGCCTCGGCGGCGGCATCGAGGTCCCACGTCCCGCCGAAGACGTCCACGGCGTTGAGCGACCGGGCACCGACCGCGTCGGCGATGGCGAACAGGTCGCGCTCGCCGAACCGGAAGACCTCCTCGGTGTCGTAGCGGAGGTCGACGTCGGCCTTCGAGGCGCCCGGCAGCCACCACCAGGCCGGGTCGAGCTCGGCCACCCTGAGACCGTGGTCGTCGAGCATCGCCCGGAGGTCGGCATCGCCGAGCCCCTCGTTGCGGGCGGCCTGGTAGTCGCGGCCCCACAGCGACACGGTGGTGAAGCCGGCACCGACCGCCGCGGCGAGGCGGTCGGCGAAGGGCACACCGCGCGGCAGCGTGCCGGAGCACAGGACGAGGTCGTCAGGTCCCATCAGTAGCCGGCCTCCTTGTCGACGACGCCGAACAGTTCGGCGCCGGTCCGGAATCGGGTCAGGTTGTCCTTGAAGCACTCGATCGTCCGCCGCCCCGTCTGTGGCGACGACCAGGAGATGTGGGGGGAGAGGCGGACCGAGGGGTGGCTGTAGAGCGGGTGCCCCTCGGGCAGCGGTTCGGGATCGACGACGTCGAGGGTGGCCCGTGCCACCCGGCCGTCGTCGAGGGCCCGGAGCAGCGCGTCCTGGTCGACCAGGGTGCCCCGGGCCACGTTGACCAGGTGGACGCCGGACTTCACCGCCGCGAAGGCTGCCTCGTCGAGGAGGTGGCGCGTTGCCGGCGTGGCCGGTGCCGCCACCACGAGATGGTCCGCCCGTCCGAGGAGGGTGGGCAGATCGGGGCTGAGGGTGATGCCGTCGACCGGGGGCGGGACCGGGGTCCTCCGGAGAGCCTCGACGTGCATCCTGAAGGCCAGCCCCCGGACTGCCACCTCGGTGCCGATCGCCCCGAGGCCGACGACGCCGAGCGTGCGGCCCGCGAGTCCACCGAGCTGGGCGTGGTTCCCGTCGGACACCGGTCCGGTGATCCACGACTCGGGGAGGTGCTTCTCGAAGGCGAGCATCGCGGCCAGGACGAACTCGGCGATGGCCGGGGCCGCGGCCCCCCGTGAGCAGGTGAGGAGGCGGTCGCCGAGTACGTCGAAAGGAAATCCGTCGGCACCCGCTCCCAGCACGTGGACCCAGCGGACTGTCGGCGTGATCGCCTTGGCGATGGCCGGAGCGTCGTCGACCAGGGTGACGAGCACGTCGGCGTCGGTGGCCTCCGGGCTCCCGGCCGCCACGAGGTGGGCGTCGGGCAGTGCCTGCTGCAGGGCCCCGAGTAGGGCGTCGCCATAGCTGCCGAGGTGCACGGCCACCGTCTCTGCGCTCATGGTGCGACGGTGTCCTTCAGCACCCCGGGGGCGTGCACGGCGGCCAGATTGTTCTGCAGGTATGAGGGTGCCTCCGCGGTCTCGACGAACCAACCGGTCGGGCACATGGTGAGGATCTCTACGAACGAGAACCCCGCCCCCACGTCCTGGGCCTCGAGTGCCCGTAGCACCATCTTCTTGGTCCGGGCCACGTTCCCGGCGCTGTTGACCAGACCTCGGGCCACGAAGGCCGCCCCGTCGATCTGGGCGAGCAGGGCGCTGAGCAGGATCGGCCGTCCGTGGGTGGCCGCGTCCCGGCCCTCCAGGCACGTCTTGGTCCGTTGGCCGAGCACGGTGGCGGCCGACATGTGGCCACCGGTCTCGCCGAAGACGCCGTTGTTGAGCATGATGCACGTCACATTCTCGCCACGGGCGGCCGTGTGCAGGACCTCCTGCAGGCCCTCGCTGACCATGTCGCCGTCCCCCTGGATCGTGAGCACGATGGTGTCCGGACGGGCCCGCTTCACCCCGGTGGCCACCGACGGGGCCCGGCCGTGGAGGGCCTGGAGTACCTCGACGTCGAGGTTGTTGGAGAAGGCCGTGTAGCAGCCGATGCCGAAGACGGTGATGGCCCGCTGCACCAGTCCGAGCTCTGCCACCGCCTCGAGTACGCAGCGCATGGCCACCGGCTCGCCGCACCCCGGGCACAGGTGGTGGGCGCCGACGTCGATGAGGTCGGGAACGAAGTCATCGACCAGGCGGGCGGGGACGGCCGGCGGCCCGTCGGTGGGGACGACGTGGCTCACTTGGCCACCACCCGTTCGATCCGCTCGCGGAGGGTCCGGACGTCGAGGTCGGGTGCGATGCCGAACCCGGAGCTGTCCAGGCTGAGGCCGCCGATGAAGTGCACCGGTACCCGTCCGAGCACGGCCAGCCGGACGTCCTCGACCATCTGGCCTTGGTTGTTCTCGTAGACGGCTACCGCCCTGGCCCCGGCCGTCGCCGCCACCACCGCGTCCGAGGGGAAGGGGAAGAGCGTGATGGGGCGGACGAAGCCGGCGCGGATCCCGTCGGCCCGGAGCGCCCGCACTGCGGCCTGCGCATAGCGGGCCGGGGTCCCGAAGGACACGACCACGACGTCGGCGTCATCGGTGAAGCCGGTCTCGACCAGGGGATCCACCTGCCGGGCCATCTCCGCCGTGTGGGCCGCACACGCCGCGTAGTGGACGGACAGGTCGTACCCGACGTCGTCGCGTTGCTTGGAGCTCCCGAGGAACGACACGAGCTTGGCGTGCCCGGAGCCGCCGCTGGACCCGTCCAGGGCCCAGTCGGCGAGCTCCCGGTCCACCGGGGCGGGGATGGCCACGGAGCGGGCGGTGTGGGCCAGGTAGTAGTCACCGAGCACCACCACCGGGTTGCGCCACCGCTCGGCGAGGTCGAAGGCCAGGGCCATCAGGTCGACCGCCTCCGCCGGATCGGCGGGGGCCAGGACGAGGTGGCGGTAGTCGCCGTGCCCACCGCCGCGGGTGGCCTGGAAGTAGTCGCCTTGGGCCCGGGCCATGTTGAGGACGACCAGGGGCAGCCGGGCCAGGGTGATCTCGGCCAGGGACTCCTGCATCAGCGACAGACCCTGGCCGGTCGAGCCGGTCGCCGCCGGCGTGCCGGTGGCGGCCGCCCCCCAGGCCATCCCCATCGCCTCGAGCTCGCTCTCGGCGTTCATGCAGACCCCGCCGACCTCGGGCAGCAGCCGGGCCATGTGCTCGAGGACCTCGGTGAACGGCGTCATGGGGTAGCCGGCGAAGAACCGGCAGCCGGCGGCGATCATGGACTCGGCGATCGCCTGGCTGCCCGGAAGCAGGCGCGGGGCGGTGGACGTGGCGGTCACGCCGGCCCCGGGTCGAGCAGGAGGGGATCGACGTACTTGTACACCTGGAAGACGAAGTCGGGGCAGATCTGGGAGCACGCCTTGCAGCCCGTGCACCCCGGGAGCAGCTCCGGGTAGGCGTAGCCCCGGCCGTTGGTCTCATGGGTGGTCATGACTAGGACGCCGGGCGGGCAGCTGTCGATGCACAGCTCGCACCCCTTGCACGCCTCGACGTCGATGACCAACGTCCCGCGAGTGACGACCGGGTGGGACGCCGTCATGCGGCCCCCGCCGTGCCGGTCCACGTCGCGCAGTCCAGGGGAACAGCAGCGAAGCCGGCCTCGAGTGCCCGGTCGTTGAGATCGGCGTGCTGCGCACGGTAGGGCGGTAGGGAGCCCCGGGAGGCAGCCATGAGAGAGTTGAGCCGGACCAGTCCCGTGGCCGCGGCGTACGCGCCCATCATCACCATGGAGGCGGCCATGACCGCACCCACATCGACGGCCAGGTCGCCGGCCGGCACCTCGACGACGGCGCACCCCGCCGGTACGTTCGGCCGCTCGACGACACTGGAGTTGGTGAAGACCACGCCGTTCGGATGCACGCGGGCCAGTACCGTTGGGGCGTGCTCGTGGTGCATCAGCACGGCGGACCAGGTGACGGCGACCGTGGGTGGTGCGTCGATGGGGCCGTCGGCGATCACCACCGTCGACTCGGTGGCACCCCCCCGCATCATGCCGCCGTAGCTCCCGAACACCTGGGCCTCCCGGCCCTCGAGTACGGCGGCCCGAGCCAGGACGGCGGCGGCCAGCTGGACCCCCTGGCCGCCGATGCCCGTCATGATCAGCTCCCGCTCCACGGAACAGTGATCCTACAGAGGCAGAACAACGTTCTGCAACCGTCACCCATCGGGGCGCAACCGGTCGACAAGGAGGCGCCGCTGGACCTGCCCGGTCGACGCCGTGCGGGGGACGGACCCGACGATCCGCACGTCGCGGGGCCGCTTGAACGGGGCCAGTCGACCCTCGCACCAGGCCCGCAGGTCGGCCACCGACGGCGGTGGCGTTCCGGGTCGGACCACCACCGCGGCGCAGACAACCTCGCCCCAGCGTGGGTCGGGTAGGCCCACGACGGCCACCACGAGGACGGCGGGGTGGCCGGCGAGGACGGACTCGACTTCGCCCGGGAGGACCGCCTCCCCTCCGGTCCGGACGAGATCGCCGGTCCGTCCGACGATCCGGAGGAATCCGTCCCCGTCCTCTTCGGCCAGGTCCCCGGTCCGGTACCAGCTGTCGACCAGGCTGGCCGCCGTGGCCTCGGGATCGTCGAGGTAGCCGTCGAACAACAGGGGGCTGGACACCCAGAGCTCGCCCACTTCGTCCCGCCGGATCCGCACGCCGGGAGCGGGTGGGCCGCAGCTTCCGGGTTTGGAGCCGAAGTCGCGCTGGTCGAGGCAGGCGACGCTGCCGGCTTCGGTGGAGCCGTAGAAGACCCTGAGGTGCGCCTCGGGGGCGATGCCCTCGATGGCTTCGAGGAGCTCCAGCGGGGTGGCCGAGGTGCCGGTGTCGGCGAACCGGAGGGTGGCGAGCAGGTCCCGGCCCGACGTCCCCACGTGGTCGATGATCCGCTGCCACACGGAGGGGACGCAGTTGAGCCGGGTGGCCCCGTGCCGGGCCACCGCCTCGCAGATTTCCGGCGCCTGCGCCGAGGTGACCAGCACGACCCCGTCACGCGCCTGCCACTGCTGGAGGGCGATGGTCCAGGCCCCCATGTGGAAGAGGGGATACGGGCAGACCATCGCCCCTCGTGGTTCGGGCAGGGCGCCGGGATGGGAGCGGAGGTAGTTGCACCGGTGCGAGAGGACCGCCGCCCTCGGGGCTCCCGTACTGCCGCTGGTGAAGAAGGCCGCGTGCGGGTCGACCTCGCGGAGGCCGTCGTCCCGGACGTCGTCGGTCGGTTGGGCGTCGGCCAGATGGCCCAGCTCGTCCCTGGACATCGACGGGGCGGCCCCGTCGGGCGTGCCCCGACCGTTGGTCACCACCAGATCGGGACGATACGTGGCCAGGATCGGAGCGACCTCCTCCTCGCCGAGCAGGCCGTTGACCGGAGCGAAGACGGCACCGATCTTGGCCAGTGCGGCGAAGAGCGGTACCGCGTCGATGGTGGTGTCCGACCATAGGGCGACGCGGGCCGCCCGGCGGATGCCGAGGGACACCAGGGCCCGGGCCACCTGGTTCGACCGGGCGTCGAGGGCGGCGAAGGTGAGCGAGCGGTCCCCCAGGCTGACCGCGTTCCGACCGGGGACCGCCCGTGCCGCGTTGGTGAAGATGTCGCCGATCAGGAGGTCGCCAGCTGTCATGGTCGCTCGTTTCGCTGTTCTTGCTCAGCGGGAACAGTGATCTTAGAGTGGGGGGGAGCCAGGTCGCCTGGAGCGAAACCACCCCCCGCTCCGCTGGCACGAGGAGGCCGATGTCACCCCTGACGGAGACCCTGGCGCGCCGGGCGGTGGAGCGGACCATCGCAGAACGCCGGGCCGAGTACACCGCCGAGGTGCAGCGCATCGTCGAGGCGACCTTCGACCTGATCGAGACATCCGGTCGGCTCGACCCGTCGCTCCGGGAGATCCTGGCCGCGACGGGGCTGTCGACCCAGGCCTTCTACCGGCTCTTCCGGTCGAAAGACGAGCTCCTCCTGGCGCTGTTGGATGACGGCCGACGGCGCCTGGTGCACTACTTGTCGGGCCGGATGGCCGCGGCGTCGACGCCTGCGGCGAAGATCCGGGCCTGGATCGAGGGGGTCCTCGCCCAGGCCTCCACCCCCCGTTCGGCCAATCGCACCCGGCCGTTCCTGACCGACGAGGACCGACTGTCCGAGCTGTTCCCCGACGAACAGCGGGAGTCGGTGGATCTCTTGGAGGGCCTACTGGTCGAGGTGCTCGCCGGCCTGCGGTCCGACGACGGGCCGACGGAGCCGGTTCGGCTCGACGCCGAAGCGATCTACTGCCTGGTGTTCGGCGTACTCCATTTCCATCTGATCCAACGCACTCGCCCGACACCCGAGACCGTCGAGCACACGGTGCAGTTCTGCCTCCGGGGTGCCGGCGTGCCAGTCGGGGCGTCATGAACCCGGACCGTGAGCTCGGGCCGATCGGCACCCGGCTCCTGCTCGAGAACGACCGGGTCCGGGTCTGGGAGGTCCGCCTCGGACCGGGGGAGGAGGGCGCCGTCCACCGCCACGAACTGGACCATCTGCTCATCCAGGTGGCGGGCGATCGCATCGCCGTCGTCCCCGAACCCGACTCTGAAGGACCCTTCCGGAAGTACTTCGAGGCCGACGTGATTCCCGGTGCCGTGGTGGAGGTCGCCCGCGGTGGCGTCGAAGTGGCCCGGAACGTCGGATCGTCGCCCTACCTGGAGGTGATCGTCGAACTGAAGGACTGACGCCGGGGCCGGTACCGCGCTGGGTCCGTGGATTCAGGAGAGGGCGTCGTCGGGCATCGGGTACGGCTGACGTGGCAGCCCCGGCATGGGATGCTCCCACCACAGCGTCTCTTCCACCCGGGCAGTGATCCGCCAGCCGGCCGGCGTGCGCACGAGCCGATCGTGATAGCAGCCGCCGACGATGAACAGCCACGGCTCGCCGTCGACAAGCAGCTGGTTCGGATTGTGGAAGATCGAGCGGGACCGAGCCGTCCGGCCGTCCGCTTCGACGTCGACGGCGCGGTTCACGACGAGATGCTGGGTCCACGTGAAGATGGGCAGAACCTCGGACAGCCACTGACGGACGTCGGGATACGGACCGCGGATGCCGCCAGCGGAGCGATAGTCGAGGCGGGCGTCTTCTGTAAAGACCGAGTCCAGCAGCGTCCAGTCACGGGCGTCGATGGCGGTTGCGTACCGGGTCAGGACGTCGTCGATCTCCCGTCGATCGAGGAGGAACTGGAGATTCTCGTCCACTGCGGTGACCGTAGCGGATCGAGACGTCGAGAGCACCCACGAGACCTCGGCCCCGCCCCGGGTGCCCGATGTCGGAGCTCGTCGAGGAATGCCGCTCCACGATGGCGAGAGATCTCTCGTTCGCCGGGCTACGAATGCCACCACCACCACCACCGTCCGGTGCTCATCGAATCGACGATCGACCATCCGATGTCTTGTCAGAGAGCTGATACTGAGGGCAAGGGCAAGAAAGCAGGGGTTCGAGTCCCATCACCTCCACCGTGTGGTGGGGTCCTCGCCGCCCTGCCGTTTCCCGGCCTCCAGTCCTGACAGTGATCCGGCCGCTCGGGTTGCCCCACCTCACTGGTGGCGCGTGATCCGTTCGAACTCGGCGGCGGGGTCCACCGGCGATGCAGCCGCGGACGGAGGCTCTCTGTTCGGCAATTCATAACCGCGCGTCGAGTTCAACGACTCAGATGATCACGCCGATTTGGCCTCGCGTAGACAGTGTCCCTGGTCGGCATTGCCGGCTATGCGCTTATCTCGTCTTCGTCCGGGTCTGCTTCGGAGCCGGGTTCGAACATAGAGGTCGAGCGGATAGGCGAGTCGGTCCAAATACCGCAGCCGACCGAAACGAGGATTCGGCCTCGTGACCAGGGTGACTGTGCTGACTACTGAAAGCGCATTTCCCCTGGTGAACGCCTATCCGCGCGGCCTCATAGTCCCATCACTTCAGCCCAACGGCGAATGACTCAGGCGACCGAATCGCGCCGAATCTCAACCACCTGTGCCGTGTTTCCCCAGGTCAGCTGGCTAGGAAAGGTTCGAACATGGTCCCATAACCTCCACCGAGTTGTAAGAATGAAAACGTTTCCCCTAGTCAGATGGCATGTTTGGCTTCCGCTCGGCGATCGAGGCAAGTGACGTTGTTCGAACCCTTCTGATGGCCCCCTCTGATGGCGACGACAGGGGCCTAGCCACCTCATCCGGTATCCCCGCCCACTTGCCCGGCCAGCGCGTGCCCGGGCGCTTGTCAGCACAGACCCGACCTGGTCCTCCGCGTCGACATCCGTGGGTCGGCGTCTGACGCACCGCCCTCGGATCAGTGGGCGCGATGCCGGATGGCCTTCTGATACGAGACAGGGGCGATTGTGCGCCCGATAGGAGCCAACAAGGGCAGTACGGCGGCGTTGATCTCCATCCGTCGGCCGCCCATGCGCTCAAGCACCAAGGCCGAGATCTGCTCCTTGCTACGTCGCACCATCTTGGGGGGGAGAGAGCCACCGTCTGCTTGGCCCGACAATCCCATGGCTGTGGGTACCCAGGCGGGATAGAGCACGTGGACCTGGACGCCACGGTCGGCCACCTCATGAGCCACGGTCTCGGTGAACGTGGCCACGGCCGCCTTGGACGCTGCGTAGGCCCCGTGCCGTGGTTCGGGGGCACGGGCCGAGTCCGAGGAGACGTTGACGACGATGCCCGACCGGCGGTCAAGCATCCCTGGTAGCACCCCGAGTGTTCCTGCCACCACGCCGAAGAAGTTGATAGCGAAGATGCGCCGGTAGGCGTCCGAGAGCCCTTCTTCCACCGGCGTGAGCTGTTCGATACCAGCGTTGTTGATGAGGATGTCAATCCGCCCCTGCTCGGCCTCGATCTCGCCAAGAACTCGACCAAAGAGGTCAGCGTCCCCTACATCACAGACCCTGGTCGAGCTGTCCGGCGTATGGGCGTTTAGCTGTCCTTCCAGTTCGGCCAACAAATCGGCGCGCCGTGCCAGTCCCACCACGGTGGCGCCCCGCTCGGCGAGATCAAGAGCCAGGCATCTGCCGATGCCGGAGGAGGCCCCGGTGACGACGGCGATCTTCTTGTCGTAGCGCTTCGCCGTGCCTGGGCTCATGCCGCCGACGATACCAGGAGAACTTAGAAGCGCCTTGGGCGGCTGGTGGTGGTTGTCATGACTTGGTGGCCACGCGCGCATCTGCCACCACATACCCTGGAAAGCCCAAGGACGGCGACCGTGGTCGTGCCGTCAACACGGGACGGTACCGGGTCAGCCGCGCCCCATCCGGGGCTTCTGTCGATTTGGATGACACCGGCTCCGACGCTGACCTTGCTTCGGAGAGGGGTTCGAACATAGTCCGATAACCTCCACCCGTTGTCGGAATCACAACGTGCTCCCTGGCCACGGCGTGTGTCCCATTGGCAATCGCGAACCGAGCCAAGTGGTGATGTTCGAACCCCTGTGCGAACCGGTGCCGTTGGGGGAGCGGTGACTCTACTGACCCTGCTCGTCAGACTGGGTCAAGACCACATGGGAGTGAGGGGGGGTGACTCGCAGGAGGAGCAGCGGATCACCGAGGTGACGAGCAATAGCCATCGCTTCACTTGCCAGGCGCGCTATTCGTTCCCGTTCCCCGCTGAAGGCCAGCTCGGCACAGGGGGTGGCGAGGAGGAGGGCCCTACTGGCACTGTCGATTGCGCTGGCTGCATCAAGTGCGGCCGGCACTACCGGGCACTCAGAGGACTCAACGGACAGTGAAGCCTTGCCGGTATCACCCAGATCCGATCCTGTTCCGACCCCCTCAGATGACGACCAACAGTCCAAAGCCGCCGACGACGACGGCGACCGCCCAGCCGGCGATGGCAAGTCGGCGTGAGATGGGTTGGGCGCCCATGACTGTCTGATCCCGGGCGAGGAGCACCAGGATCACTAGGCCGATGGGTGTCCCGAATCCCCCGATCACGCTGGCGGCGACCAGCATGCTGATAACCGAGATCTTGGCCAGGGTCACGACGAAGGCGAGTCCTATGGACGCTGTCAGAATGCCGTAGAAACCTCGTGCGTGGGAGACGGTCTCGGATAGCCCGCGGCGCCAATCAAACTGGGCGCCGACCACATAGGCCGTGGTGGCCATCAGCACCGGCAGGGCGACCACCGCGGATACAACGAGCCCGCTCGCGAACAAGTCTGCCGCCAGGGATCCGGCGAGCGGGCGCAGCGCCTGGGCAGCCTGCTGAGCCGAAGTGACCGTCTGGTGATGTTGCCCGAGTGTCGCCGCCGAAGCGACGAGCATGAACCACAGGATCGCGGCGGTGAAGGCAGCGCCAATGACGGCACCGATCCTCGCCCGCGCCAGCACCCGGACCTCCGTATTGGCGTCGGGCGCTTCCTCCACCCCCCGCCCGATGGTCTCCCATACATAGACATAGCTGGTCAGCGTGGTGCCGAGCAGGGCGAGGCCACCCGCGGCCACGTCGCGATGGAGCGACAGTGTGGGCACCAGGCTGGACCTGAGGAGGAGGGACCAGTCGGGATGGGCGAGGAATGCGGCAACCCCGAAAGCCAGAAAACCGAGGAGCAGATAGCGCAACACGCCCACCACTTCGTCGTACTTTCCGAGCAGCAACAATCCGACCAGAGTTAGTCCCAGCGGCACCACCAGCCAGCGGGAGTCCACGCCGCCCAAGGGCCCGATCCCAGCGGCCCCGGCTTGGAGATCGGCCGCAATGGTGACCACATTCACGACTACTACCGACACCAAGAGGATCGCGGCCACACTCCGGCCGTACCGCCTCAAGGTGAGCGTCTGAAGGTCATTGCACGCTGCGGATCCCACCTGGGCCGCGATGGTCTGGACGACTCCGAGGAGCGGGGCGACGAGCAGCGCCAACCATGCCAGTTGATACCCGGTGGCCGCCCCGACAGCGGAAGCCGTGCCCACGTTGGTCGGGTCGTTGTCAGAAGCCCCCGAAATCAGCTCGGGACCAATGCTTCGGAGGAACCGCGCACCGCGGAGCCGCCACGGCACTCGCCTCTTCGCGTTCACGCCAGACATGCTTGCAGAGGGATCGCCGAAGAGTGAGGTCCCCGGAGGCCGAGTACGAAACGAGCTTGGCGAGTAGTGGGAGGTCATCGAGCCACTCGACGGAGACGGGGCGTGGGCCAGGAAGTGGATGTGCTTCCGACCGCTTCGCATACTCACTTCTCGGGGATCGCTCAACTGGGACGATCTGCGTGGGACGAGGAGATGAAATGGACGCTCTTGTGATCGCATCCGTCACGTTGACCACCGTGGGCTGGATTCTGTTGATGGTGGTCTGACGGCGGACTCTTGCCATCCAACACAAACTGGACGAGCCGACGCTGGTGCGAGACGAGTTCGTGACGGTTCTGGCCAACTCCACGCCGCCGCCAAAGTGATGCTCGAGGCCTGGCCTGAATCGTCACTGTCGGGCCTCTGCGCAGAGCGTCGCCGACGCCTGAGCATGGCGGTCGCGGCAGTGGACGAGTTCTCATCGCAGTAGGCGAGGCAAGAACTGGCTTGATCGACCGATCCCGGTTCGCCTACCGCCCGTGAGCCTAGGTTGGGCCCGTGCTTCGCCTCGCCCTGGTCGCAGTGGCTCTCGGCCTGTCGAACTTCGCCGCGGCGATTGGGATCGGGCTGTCTGGGGTCGACGCCCAGGTGCGCCTGCGGGTGGGGGTGGTGTTCGGCGCATTCGAAGCGGCAATGCCGGTCCTCGGTCTCCTGCTCGGACACCGACTGGCCCATGTCATCGGCTCGGCAAGCGGATACGCAGGAGGGGGACTGCTCATCGTGGCAGGGGTGTACACGGTGTTGCAGGCCAGGCTGGGTCGATCCGGACATGCCCCGATCGCCGCTCGCCCAGGCACGCTCGTTGCAACGGGGGCCGCCTTGAGTGTCGACAACCTCGTGGTCGGTTTCGCGTTGGGCACGCAGGAGGTGCCTCTCGTTGTGTCAGCGGCCGCGATCGCTGCCGTCAGCGTGGGGATGTCCCTCGTCGGCCTCGAGCTCGGTAGTCGGCTCGGAGGGGTGGCTGAGAAATGGAGTCAGGAGATCGGAGGCGCCGTCCTCGTCTCCGTCGGAGCAGCAATCGCGGCTGGGCTGTTCTGAACCGAACTCCGACGAGTGGTGAGTCCCGTGCCAATGGCCACATGACTCTTTTCGCGGGAACCGGCGGAAGCGTCCGTGAAAGTGCGCGGCCCGCACGGGGGCCAGAGATGGCACTTTGGCACCGGGTGCTTTGGAGCCCGAGGTGCACCCGTGGGATGCACAAGCCGGTTTCACCGGCAGGACAACGGCCTCCGAGGAAGGCCCGCCTCTCCAGCGCTTCCTGACCACGCGCCATCGCGGTGACCGCACAGTAGCTTCGATCGCACCCGGACCTAGTGCCGGAAAGTCCCCCTGGGTGGACCGGATCAGGCAGAACCGAGCTTCACAGAGGAGAAGGCAGACCCGTGACGACACCCGACAATCACCAGCCGACGCATGGATTCACCAGGTTGGGGCAGGCGGTGCACAGGCGCACCGTCGATCACTTGCCCTCTGGGACTGCATACCAGCGGTTCAACAAACGGCTCGCGCTTGTGATCACTCAAAACATCGGCACGATGTCGTGCTTCTGGATCCTCTGCGTGATCTCGTTGTCGTCGTTATTGGCCGTTATGTATGCGGCACACATCATCGGTACGGTCGGATTCCTGACCGCCAACGGGTTCATCCTCATAGTGTCGTGGACCTCCCGGAACTTCATCCAGCTCGTGCTGCTGCCCGCGTTGATGGTGGGTCAGAATCTGCAGAATGAGGTGGCCGATGCCCGTGCCGCAAAGACGTTTGAGGATGTGGAAGACGCCCGAGCAGGAACCAGGCAGGCCCTGAATCTCTTAGACATTCACACCGAGGGCGGGATCAAAGACATCCTCGACGCGGTCGAGAGCCTGAAGACAGCCAAGTAGGGCACTTCCGAGTGAGCTCACTACGCGGCTCTCCCTCGACAGGGCAGAACTGCTGATTACGCAAGCCAACCTGGGGGATTGATGAGGTGGCGCAGATCAGCTCATCTGGAGCGGCCCGCGCTTGCGGCTGAATGCGTCGCTATCGCGCCAGATCAGACGGAGGGGTTTCTTGCTCGGTGGGCGTGCACAGCGCACGGGGCAGGATGCCTGCGCCGGCCAACCTGGCGCGGCCCATGATGTCGTTGCAGCGTAAGATCGGCCTCGGGACCCTGCGCGGCTACCTCGCGGTGGCCCTCATCCTCGTCGTCGTGAAGGTCGTCGAGGTGGCCGTCAAGTAGGTAGCTGGACGGGACGAGCGCCATCGTCCGCAGTCAGCCCGATGAATCATCCATCAGCACCGTGGCACCCAGGATAGCGGTCACACCCGGGTGCACGGTGCCGCCTCCTGATGGCGCTGGGAGGATTGGGACGCCGTTCTTGCGTCACCAGGGCCTGCTCGTCAGAAGAGGGGTCAGAACATAGTCCCATATCCTCCACGGAGTTGTAGGAACTACAACGATGTCCCTGTTCACGGGCCATATTTGGTTGCCGTTCGCCAACCGAGGCGAATGGCGCAATTCGAACCCCTACGAGGCGGCCGGTGCAGAAACGGAGTGGCGTCATCCGGTCTGTTCGATGAAGCGGGTCAGGCTTCCCGTGCGCGCGAGACGGGGGTCGCATTCTCAACCCCCGTAGTTCATTCCCGTAGAGCGGAGCCCTAGGGGAACAGCCTCCGCATCTCGGACACCCGCGTTGATGACCTCTGCGACGAAGATCGTGTGATCTCCGCCCCCGACGGTCTCTCGAACGCTGGCCTCCCACCAGTAGGGAAGGTCAATCAGAAGAGGACACCCAGTCTCCGGGCCGTCCTCGACATTGTACCCGTTGAGCTTTCCGTGCTCGAGCGTGGTGGCCCTGAAGAAGGCCTTGACGATGTCGAGTTGCTCTTCGGATGGGACGCAGACGGCGAACTTTCCGCTGCTCTGGATGAGCGGATGCGAGTCGGTGTCGGTCTTGACGGCGACCACCACGAGTGGTGGGTCGAATGAGCTCTGCGTGAGCCAGTTGATCCCGGCTGCCCCAACCTGGTTACCGTCTCGAGCAGTGAGGACGTAGAGCCCATAGGTGATCGAGCGGAGAGCGACTTTCTTCAATTGAGGGTCCATGAGGACGTTCTAGTTCGTCTGAACGTCCGATGTGGAACCCGGCAGGAATAGACGCTCAGCGAGCGACCTCCCAGCACCGTATGGAGGAGTTCAGTTCCGGGGGAGCCTGACCCTCGAGCAGGGACATCGACTCCGAGAGGATGAGTCTTCCCCTCGGGCGGACCAAGCGGCAATGGGATTCGAATCTAATGCCGCGTCAACCAACGTTTGCGTGCTTGACCGCCCCTGGGCGGTGGGCGAAGAGCACATACGGAACGCCGAATATGGTGCGCGAGCGGCACAACCGGGTGTTGGCCGCTGCCGACCAAGGCCGCCCGTTCTGTTCGCGCCGCGAGGAGTCGAATCGACTCGTGGTCCTTCACCGATGCCACCCGGGCGGATGGACATCGAGCACGGCCAGGAGGAGACTCAGAGGCGATGCGCTTCCGGGGTTTCGCGTTCGGCTCGATTCAAATCGACGGCAAGACCTACGACCACGACGTGGTGCTCGACAGGGGCGTTATCCGAAAGCGCGACAAGAAGGCGTCCCGACCGCTCCGCGCCGCGTATGGTCACACGCCGCTGTCGCTCTCTGAGAAGATCCCGTGGGACTGCCGTCGTCTCGTGGTCGGGACCGGAGCACAAGGCGCGCTCCCGCTTGTCCCGGAGCTGAGGCGAGAAGCTGAGAGGCGCGGCGTGGAACTCGTGGCCTTGCCGACCGCCGATGCCATCGCGCTGCTGGAGAAAGGCTCGGAAGGCACCAATGCTGTCCTCCACGTGACCTGCTGATCTTCAGCAGTTCTCTTGGCGTCCCGTGCTGGTGGACGTCGGCGGAAGGCGTCGACTGGTGGATAGGCAGAACGACTCTTCTATCGTTTGTGGGGACGCGAGTGGCCAGCGCCGAGGGTTCCATCTGCAAGCCCCAGCGCCAGACTCGACGGGACGCGGTGCCGCCCAGATCGACGGTACGGCGCTCACCGTCGAATCCGTACCTGGCGACAGAAGATGTCCGCGGAGTGGACGTCCCGCGAGAATCCGGGATCGCCGATTCGGAGCGTCAAATCCTTCCTGCGGTGGTCGACGTTATGGGCCACCTTCCCGGTGAATGTTGGGGGGCACTCTCCCAGGGCGGTCTATCGGGTTCTTTCCAACAGACTTGGGGGGCTCACAAGCAGTAGTTGGGGATGTTGGCCAGTGTCAGGTGGCCTGCGTGGACGACGACATTTGGGTTTGGAGAC
>JBKQRT010000354.1:0-6705 GCA_052143895.1 Acidimicrobiales bacterium | reverse complement strand
GGCTTGGCCCCCTGGGCGATCTTGATCTGGATGTCGTCGGCGTTGACCAGGTACTCGGAGGTGACCCCGAAGCGACCCGAGGCGACCTGCTTGATGGCGCTGCGGCGCAGGTCCCCGTTGGCGTCGGGGGTGAAGCGCTCCGGGTCCTCGCCGCCTTCCCCGGTGTTCGAGCGACCGCCGATGTTGTTCATGGCGATGGCCAGGGTCTCGTGGGCCTCGGCCGAGATCGACCCGTAGGACATCGCGCCGGTCGAGAACCGGGCGATGATGGCTGAGGCCGGCTCGACCTCGTCGAGCGGCACGGGGGGCAGCACGCCGGCCCTCAGCCGCATCAGCCCGCGGAGGGTGGCCAGCTGGGTCGCCTGGTCATCGACCGCAGCGGTGTACTCCTTGAACACCTCGTAGCGCTTCGAGCGGGTGGCGTGCTGCAGCTTGAACACGGTCCTCGGGTTGAACAGGTGGATCTCGCCCTCGCGCCGCCACTGGTACTCGCCACCGACCTCCCGCTCGCGGTGGGCGAGCTCCGTCGGCCGGTCGAGACGGGAGAGGCGGTGGCGCCGGGCCACCTCCTCGGCGAGGACGTCGAGCCCCACGCCGCCGATCCGCGACACGGTGCCGGTGAAGTACTCATCCACGACGTCGGCGGCCAGGCCGACCGCCTCGAACACCTGGGCGCCGGTGTAGGACGCCACCGTCGAGATCCCCATCTTCGACATGACCTTGATGATGCCCTTCGACGCCGCCTTGATGTAGTTGCGCTGCGCCTGGCGGGGCGTCACCCCGCTCAGCTCGCCCGAAGCGATCATGTCCTCGACGGTCTCGAAGGCCAGGTAGGGGTTGATGGCCGCAGCACCGAATCCCTTGAGCAGCGCCATGTGGTGGACCTCCCGGGCGTCACCGGACTCCACCACCAGTCCGACCTGGGTGCGGGTGCGCTCCCGCACCAGGTGGTGGTGGACGGCCGACACCAGCAGGAGCGACGGGATCGGCGCCAGCTCGGCGGTCGAGTTCCGGTCGGACAGCACGATCACGTCCGCCCCCTCGGCGATGGCCGCGCTGACCCGCGCCCGCACGTCCTCGATGGCCGACCGGAGCGCCTCGCCTCCACCCGCCACCTCGAACAGGCCGTCGATGGCGAACGCCCGGAAGCCCGGGGTGCTGCCGTCCTCGTTCACGTAGAGCAGCTTGGCCAGGTCGTCGTTGTCGATGACGGGCATCGGCAGCACGATCTGCCGGCACGAGTCGGCGGTCGGCTCCAACAGGTTGGCCTCCGGGCCCAGGGTTGATGCGAGGGAAGTGACCAGCTCCTCCCGGATGGCGTCGAGGGGCGGGTTGGTGACCTGCGCGAACAGCTGAGTGAAGTAGTCGTACAGGAGCCGCGGACGCTCGGAGAGCACGGCGATGGCGGTATCGGTCCCCATCGAGCCGATCGGTTCGGCCCCGGTCTTCGCCATGGGCTGGAGGATGAGGCGCAGCTCCTCGTTGGTGTAACCGAAGAGGCGTTGGCGACCGACGACGGACGCATGCTGCGGGGTGAGCATGGTCCGCGGCGGGAGGTCCTCGAGCTCGATCTGACCGTCGTCGAGCCACTGGGCGTAGGGGTGCTCCGCTGCCAGCGTCGACTTGATCTCGTCATCGTCCACGATGCGGCCCGCCGCCGTGTCGACCAGGAACATCCGACCGGGCTGCAGCCGGCCCTTGCGGACCACCTTGTCGGGCGGCAGATCGATCACGCCGACCTCGCTGGCCAGCACCACCAGCCCGTCGTCGGTCACCCAGTAGCGGGCCGGACGCAGCCCGTTGCGGTCGAGGACCGCCCCGATCACGGTTCCGTCGGTGAACGCCACGGCCGCCGGACCGTCCCACGGTTCCATCAGCGAGGCGTGGTAGCGGTAGAAGGCCCGGCGGGCCGGGTCCATGGTGCGGTGGTTCTCCCAGGCCTCCGGGATCATCATGAGGACGGCGTGATGCAGCGGGCGGCCCCCGAGGTGGAGCAGCTCGAGCACCTCGTCGAACGAAGCCGAGTCGCTGGCGCCGGCGGTCACGATGGGGAAGGACCGCTCGAGCCCCGGAATGAGGTCGGAGGCGCACAGGGCCTCGCGGGCCCGCATCCAGTTGCGGTTCCCGGCCAGGGTGTTGATCTCCCCGTTGTGGGCCAGGTAGCGGTAGGGGTGGGCCAGCGGCCACGACGGGAAGGTGTTGGTCGAGAAGCGCGAGTGCACCAGGGCGAGCCCGCTGATCAGTCGCTCGTCGGACAGGTCGGGGAAGAACTCGACCAGCTGATGCGACGTGAGCATCCCCTTGTAGGTGATGGTTCTGGCGGACAGCGAGGCGAAGTAGCACTGGTCGATCTCGTGCTCGGCCCGCTTCCGCAGGACGAAGGCCAGGCGGTCGACGGCCAGGGCGGGGTCGTCGCCGGACAACGACGTGCCCGGCGACTGGGCCGCGAAGAGCTGGTGCATCGACGGCATCGCCGCCTCGGAGATGGATCCCAGCGAGCCGGCGTTGACCGGGAGGTCACGCCATCCGATGACTGCCAGGCCCTCCTCACCGGCCAGTTTGCCGATGGCCGACCTGGCTGCCGACGCCTCGTCGGCGTCGCGCGACAAGAAGGCGATACCCGTGGCGTAGTGGCCACGCTCGGGAAGTTCGAGGTCGACCACGTCGGCATAGAACTCATGGGGGACCTGGATGAGGATGCCGGCACCGTCACCGCTGTCCTCCTCGCTGCCCGTCGCGCCCCGGTGGGCTAGGTGCTCGAGGGCGGAGATGGCCTGGCGCACGAGCGTGTGGGTCGGCCGCCCCTCGAGGTCGGCCACGAGCGCCACGCCGCAGGCGTCGTGCTCGAACCGGGGGTCGTAGAGACCACCGACAGGAGCCGACGGCGGGGCGGAGGGTGCGCCCGGGCCGGGCCCCGCCGGTCCGGGCGCAGTCGATCGGGACGCCGCCGGTCGGGACGTCGCCGATGGGGACGACCGCCGCTGGGGCGCGGCCACCAACGTGATGCCCGAGGGTGGGCGGACGTCGCCGTGAGGTCGAGAAGAGGTCGTCATCGGGTCGCTCCAACAAGGGAAGTGAATCTGGCCGCCCGGGACGACGTTGGCCCATGCGTAGTCCGAAGATCTTACACGCGCCCCGCGCCGGTCCGACAGGACCGGACGGGATCAAACGGGATCCACCTCTTCCGGCGACCATCGCCGGAAGCACCCCCACGGATCCGGGCCACCCATAGCATGGACTCGTGGCGACCAGGGCATCCGCGGACGTGGTGGTGATCGGCGGCGGGATCATCGGGCTGTCGATCGCCTGGCGTTCGGCCGCCCGGGGGTTGGCCGTCACGGTCGTCGACCCCCGCCCCGGGCGGGGTGCCACCTGGGCCGCGGCGGGCATGTTGGCTCCGGCCGGGGAGGCGCACTTCGGCGAGTCGGCGCTGACCGCCCTCAACCTGGAGGCGGCTCGGGCCTGGCCCCGGTTCGCCCGAGAGCTCGAGGAGTCCTCCGGCAGGTCGGTCGGTTATCAGGCCACCGGGACCCTGCTGGTGGCCGTCGACGCCTCAGACCGGGTCGCCACCGATGATCTGCTCACCTTCCAGCAGGAGCTCCGTCTGGACGCCCGGCGCCTCTCGGCTCGGGAGTGCCGGGAGCTCGAACCCTTGCTGGCACCCGGTGTGCGGGGTGGCGTGTACCTCGCTGAGGACCACCAGGTGGACAACCGTCGGGTGGCGGTGGCCCTCATCTCCGCCTGCGGGGCTCACGGTGTCTCCTTCCTCGAGGACGAGGTCTCCGGTGTGGAGCTGACCGGAGACCGGGTGTCCGGGGTCGTGCTCCGTGCCGGCGACCGACTTCCGACCAGGGCCGGCGTGGTGGCGGCCGGTGCCCGCTCCGGCCAGTTCGAGGGGATGCCGCCCGGCACGGTCCCACCGGTGCGGCCGGTCAAGGGCCTGACCCTGCGGTTGCAGAGCCCCGAGCACGGTCCCAGGCTGCAGCGCACCGTGCGGGGTCTCGTCCACGGGAGGACTTGCTACCTCGTGCCCCGGTCGGACGGATCCGTGGTCGTGGGGGCGACCGTCGAGGAGAAGGGATATGACCTCACGGTGCAGGTGCGTGCCGTCGGAGATCTCCTCGACGACGCCCGGCGGCTCGTCCCGTCGATCGACGAGTACGAGCTGGTCGACACCACCACCGGACTTCGGCCCGGATCGCCGGACAACGCGCCCATCGTGGGCGCGACGAGCGTGGAGGGCCTGGTGGTGGCCACTGGCCACTATCGCAACGGCATCCTCCTCGCACCGGTCACGGCCGACGAGGTGGTCCGGGTCCTGGTCGGCGCTCCGCCCGATGCGGGCCGTTCCCGTCCGTCGTTCGAGCCGTTCGCTCCCGGCCGGTTCGCGTCGGGGGGCCCCTCGGCGGTCGCACCCGCCGGCGCCGGACCGGACGGGCCGGTCGGCATGGGAGAGGGCCGGTCGGCCACCGCTGGGCCGTCGAGGAGCCCCCGGTGACCCCGGTCACGGTCACGGTCACGGTCAACGGTGAGGCCTGGGACGGCCCGACCGGGACCACCGTCGCCGATCTCGTGGCCCGGTGGTGCCCGTCGCCGCGCGGCATCGCCGTGGCCCGCAACGGTGACGTCGTCCCGAGGAGCCGCTGGGAGAAGACCGAGATCACCGCGGGCGATCGATTCGAGATCGTCACTGCAGCCGCTGGCGGCTAGGAATGGCGCACGGGGCCGGCACGAGCCGGGGTGTGAGGACGACCGACCGGAGCGCTGGACCACCAAGCCCGTGGCGGCGGTACCGTGGACGCGATGGCTCCGCGCACTGACACCGAAGGCGCTGGCGTCGGCGTGGGGGCCGACGACCCGACCACGGCCGGCGCCGTCGGGTCCCCGTCCGGGTGCGACGACCTCACCGTGGCCGGCCGGGTCGTCGGATCGCGGCTGCTCCTCGGAACGGGCGGGATGGCGAGCCCCGAGTCCTTACGCGAGGCGCTCGTCGAATCCGGTACGGCACTGGCCACCGTGGCCGTCCGGCGGGTCGATCCCACCACCCGCCACTCGCTGGTCGACCTCCTCGACGAATTGGGGATCCAGGTGCTGCCCAACACCGCCGGCTGCTTCACCGCGTCGGACGCCATCCTGACCGCCAAGTTGGCCCGCGAGGCCTTCGAGACCGACTGGGTGAAGCTCGAGGTCATCGGCGACGACCGCACGCTCCTTCCCGATACCGTCGAACTGCTGGCGGCCGCCGAGGAGCTCGTCGACGACGGGTTCGTGGTCCTGCCCTACTGCAGCGACGACCCTGTCGCCGCCCGACGACTGGAGCAGGCCGGCTGCGCGGCGGTCATGCCGTTGGGCGCGCCGATCGGGAGTGGTCTCGGCATCCGGAACCCGCACAACATCGAGCTCATCGTGGAGCAGACCGGGGTCCCGGTCGTCCTCGACGCCGGCATCGGCACGGCATCGGACGCCTGCCGGGCCATGGAGCTCGGGTGCGACGCCGTGCTGGTGGCCTCGGCAGTCACCCGGGCTCGCCGGCCCGGCTTGATGGCGAGGGCCATGCGGGAGGCGGTGACCGCCGGACGGTCGGCCCGACGGGCTGGCAGGATCCCCCAGCGCTACCACGCCGAGGCTTCGAGCTCGTTCGACGGGATGGTCGGCCGGTGAGCGGGCGGGTCGACCCTCCGGTGGCGCTCAGCATCGCCGGCTCCGATTCGGGGGCCGGCGCCGGCATCCAGGCCGACATCAAGACCATGGCCGCGCTCGGCGTGTTCGCCACCACAGCCGTGACAGCGGTCACCGCCCAGAACACCACGGCCGTGCAGGAGGTCCACCTGATTCCCGTGCCGATGATCGACGCTCAGATCGCCGCGGTGTTCGAGGACTTCCGGGTGGCTGCCGTCAAGACGGGAATGCTCGGCAGCGCCGAGGTCGTCGAGGTCGTCGGCCGCCGGGCGGCCCACGGCGACCTCCCCCAGTTGGTGGTGGACCCGGTGATGGTCGCCTCGACCGGTCGGATCTTCCTGGACGGCCAGGGCGTCGACGCCTACCGGCGACTCCTGCTCCCCCACACCCTCGTCACGACTCCGAACCTCTGGGAGGCGGCCCTGCTGGCCGACGTCGACCCGACCTCGGTACGGGACGTCGAGGCCATGGGCGACATCGCCCGGCGCATCCATGCCTTTGGTCCGGCCTATGTGCTGGTGAAGGGCGGCCACCTCCCGGGGGTCGAGCCGCACGATCCGGAGACCGCGCCCCCACAGGTCGCCGACGTCCTGTTTGACGGTTCGGAAATGACCACGCTGGCCGCCGACCGCGTCGACACGGCCAACACCCACGGAACCGGGTGTTCGCTCTCCTCGGCCATCACCGCCCTCCTCGCCTCCGGCGCCGATGTGCCGGCCGCAGTCGCCGCAGCCAAGGAGTTCGTCCACCGCTCCCTCGTCGGGGGTGCCGAGTGGCATCTCGGCAAGGGCCACGGCCCGCTGGACCACTTCGGTTGGCACCGGGTCGGGTCACCCGATTGACACCCTGACGAAGGTGCGCTGACAGACGGGGCACGCGGGCGGGCGCATCGGGCGGCCGTGCGCACGAGCGTGGGGTGTGGGTCGAGGCGTGTGGGCGGGCGTACGGGCCACAGGCGTCGCTCGGTGACGGTGAAGCAGGAGGCGTCCGGCGTCCAGACGCGAGCGTGGGCGGGGGGGTGGGGCC
>JBKQRT010000353.1:0-10647 GCA_052143895.1 Acidimicrobiales bacterium | reverse complement strand
GGCTGCTCGACGATGCCGGCCTGACCCAGATGCGGCGGGACCGGATCGGCTTCGTCTTCCAGTCGTTCAACCTTGTCCCGACCCTGACCGCCGGTGAGAACATCACCCTGCCCATCGACCTCGCCGGCGCGAAGGTGGACCGGGCGTGGTTCGACTACCTGGTGGCCCAGTTGGGGATCGGGGACCGTCTGTCGCACCGCCCGAGCGAGATGTCGGGCGGCCAGCAACAGCGCGCCGCCTGCGCCAGGGCCCTCATCGGGCGTCCGGGGCTCGTCTTCGCCGACGAGCCCACCGGCAACCTCGACTCGAACTCGTCGGCCGAGTTGCTGGGGTTCCTGCGGCGCTCGGTCACCGAGCTCGGCCAGTCGATCGTCATGGTCACCCACGACCCCCGAGGAGCGTCCTACGCCGACCGGGTGGTGTTCCTGGCCGACGGCAAGGTGGTCGGTGAGCTCCGGTCGCCGACCCCGGACACCGTGCTTGAGCGGATGAAGCAGCTGGGCAGCTGAGATGTGGAAGGTGACCATCAAGGGCCTCCTGGCCCACAAACTGCGGCTGGTGCTCACGGCACTGGCCATCGTGCTCGGGGTCACGTTCATCTCGGGCACCTTGGTCCTGACCGACACCCTTCACAACACCTTCACCACGCTGTTCGGCAACATCTACCAGCACGTCGACTTCGAGGTCCGGGGCACGGCCGCCTTCACCGGCCGGACGGGCCAGGGTGCCGTCCGCAAGCCGATCCCCGACTCGATCGTGACCACGGTGCGCGCCGTGCCCGGGGTCTCCTACGCCGAGGGGACCGTCAGCGGCTACGCCCAGTTCGTGGCACCCGACGGCAAGGCCATCATCACCGGCGGGGCGCCGACCCTCGGGGTGTCCTACGTCCCCAACCCGCAACTGTCGGCGCTCCGGCTGGCCACCGGTACCGCCCCCACCACGCCCGACGACGTGGTCATGGACCAGGGCACCGCCCAGAAGTACCACTTCCACGTGGGCGAGCGCGTGCGGATCCTGCTCGAGGGGCCACCCCAGACCTTCACCGTCACCGGCGTCGCGACGTTCGGCACCGCGAACAACCTGGCCGGTGCGACCCTGGCCGCCTTCGACCTTCCCACCGCCCAACACCTGTTCGGGCTCACCGGCCGGTACGACGCCATCGACGTTCTGGCCGCTCCGGGAGCCGACAAGGCGAGCGTGCAGCGGGCCATCGCCCGGGCCCTGCCGGCCGGGGTGGAGGTAGTGACGGGTCAGACGGTGGCCAACGAGCAGACGAACGACATCAACCAGGCCCTGTCCTTCTTCTCGACGGCCCTGTTGGTGTTCGCCTTCATCTCCCTGTTCGTCGGCGCCTTCACCATCTTCAACACGTTCTCGATCATCGTGGGTCAGCGGACCCGGGAGCTCGCCCTGCTGCGGATCGTGGGCGCCAGTCGGCGCCAGGTGTTCAGGTCCGTCCTGGCCGAGGCGGCCATCCTCGGCACGGTGGCCTCACTGGTCGGCCTCGGGCTCGGCGTGCTGGCCGCCGTCGGGCTCGAGCAGCTGCTCAAGGGCTTCGGTATCACGCTGCCGTCTGGGCCCCTCGTCTTCGAGTCCCGCACCGTGGTCGCCGCCCTCATCGTCGGCGTCGGGGTCACCGTGGTGTCCGCCGTCAGCCCGGCCCGCCGGGCCGTGCGCATCCCACCGGTGGCCGCCCTGGCCGACTACCGCTCGGACCAGCAGGAGTCGTCACGGCGCCGGATCGCCGTAGGCGGCGTGCTCACCGTCGCCGGCGTGGCCGTGCTCGCCATCGGGCTCGGCGCACCCGCCATCCAGCTGGTCGGCGTGGGGGCGGCGGCCATCTTCATCGGCATCGGGATGCTGGCGCCGATTGTCGCCCGACCGCTGTCGAGTGCGCTCGGCCGCCCGCTGGCCACGCTGCTCGGCATCTCCGGCCGGTTGGGCCGGGAGAACTCGATGCGCAGCCCCCGCCGCACCGCACAGACCTCGTCGGCCCTGATGGTCGGCCTCGCCCTGGTGTCCACCATCGCCGTGTTCGGGGCGTCCCTGTCCAAGTCGGCGACGAGCAGCGTGGACCAGGCGGTGAGCGCCGACTACATCATCACCGCCACCGGGCAGGGTGCAGGCGGGTTCAGCAACTCGGTGGCGACGGCCGCCTCCGTCGTGCCGGGCGTCGCCACCGTCTCGACCGTATATGCCGGGGAGTTCGAGTTCCGCGGGGCGCTGTCGACCCTCACGGCGGTCTCGCCGCAGCACCTGCCCGAGACGGTGATCCTCCGGATGGACAGCGGGTCCGGCGCCCCCGCCCTCGCCGCCGGCCAGCTCCTCATCGACACGACCACGGCGACGCAGAAGCACCTGGCGGTCAGCTCGGTGGTCCCGGTCAAGTTCGCCCAGACGGGGAGCTCGACCATGCGGATCGGCGGGATCTTCAAGCCGAACGCCCTCCTCGGCAGCTTCCTGGTCGGAGACGGGTTCTTCCTCTCGCACTACGACAACCATCTGCCGGTGGCGGTGCTGGTGCGGGCCCGCCCGGGGTCGACCGGCACCGGCCCGGCCCTCGACCGCGGACTGGCCGCCTACCCGAACGTCCAGGTCCAGACCCGGGCGGCTTTCGAGAAGTCCCAGCAGGCCCAGGTCAACCAGTTGCTGGGGCTGGTCTACGCGCTGTTGGCCCTGGCCGTGGTCATCGCCCTCATCGGCATCGTCAACACCCTCATGCTCTCGGTGTTCGAACGCACCCACGAGATCGGACTGCTCCGGGCGGTCGGGATGAAACGCCGTCAGGTGCGGGCGATGATCCGCTCGGAGTCGGTGATCCTGGCCGTGTTCGGCGCCGTCATCGGGGTCGTGGTGGGCACCGCCCTCGGCGTGTCGTTCGCCTCGTCGCTCAAGCAGCAGGGCATCACCGACATCGTGGTCCCCGTCAGCAGCCTGATCGTCTTCCTGGTGCTCTCCGCACTCCTCGGCCTGGTCGCCGCCAGCTGGCCGGCGCGCCGGGCGGCCAGGCTCGACGTGTTGGCGGCCATCGCCGCCGAGTGACGGCCGCCGCCGAGTGACCGCTCCCGGACCACCATGTCCGATTCCCGCCGGTCATCGGGCGGCCACCGTGGCACGATGCGTGGGTGATCGAGGATCCGGACCGCTGCTACCAGGCGGCACAGGCGAAGGACGCCCGCTTCGACGGATGGTTCTTCGTGGGCGTGACCTCCACCGGCATCTACTGCCGCCCGAGCTGTCCGGCCCGCGCCGCCCGACGGGAGAACGTCCGCTTCTACGCCTCCTCGGCCGCCGCCCAACAGGCCGGCTTCCGGGCCTGCCTGCGGTGCCGGCCGGACGCCAGTCCCGGATCGCCGGAGTGGAACCTGCGGGCCGACGTCGTCGCCCGGGCCATGCGACTCATCCAGGACGGCGTCGTGGACCGGGAGGGGGTCGACGGGCTGGCCGGGCGCCTTGGCTACAGCGTGCGCCAGCTCAACCGGTTGGTGACCGCCGAGGTCGGGACCGGCCCACTGGCCATCGCCCGCGCCCAGCGCGGCCAGGCGGCACGGGTCCTGCTCGAGACCACCGACCTCCCCGTCTCGCAGGTGGCCTTCGCCGCCGGGTTCGCCAGCGTCCGCCAGTGCAACGACACCATCTGCCAGATCTTCGCCGACACGCCGACCGGGCTGCGCCGCCGGGTGGCCCGGTCCGGCCCGGGTGGACGGGGAGCAGGGGACGCCGGGGGTATCCGCCTCCGCCTCCCGGCGCGCCGGCCGTTCGATCCCGTGGCACTGCTCCGCTTTCTCGGGGCGCGCGCCGTACCCGGCATCGAGTCGGCCGACGACGGGGTCTACCGTCGCAGCCTCCGGCTGCCCCACGGCCACGGGATGGTGACGCTGACCGGGCACCCGGGTGACGGGTCGGGACCGGTGTTCGTCGACGCCGACCTCCGGCTGACCGATCAGCGGGACCTCACCACCGCCGTGTCACGCTGTCGGCAACTGCTCGATCTCGACGCCGACCCGGTGGCCGTCGTCGACGTGTTCGGTGCCGATCCGCGGCTCGGGCCGCTGGTGGCGGCCGCCCCGGGCCTGCGGGTGGCCGGGACGGTGGACGGGTTCGAGCTGGCGGTGCGGGCGATCATCGGCCAGCAGGTGTCGGTCGCCGGTGCCCGCACCGTGGCCGGGCGGCTGGTCCTTGGCGCGGGTACGCCGCTCGCCGAACCGGTCGAGGGCGTCACCCACCTGTTTCCCGAACCGGCCGAACTCGCCGCTGCTGCCGCCGATGATCCGGGGCTGCTGGCCATGCCGGCCGGCCGGCGGCGGGCGGTCGTCGCCTTGGCCGCGGCGGTGGCGGACGGGTCGGTGGTCATCGATCCCGGGAGCGATCCAGCCGAGCTGCGGGCGAAGCTGGTGGCACTGCCCGGCATCGGTCCGTGGACGGCCGAGTACGTGGCCATGCGCGCCCTGCGCGACCCGGACGCCTTCCTGCCCACCGACCTCGGCATCAGGCGTGCGGCCGAACTGCTCGGCCTTCCGGGGGACACGGCCCTCCGCGACGCGTCGGAGGGATGGCGCCCGTGGCGGAGCTACGCCATGACCCACCTCTGGTCGCTGCCGTCGCTGCCGGGCGACCACCCGCGGACGACCCGAGTACCGACGAAAGGACGTGATGCCGCATGACCACCTCCACCCTTCCCCTGGACACGGCCGTCGGCCGGCTCGTGCTCGAGGGCGACGGTGACGTCCTGATCGGGATCTGGTTGCCGAACGATCCCAAGCAGGCCGCCGGCAGCAACCACCGGCCGAGTCCCGTGCTCGAACAGACCGCCGTCGAGCTCGAGGAGTACTTCGCCGGTGCGCGGACGAACTTCGACGTCCCCCTCCGGCTGGACGGCACCCAGTTCCAGCGCCAGGTGTGGGCCGAGCTGAGCCGGATCCCCTACGGCGAGACCATCTCCTACGGGGAGCTGGCCCGGCGGGTCGGTCGTCCGAAGGGGCCCCGGGCCGTGGGGCAGGCCAACGGGAGGAACCCGGTCCCGATCATCGTGCCGTGCCACCGGGTGCTCGCCGGCACGGGCATCGGCGGCTACGGCGGCGGCCTGCCGGTCAAGCGCGCCCTCCTGTCCATCGAGGGGGTCGTGGCGTAGGACGGGGCGGCGGCCCGGCGGCCCGGCGGCCCGGCGGTCAGGCGGTCAGGCGGCGGCCGCCGCTCGCTCGCGCAGCTCTGCGAGCTCGGCGGCTGTGGCCGACGCCAGGGTGTCGATGTCGGGGACCGATCCGTAGTCGCCGGTGAAGCCGAAGCAGAGCTTCCCGTTGTAGGAGAGGATGGCGGTCCCGATCCGGACCCCGTGGCTGATCGGGACGAACGGGAGGTACTCCTCCATCTGGTGGCCGAGGCAGTAGAGGGGGAACTGGGGGCCCGGCACGTTGGTGGTGACCGTGGTCAGCGAACGCTGACCGAGGCGGCCGGCGGATCGGACAGCCAGACGGCTCACGCCACCGAGCATCATCGGCGGGACGAGGTCGGTGATCGAGGTGACGGCCTCGGCGGCATCGGCGATGTGGGACGCCTTGAGCTCGAGCAGCTGGCGGTGGACGAGCTCGAGCCGCTCGACCGGGTCGGCGATCTGTACCGGTAGGTCGTAGAGGAGGGCCGACACCCGGTTGTCCGGCACGCCCCGGCCGTCGTCGTGCCGGGTGGAGACGGGCAGCAACGACCGGACGACGGCCCGGTCCACGTCCTCGCCCCGACCGAGCAGCAGCGCCCGGTACCCGCCGGCCACTGCGGCCAGGGCGACGTCGTTGACGGTGCCGCCGAACACGGAGCGGACCGCCTTCACGTCGGCCAGGCTCCCCACGGCGTGGGCCCACACCCGGTGCGGGCCGATCGATCCTTCGATCGACAGCGGTGGGGTCGGCGCCAGTCGGCGCAGCAGACGGACCAAACCGGTGGCGGTGGCCGCGGCCGTCTTTCCCGCCTCGACCGGGTGGGTGATCGCCGTCGGGATGCCCCGGACCTCGTCCCAGGCGCCGGCGAGCAAGCCGCTCCAGGCGTCGAGCACCTTGGCGACCCCGGAGGGCTCAGGAGCGGGCGTCCAGGGTCGTGGCTCCCCGATCGCCGTGGTCGGCGTCACGTCCAGCAGCGCGATGAGCAGCTCGACGCCGGCGATGCCGTCCACCATGCAGTGGTGGATCTTGAACACCAGGGCCCACCGTCCGCCCTCGAGCCCCTCGACGAGCCACGTCTCCCACAGCGGCCGTTCCCGGTCGAGGGGCTGGGACATGATCCGGCCCATGAACCGGTTGAAGGCGGCCTCGTCGCCGGGGGCGGGCAGGGCGGTGTGGCGGAGGTGGTAGCCGAGGTCGAAATGGGGATCGTCCACCCAGACCGGCCTCCCCAACTCCAGCGGGACGGCGCGGACGCGCTGGCGATAGCGGGGGATGAGGTGGAGCTTCGAGTCGATCAACGACGCCACATCGGCCAGCGTGGGCGGTGGGTCGGCGAACACACAGGCCCCGGCGATGTGCATATGGGCGATTCCGTCCTCGAGATGGAGGAACTCCGCATCCAGCGCGCTCAGTCGGTCCACGACCCTCCCCCGGTCCCTCGGGCCTCTCCCCGAACCATACGCCCCCGGCCGTGCTGCGGCCGCGGTCGGCGCCCCCGGTCGGCCCCGATCCGCGGGCGCCGGGTCCCTGAATGGGGACCTTCGGCCCTAACCGCCGCCCGCGACCGCTCCTAGGTTCGACCTCGAGGAGCGAGCGCTCGGGGGAGTCATGGGTGAACAAACCGAACTGTTCATGCGGGACACGGACGCTTTCACCTGGTACATGGAGCACGACCCGGGCTTGCGATCGACCATCCTGGCCATCGCCTGGCTGGACCGGCGCGCTGACTTCGAGGTGGTCGCCGCCCGCCTCGAGCGGGCCACCCGGCTGGCGCCGCGCTTCCGCCAGCGCCTGGTCGAGCCCCCCGGGCACCTGGCCACCCCCCGCTGGGTGGACACCGACTTCGACCTGAGCTTCCACCTGCGCCGGATCGCGGCGCCGGCGCCGCACACCCCGGAGACGGTCATCGACTTCGCCCGGGTCGAGGCGATGAGCGGGTTCGACCAGTCACGTCCCCTCTGGCAATTCACGCTGGTGGAAGGGTTGGAGGGCGACCGGGCGGCGCTGGTGATGAAGGTCCACCACTCGATGACCGACGGAGTGGGCGGCATGCAGCTCGCCCTCTTGGTCTTCGAGGCCACCGCCGAGGCCGGTGCCGTCGACGAGGTGCCGGAACCACCGGCCGACAACCGGGCGCCCGGTCTCCTCCGGCTCATCGGCGACTCGCTGCTCTACGACTGCCACCGCGTGCTCGAGACGACCCGTCAGGGGATCGCCGGTGCGGTCCCCGCCGCCGCCCGGGCGGCGCGCCACCCGCTCCGGACGACGTCCGACGTGGTGGCCACCGTCACGTCGGTGGGACGGATGGTGCAGCCGGTGTCGGACACCCTGTCGCCGGTGATGACCGGGCGCGGCCTCGACCGTCATCTCGCCGCCATGGCGGTGGACCTCGCCGACCTCAAACGGGCGGTGGCCGCGGTGGGCGGCACCGTCAACGACGGATTCGTGGCGTCCGTCACCGGCGGCCTCCGCCGGTACCACGAGCTCCACGACGCCCCTGTCGACGAGCTGCGGATCACCATGCCCATCTCGATGCGGCGGGAGGACGATCCGGTCGGTGGCAACCGGATCACCTTGGAGCGCTTCAAGGTGCCGGTCGACGAGGCCGACCCGGGCATCCGGGTGCGGATGACCGGCCGGGAGTGCCGGGCCGCCCGCCGTGAGGAGGCGCTGCCGCTCTCGAACACCATCGCCGGCACGCTCAACCTGCTCCCGTCGGGTGTGGTCGGCAGCATGTTGAAGCACGTCGACTTCCTGGCCAGCAACGTCCCCGGGGTCGGCATCCCGATCTACCTGGCCGGGGCGCCGGTATCCGGCTACTTCGCCTTCGGGCCCACCACCGGCGCCTCGCTGAACGTCACGCTGCTCTCCTATGCGGGGACCTGCTGCATCGGCTTCACCATCGACTCCGCCGCCGTGCCAGACCCCGACGCCCTGATGACGTGCATGGCCGAGGGGTTCGAGGAGGTGCTGGCTCTTGGTGGTGATCACCGACCGGTCGTCATGCCCGCCGGGCCGGGCAGCGCGCCGGCGCCACCGGCCGGCTGACGGTCGCGGCGTCGGCCGGCTGACGGGCGCGATACGCGCCGGGTGCGGCGGGACCCTCCGGGCCCGGGCGCTCCCCGGAGTCCGCCGACGGCCGCGATGGCAGGGCGGCGAGCACCAGCACGATACCGGCGCCGGTGATGCCGGCGGCGACGAGGAGCGCGCTGCGTGACCCGAGGGCGAAGCCGTGACGGGCGACGTGGGCCAGCGCGGCGCCGAGGGTCCCGCCGACGATGCGGGCGACGGCCAACGCGCCACCGAGCGAGCCGAGGATGGCCTGGAGGGCGACCTCCGGGATGTGACGCCCGGCCAGCGCGGGCTCCAGTGCGTCCTGGTAGCGAGTGGAGACCACGCTGCCGAGCACGGCCACACCGAGTGCACCCCCCACCTGGATAGCGGTGGTGATCGTCGCCGACCCTACACCGGCGTCGTCCCGCGGAAGGGTGCCGAGGACCGAGTCGGTGGCCGTGGGCAGCAGCACTCCGGCGCCGAGGCCCATGAGCAGCATGCCCGGCAGCACCTGCGGGAACGTCGTCGTGATCGACGAGACGGCGGCGAGCTTGACCAGACCGCCGGTGAGCAGCAGCAGGCTGGCCGCGGCGGTGAACCGGGTACCGACGAGGCGGATGATCCGGGACGCGGTGAGCGCGCCGCCAGCAAGCACGGCGGCGATGGGGAGGATGCACATGCCGGCGCCGAGCGGCGAGTACCCGAGACCGAATTGGAGGAACTGGGTCTGGATGAACAGCCCGCCGAGCGGTGCGAGCACCCCGAGGGCCACCGCCACGACGGCGACGCTGAACCGCCGCGACCGGAAGAACCCCAGCGGCAGCATCGGGTGGTCGATGTGGTGCTCGCAGGCCACGAATGCGGCCATGACCGCGAGCCCCGCCAGCCCGGCGCCGAGCACGCTGGTGGACAGCCATCCCCGGTCGGGGCCCTCGATGATCGCCCACAGGACGAGCCCCAGGCCGGTCATTGTGAGCAGCGCACCGATCGGGGCGGCGCATGGCCCGGTTGCGCGACTCGGGGACGAGGAGGGCCGTGCCGACGATGCTGACCACGACGACCGGGAGGTTGACCAGGAACACCGAACCCCACCAGAAGCGGGCGAGCAGGAGGCCGCCGGCCACGGGTCCGACGGCGATGCCGAGCCCGATGGTCCCCGACCACGCCCCGACCGCTCGGGAGCGCTGGGCCGGGTCGCGGAACAGGTCGTTAACGATAGAGAGTCCCGACGGGATGGTCATGGCCGCCCCGGCGCCCATGACCGCCCGCCATCAGCGGATCGACACTGCCGGAAAAGGCGGCGCCGAGCGAACCCCCACCGAAGACGACCAGACCGATGACGAAGTGGCGCTTGCGGCCGAAACGGTCGGCGAGGCTGCCGTCGACGAGGAGCGTCCCGCCGAAGTCCATGGCGTCGACGATCCACTGCAGCTGGTCGGTGGTCGCTCGGAGGCGGAGGACGAAGGTCGGGAGCGCCACGTTCAAGATGGTGTTGTCGAGGTTCCCCATCAGGACGGCGACGCAGAGCACCGCCAGCGCCGAACGGCACAACGACGCGGGTCGCGGCGGTCGGCGGTCGTGATTACGACGTGGCGAACCAGAAGAGGTGGACGACCTGGGCGACGCAGACGGGCCGTGTCCCGCCTTCGAGCTCGAACTCGAGGTCGGTGACGATCCGCACCCCGTCGCTGTCGACGGGCTCGGCGGAGGCGACGGTGGCCGTGAGCCGGACCCGCCCGTCGACGGGGACCGGCGCCAGGTGCCGGACCCTGTTCGACCCGCAGTCGGCCCCGCTGACCACGCCGCGGAGCTCCCAGAGGTCCCCGAGCAGCAGCGTGGTCATGGCCAGCACCTGGATCCCGAAGGCGATGGTCACACCCATGGGGGTCCTCGCCGCGAATTCGGGGTCGACGTGGTTCGCCGCCGGGTTGCCGGTTGCTTCGGCGAACCGGTCGATGTGGTCCTGGGTGATGGTGTGCCAGTCGCTGGGGCCGAGCTGAAGGCCGACGAGGTCGACCACGTCCTGGACGGACGAGACCACCCGTCGTGGCTCCTGTTCGTCGGTCATGCCCGGTGGTCTACACCATGCGGGGGCCGCCGCGCCGCCGGAACATCAGGGTTGCGCGCCCGCCGCGGGCTACCGCACGGAATGTAGGTTCGGCTCGTGCACTCGTTGGCTGCTGTACCTCACGTCGCTCGCGTCCTCGTGGTGGGCACTGGAGCCATCTTGCTGGTGCTGGAGCTGCGACAGAGCACCAACCACCCACCCGAAGGGGTGACGGCCGACAGGGGCAGCCGGCCCATCCTCCGCCTCGCCGGTGAGGTCGGGGCCGTCGTGGCCGTCGCGCTCTCGCGAGTGGCGCCGGCGGCGGCGATCGGTCCAGCCTCCGCCTGGTTCGGGCTCGCCCTTCTCTGGTGTGGCATCGCGCTGCGGTTCTGG
>JBKQRT010000352.1:0-9803 GCA_052143895.1 Acidimicrobiales bacterium | reverse complement strand
TCTGGTAGTGGGCACGTTCTTTGTCGAGCCGTTCGCGTTCCGCAGCAAGTTCCTGGGTCACCTTGCGTTCTTCCCGAAGACGTTCACGTTCCTCGCGCGCTAGTTCTCTCTCTTCCTGAACTTTCATCAAGAAATCAGCAGTCAGCTCTATCTCTTCGATGCGCATGGCGTGGTAGCTCGGGCTGACGGTCATTTCCATCATTGCGCCGAGCCTCGCGATCGAGGTTACCGATGCCTCTAGCCTCTTCGTCGCTGTCACAACATTACCCGCGCGTAGGGAACGAACGCAGTTGTCAGCCTCGGCATTGTATGCCCTCAGCATCAGTTTGGAGAGATCATTCGTCATCCTTCGACCTTTCGCTAGCGAGTTATCGAAGGTGAACATCTCCGAGGCGAGAATCGCGTCACCGGCCTTCACCGACTCTTTGATGCGTTCCTGCAAATCGTGGAGCCGATCCCGGTATTCCTCGGAGTTCTCGAGTGGATGGTGGTAGCGGTAGATGCCCACCTCCTGGAGAACGCGCTCGTCGTCGAGATCGACGAGGTCCGAAGCCGGGGAGGCCACTTGCTGGGCCGTAACTCGGACCAGTTCTGCTTTGGCTGATGCCAATTCTTCTTTGAGTGTTTCAAGCTGGGCCTCCAGATCTTCGGACATTCGGCCATCGCGATTCAGATCTGGTTCTTGAGCCGGGTCCTTTGATTGATCGGGCAGGGCCGCGGCTAGCTCTTCATTCACAATCTTGGGCGACACGTCCATGTCGGCTACCGGTGCGCTCTGCACCTCTGCTTCAGGTACGACTGACGGCGGGGCCTGCACTGGAAGCAGCGGTGCTGGTGCTGGTGCTGGTGCTGGTGCTGGTGCTGGTGCTGGTAGCCAGAACACCCATCCAGGGGGAGCGGGAGGAAAGTTCGGGTCCGGAATCCAGCCTGCAGGTGGTTCCCATCCTGGAGGAGGTTCCGGCCAATTCGGGGGGGCATTGAAGATGAATCCGTCGGGCATTACTTTCCCCGAACGCCCCTGGACTCGTCGATGGGGACCAGACCATGCGGGTCCTTGGAGACGAGCGCCTTGAGATGCAGCAGCGTTGCGTGTGGTACGACATTAGACAGGTCGAAAGCACCGAATGTCTCCCTGTCAGCTGCAACGGCTACCAGCGGGGTACGAGACATCTGACCTGTCGCCGGGCTCACATCTTCGGTTCCGACGGACAACGAGATCGTTTGGATCCGGCCGTCTCGGTCCGCTTCGAAGATCTCATGAAGCGTCCGCAATGCAATGGCTTCGACAGCTCCAGCGTAACGGTCCCTCACCTGTTTCTGCGTCAGTACTGTCGTGACGATCTCGTCTTTGGTCTTGTTGTACTTGTATTCCTTAATGTCCGACACGGAGCTGGGCCCAGGGATGGTGACGGTCAACGAGAGCTCCTTAAGCGCGGCATTGAACCCGAATTCGTGAGCAACAGGAAAGCTCTCCGGGTAGACGGAGTTCCCTAGCACGATTGAGACATATTCCTGGACGGCGTCCTCGTCATCATGTTGAAGAGCGGTGATGAGTGCGTCCAGAGTGTGGTTGGCCTTCTCCGCAGCTTGCACACGTTCTTGACACTCAGCATCGTAGGCCTCATGAAGGGCGGCGAGCTTGGCGAGGCGTTCCTGCTCAGCCAGTTGGTGAGCTTGCATTTGCTGTAACTGGATTGCAGGCACCTTGCCTGCCTCGATCTGCCACTGCTGGTGGAGTACTTCGAATTCGGCCCGTGCCTTGGCCACCTCCTCGGCGTGGTGCTTCTTGCCGAATACCGAACCGAGTCCGGTTGGGCCTGATGGCTCGGTGAACCTCGGTTCCGGAGGAGCGACCACCGGTTGAGGGGGAGCCAAGGGTTCCTCCAGCCCGGGTGCGGAGAACGGAGGATGCTCGGCAATAACCCGGAGTGTTTCGAGGTCGACGAAGACTTCGGCACTCAATGTGGCCTCAAGAAGCGAATCGATGTCGTGGTAGTCGCTTGCCAGCTTTGCATTCAGAGAATCAGCATCTGCCTGCATCGCCTCGACGTGAAGACGCTGGGCTTCTTGCTCAGAGCGCTTCTTGTCTGCCGCCGTCGCTCTGGCGTTCTGTACCCGAGCGCGCTCTGCATCTCTCGCTGCCTGCTCCGAGCGACGCTGCGCCGCCGCCTGATTTCGCGCTGCCTGGTTTGCAGCTTGCTGGCGCTTCCTGGCGGCCACTTGATTCTGATGCTGAAGCTCTGCAAGAAAGCCTCTCTTGGCCATCGCTGACTCCTATCTATCGGCTTTGGGCCTCGGCATCGTCGAGCGCGATGTCTCGGTCGGACCTCGAATGATCGCAGACTACTGAAATAGCACGATCTGGGCTTTTCGGTTGTCCTCGGTTGGGAATGAGCTAGATCTCCTGGCTGTCTGAACCGATACATGTCCGGGTGGTAACCGAGGACGACGCCGCCCCTAAGGCGGGAGCGAACATCATCGCGATCCTCTCGTCATCTCGCTCCTTGAGCGCCTTCTCTAGCTTCCTCGAAGCCGTTCGAGAAGTGGTGCGAGGGAGTCGGTCTCCACTGAGTTGGCGAATCCAAGCTCGGCCGCTTCGGCCTTCCACGACAAGGACATCATCCACCATCGAGAATCCACCGTCGATCTCAGGCGCTCCAGGTCCCCATAGGACGACCACGGGCGTCACTGTGAACTCCATGGGGTTTGGAACGGAGCGAAGGGCACTGACAACCTTGCGTGCTCCTAGTCGAGCTTGCTTGGTCGGACTCTTGTCTGGCCCGATGATCCCTTCGGGTTCCACCTTCCACGGAACATTGGTCCATTTCGACTCGATCGCAAATACGCCCCCTGGTCCGATCAGAACATGGTCAACATCCCCGAGCCCCGCGAAGTACAGGCCATTGATGAGACGCCAGCCCTGGATTCTGCGCCGGAGGGTGAGCACGCGCTCCCCCGTACACTCCTCGCCCATCATGCCGTAGTGCAGATTGTGATGGCCGGCAGTCATGTGCGTGAACCATGCGATGACGCCCAGGAGGGAAGCAGTGAGAAGTCCCAGAAGGTAACCGTTCTCCCACTCCGGCATGGGTAGAACTTGGAAGATGCCGGCAGCGATGCTCCCCACCGCGAGCGCAGCAACGATCTGAAGGCGGCTCTTCCGGAGAGTGTTCCTCCAGTGGCTGCGCAATTCCACGCGGTGGCGTTCGCCAGGTCGATTCTTCACTTCATAGGTGTCGGCACTGGCGAGGTCGACCTGAAGAGGTGCTCCGCCTCCGCTAACCACTAAGAGATGTGCGGGATCGGAGTGGGTGCCGGTGCCGGAGACCCACAGGATCCCGAAGCCAGAGCTGCCGAGCCGTCCTGATAGGCGGTCGTGTTGTACCCATCGACTTGGTCGATCCCGGCGTTCATGGTCGAGATGGCTGCCGCAATGGCCTGCTGGGCAGATGCGATCGCTTGATCGAGGTCTGCTTGTGACGGTGCAGGAGGACGGTACGACGGGAGGTTCGCCTCGTCCGACTGGAGCTGTGCGAAGTCCTTGGGAGCCTGAGCGATCTCCGCCCTTGGAGAACCGAGGGCTGACTCGACACTGCCAGCGGTCCCGTTGACGGTGTCGGCATCGCCCTGGACAGTGTCGGCATCGCCTTGAGCGGTATCCGCGTCGCCGCACTGTTCCACGCTTCCTGATTCGCCCTCTGCCGTCTGGGCTTGGCTTGCAGTCGTCGCCAGGTCGGCCTGCGCCTGTTTGAGCTGGCCGGCCAAGGGTTGAAGGTCCGAAGCAAACGAAGTCCCATCGAGTGACGTGATGTCCGCATCTACCGTGTTGATGTCGCCATTGATTGTTGCCTGTTGACTTTGGATCTGTTGCTGAGCAGCTTCCTTCGAGTTCGCTTGGCTGATGTCGGAATTCAATGCAGCGACGTCGGCGTTGAAGGCGGAGGGGCTCGACTGTTGGAACGTCACCGGGGCAAGGCTGCCGTCAGCCTGTGGGAAGTTGAGTGTGAACGAACCACTGGAAATCGTGCCGAACTCCTCGCTACCTCCGTTGAAGCTCAGACTGATGCTGCTGCCATTCTGCTGACCGGTGACGGTGATCGTCTGCGTCGAAAGGGACTCATTCGGAGGCGTCCCAGCAATCTGATCGTCCTGGGCGGTCCCTGACACCGAGTTTCCGTCCTGGTTCCATTGGACGAAGATGGCGTCGGTCGAGCTACTTGACAGGTAGCCAGTTCCGACCGGAGGGGCATTCTGAGATGATGCTGCTGATGTACTGTGCCCGCTCCCGTGAACCGCAATGAGCAGTGCAACGACCGCAACGATAAGGATTGCGGCTGCTCCTGGGACAGCCCATCGCAGCCAATGCTTGCGGGAAGTCGGCGGGACGGTCCCACCGACCGGATTGAACTTCGGTGTGTGCTCGGACACCATTTCTCCGGTGTGGCTGCTCGCGCTCGGGTCAATCGCGTTCTTCGGATTACCGGCACTTCACAAGCTAGTCCCGACGTCCAAGGGATGACCAAGACCTTGGAGCGCCTCCCAGTGTCTAGGATGCGGCACCCTGCGCCCGGCTCGCACCTTCGACGCAGTCGAAGTGGACATGCCGGTGGCCTTGGCGATATCCGTGAGGGACATGCCTTGCAACCCAGGGAGCACCGCCCGAGTGAACCATGCCGGGTCATGCGCCTCGCCCGCATGCTCCGCCTCCCATGCCGACTGCTCCGCCCGTTGTGTCGCGTTCCCTGCCTGACGGGCCACTTTTGCCTCATGCGTATGGGTAGGCCGTGCCCCGGTGCGCACTACCAGGTCGGCAGAGGTGCGGGCCGATTGGCTCGCTAGGGATGCCCCAAGTTCCTTCCGGCGCTGCGCCAGACAGGCTGGGCAATACGCACCCCGCCTGCGTGGGCGGTCGGGTTCCGGGGCCAACGCAACCCCGCACCCCTTGCAGATGGGTAGTGGGAGGGCGGGCTCGTGCTCCGCAGGTGCCTTCTGGCGGCTCTTCTTCCGGGGGGACATCCCGGGGTGAGCAGGTCCCACGGGCGAGGGCATCCCCTTCACCCAGTCCACCCTGCGTCGTGCGGCCGCCTTGTGCTTCTCCCTGGTCAACGTAGAGGGCATGGCCACGTCGTAAGGGCTGGCTTCGGCGAGCAGGCGGGCGACGTGCTCGACCACGGGAGCCAGCGTGGCGGCATACCCGGGCATACCCTCCGCAAGACGGTGGGTGAGGGGAGGGAGTACCCGGACCACTCCCTTGGCGTTCTCATGGAAGTCCCTCCACCGAAGAGGACGGGCTTGGAGCAGTCGGAGCACGTGAAGCTCGGCCATCGGCCGGGCAGCCTCGATGAGGTCCAGGACGAAGCTGGCCCGACCTTTCACGTCGGCATGTAGCACCCCGATGCCTGGGTCCAAACCTACAGCCATGGTGGCCAGGTGACCTTCGGCCTCCAGCAGGCGAAAGCTGATATTGAGGCAGGCATTGATCGGATCAGTTGCATGGCGGGCACTTCCGGGATGGATGGCCGACCGTCGACCCTCCATGCGGAGCCAATTCGCCGGTACCCGAGTGGCATCTGCCTTCACGAAGGTGGCCTCGACCCTGCCCCATGACGACCAATAGAGATTGGCAGCCGAAGCCTCCAGCTGGCGAACCTCCTCCAGGGTGGACGATTGGTCCACTGCCCCGGCGATCCGGAGGATGGTCTCAGCCTCCTCGGGGGAAGCGAGCTCCTCCCGGGCGATGGCTGCCTCGCCGGCCAGCTTCAGACCGATGAGGTACCGGGCGATCACGAGCCCGGTCGTGGTCCCGAGGGCCAGTGCCTGGGCACGTCGAAGGCGGGCATCGTCGTTGGCCACCCGAGTGGTGGCCGACGTGACCTCGCCGGTCGATGGATCGAGCATGGTGAAGCCGATGCCGAGCTGATCCAGCCAGCGGTAGGCCTCGACGGTGACGTGCCCGGTCGTAGCCATGACGACCAGACGGGAGAGCCCATGGGTGGCCCGGTTGTAGGTCCGCTCTCGGCGCTGCCGTCCGATGCCGTCACTGACCACCAGTCGGCCCGAACGGGTCGTGATCTTGATTCCGTAGCCGTCGACTACGCACACGGCGGGGTTCTCGGCATCCCTGTGGAAAATGAGCGAGGTGGACGATTGGTCCACGCTCGATGTGGCAGTAGCTTGCTGTACGTCCATGGAGGGTTCCTCTCCTTGGGCCATGCCCCCGGGCCGATTCGCAGTCGGCGCCGGGGGCAACCTATCTATGGTTGCGGCTGGTCGATGATTCGAAGCATCTCATCTGGTGGACGAGTCCACCGCAGAAGCGGTGGCTGTCCGATTGCGAACTTCTTGTCCTCAGCAATTAGACGAAGTCCGAGTGACAGCAGTACGTCATTACACGAGCGCATGACGAAGGACAGGATGTTGAGGTCCTCGAACATATTTCCGAACGTCTGATCGGCAGCCAGGCGCGGGTAGTCACGCATATAGCTCATGGCCGTTATCCGGAGCCGTGCCCGGACCTCGACGAAGTAGCCCTCGGTGAGTTCGTCGTAGCGCATGATGGCCAGAGACATCGCCCGGATGCCGTCAGCGACCACCTCTGCATCATGCCCGTACGGCCCCCAACCGGCGACTCCGTTCGCCCCGAAGATCTGATCGACGGAGTCCCGAATGGCTGCATCGTCGAAGCGGCCGGAGTAGATCGACTCCTCGATTACGTCACGCAGCTGTGTACGGAGCTTCCTGGGAGTCTCCTTCGGGGCAAAGACATCACAGATCATCCGAGCGTTCTGCAGCGCTGTGTCCTGCGACGGGCGCTCTCCGGTTCCTGCCCACCAGGTCCGCAGAGCGGAACGTGCCTGGTGGGTCGGAACCCATTGGTCACCCCAGTAGAGCCAGATGCCCACGGGAATCACGCAGAGCTTGGCGATCTGCTTTTGCTCAGACCGATGTTCGAGGATGCTCAGCAGTAGGTCCTTCTGGCCCTCGGGCCACTCGTAGAACGCACCTCGTCCCCCACCTTTGTGCCGACGTGTCCGGGTCGGATGATCGAGCAATCCCCGCTGTGCCCAGTCGGTGATGGTGCGTTCCGAGACGTCGCCATGCCCGGCTTCTTTGGCTGCCTTCACCATTCCGGCCCTGGTCACACCCACATTTTTTAGCTTACACCAACTTTGGTCATTGTTCGCCTGACCTTGCGAGTCCAGAGTTGAGAGCTATGGAACCACAACCCCAGCTCATCACCACATCAGAGGTGGCCAGAAGGCTTCGAATCTCTGCTGAGCGAGTCCGCCAGCTGGCGGACTCTGGACGCCTTCCTCCCGATCAACGCATCGGAAGATCCCGCTTCTGGCTTCCCGAGACCGTCGAGCGCTTCGCTGCGACCCGAGGTCGATGGGGCCGGTTCGAGACCCAGTCACAGGAGTCGTCCTAATGCCACTCATCCCCATCAGCCAGCTCCGATTCGACCGCAACAACTGGCCCCGTGACGCCGTGGACGAGGGGCGGGTCGAAATGTTCTTCCTGCAGATGCAGGAGGACGAGGCCTTTCCTCCCATCGAAGTCGTTCCCCGTCCGGACGGGAGTTTCCTGGTGGGCGACGGGATCCACCGGACCTTGGCAGTTCAGCGGCTGGAACGTTCCGAGATCGAGGCAGTCATCGCTACCCCGAGGACCGACGAGACCCCATCGGCATGTGCCTACCGGATCGCCCTGGAGACGGCCACTCGAAGTGCGCTGCCCCTGACCCGGGCCGAACGCCGTCGAGCTGCCGTCCATCTCCTGGAGACCTGTCCAGATTTCAGCCGTCGCCAGATCGCCCAACTGGTCGGGGTCGCACACAGCTCCGTCAACCGGTGGGCCGAGGAGGTGGCCGATTCGTCCACCCGGTCCGAAGATGCTGACCGCCAGATGCCGATCGGCCCGTCCCCGGATCGGGTGGCTGCCCAGCTGGTCAGCACCCTCGACCGACTGAGCGGATCGAGGGGGATCCTCGACTACCTGGCCCCGAAGCGCATGGGTCGCCACCTGGCCGAGGCCTTCGTTGATCGGTTCGGTGACTCCGCCCTCGATGAGGCCCAGCGGTTCCGGGCATGGCTGGATGTGGCCGTTACTGCTCTCCGGGATGCGGAGGGCTGAATCGATGGCAAGAACACCGAAGCCGATCGTGCCGGTCACCGTCCGGGGCCGATCCGACTACGAGCGGCTGACACCGAAGGAGCAGGAAGCCCGCCACCGAGCCTACGAGGCGATTAGCGAGATGCGCCGGGAGGGGGTCTCCTTGAAGGTTGCCGCCCACCGGGTCGGCACCACGCCGAAAACGGTCCGACGGTACGCCTCCGAGACACTCGTGAAAGACGGTCGGCGCTACAGGGCTACCCCATCCGACCGCAGCTACCAGCGGATGTCGGCCCTTTCGACCGAGGGACTCCGTGACATCGATGTCCGAGGCTCCCGAGCCCGATCGCTGGTCGGTGGCCACTGGAGCGCCATCGGACGATTCGCCGCCACGGGTGACGTGAGCGTGCTGGCCAAGTTTCGACAAAAGCGGGTCGGTGGCATCGAACTGGCCACCGAGCCAGACCTGATCGAGGAGTACCTGAGACAAGGGGAGCTGGACATCGATGACATCTACGTCTGACCGCAACTACCGATCCACCAACCAAAGGAGCAATCGATGAATCCCGAATCCGATCCGATCGCCAATGATCGCAGGAAGGCCAGGCAATCCCGACGACTCCCACCCGATGCAGCCTGTGCGCTCTGTGGCGAGACCGAGATCGCCGTGCTGGCTCAGTACAAGGTCCCTCGACGGCTTTTGGAACTGCACCACGTCGCCGGACAGGCCAACGACGACGAGGTGGTCGTCGTGCTCTGTCGCAACTGCCATGCCAAGGCCACCGCCGAACAGCAGGACGTCGGGGCGCTGGTGCCGGGACCCCAGCCGTCGTGCCTGGAGTCGATGCGGCTGGCCATGCTCTCGCTCGGGACATTCCTGCAACTCGTCGCTCAAGCCTGCTTCCGATGGGCAGCCCAGCTCGGCCAGACGATCACCAGCCTGGATGAGCACCTCTCCTCCTGGCGGACTCTCCCGGGGATGCCATGACCGCCGACACCCTCCCCATCGCCCATCGGGTGTGGGCCGAAGTCGAGGCGACGAAGGCGAAGAAGAAGGCACGCTCCCGGTCGAGAACATCGGAGCGCCGCACGGCCGTCACCACCGAACCGTCATCGGTTCTGTTCTTCGACACCGAGACCACGACCGATCCCACCCAGGCCCTCAACTTCGGGGTGTGGCGCTACTACCGGATTGAAAGTGACGGCCTCACCCTGGTCGATGAGGGAATCCTCCATGCCGACGAGCTGGCCGAGCGGTACCCCACTGGCCTCGCTGTCCTACGAGAGTACGCCGAGCGACATCAGTCGGCCACGGGAGCTGACCTCCGACTGCTCTCCCGGTCCGAGTTCGTGGACAAGGTGTTCTTCCCGGCCGCATATCAGGCCCGTGCCCGGGTGGTGGGGTTCAATCTCCCCTTCGACATCTCCCGGATCGCCATCGGGGTGACTGAGGCCCGGGGCGACAACCTCGGAGGGTTCTCATTCATTCTGGCCGCCCCGAAACCCGGCACCCCACACAAGGAACGCAAGCACCGACCTCGGGTGGTCATCAAGCACCTCGACTCGAAGGGAGCGTTCATCTCGTTCGGGAAGGCTATGGAGCCAGACGCCAGCGACCTCATCCCCGAGGGCAGCCCCGATCAGAAGCCCGACAAGAGGTATGTGTGGCGGGGGAAGTTCCTCGATCTCCG
>JBKQRT010000351.1:0-10403 GCA_052143895.1 Acidimicrobiales bacterium | reverse complement strand
GTCGTCCATCTACCACAGCCTCCGGTGCGCCATCGCCTGCGCCGAGCGCCTGGGTCACGAGCGCCCCGACTGGGAGCTGGCGGCCGGGCGGCTGGCCCACACCCTGGCCCACACCCCCCACGCCTTCGCTCCCAAGGTCGAATTCGCCATGGACTGGTACTACCCGGTCCTCTCCGGCGCCCTGACCGGCGAGTCGGCCCGGCGCCGGATCGACGGGTCGTGGGCCGCCTTCGTCATGGAGGGCCGCGGCGTGCGCTGTGTGTCGACCGGCGAGTGGGTGACGGCAGCGGAGACGGCCGAGTGCGTGTTGGCCCTCGACGCCCTGGGCATGGACGAGCTGGCCCTGCGCCTGTTCACCTGGGTGCAGGCCCTGCGCAACGACGACGGCTCGTTCTGGACGGGGATGGTCTATCCCGAAGAGGCGACCTACCCGCCGCTCGAACGGTCGTCCTACACCGCTGGCGCCATCGTGCTGGCTGCCGACGCGTTGAGCCGGACCACCCCGGCCTCGGGCATCTTCCGCGGGGAGGGCCTGCCCAGCCATCTCGACCTCACCGAGCCGGCTCCGGAGGCGCCGGTGGAGCCCGCCCTGCGCTCGCCGGGAGCGCCGGGGGTGCCGTGAGCGCTCATCGCCGCTGACCGGCGGCTACAGCCGGCGCAGCACCCGCAACGAGCCGCACTCGCCGTCCTCCACGAACTCGCCCGAGTCGAGGGCGGCCCGCCAGATGTCGTAGGGCGGGCGGCCGCCGTCGGCCGGGTCGGGGAACACGTCGTGGATGGCCAGCCAGCCGTCCTCCACCACGTGGCGTGCCCAGCCCCGGTAGTCGGCCCACGCCGGCTCCTCGCCGTGCCCACCGTCGATGAAGCAGAAGGACAGCGGCGTGGTCCATCGTGACGACACCGTGGGCGAGTCCCCGACGACACCCACCACCGAGGACTCGAGCTCGGCACCGACGATGGTCCGGCGCCAGTGGGGGAGGGTGTCGATGCGCCCCGTGGCGGGATCGACCAACGACTCGTCGTGGTGCTCCCAGCCGACCTGGTTCTCCTCGGAGCCGTGGTGGTGGTCGAGGCTGAACAGGACCGCCCCGGTCTCCTCGGCCGCCGCCCCGAGGTAGACGGTGGACTTGCCGCACCAGGCGCCGATCTCGACGAAGGTCGAGGCGTCGAAGGAGGCACCGGCCCGCAGCGCGGCGAGGTAGAGGGCCTCGCCCTCGTCGTCGGGCATGAACCCGGTCGCCGCACGGGCCAGGGAGAAGAGCTGCTCGCGGCGGAGGAGGCGGTGGGCGTCGGTTCCCTCGACGGCGCGGTCCGGTGGCGGCGTGAGGGAGGTGTCCATCCGTGCAGCCTGTCACGACCGCAGCCCTGGGGCACACCGGCCGACGGTCCCGTCGACGGTGCCCGCGTTCAGTCGACGCGGAGCCCGTAGACGAGCTCCCCGTCTTCGTCCACGTCGTAGATCTCGATGCCCTCGTCGACGTGCGGTGCGTCGGCGCCGAGGGCGACGGCCACCTTGTTCACGGCGTTGCGGGTGACGTCCAGCACCAGCTCCACCCGCTGCTCGGGCGACAGGACCGACTCGAGCGCGCCGACCAGGGTGCCGTCGATCCGGCCCGGCGTCCACAGCATGGCGTCGGTGAAAGCGAGGGCGGCCTGCTGCCCGGGAGCCAGGTCGCTGTGCTCGTAGTCGTCGACGGCGGCGAAGGCGCGCTCGTCGGCCCCGGCCAGCAGGGCGGGTCGGCTGCGCAGCGAGGAGCAGAGGCGGCAGCGGTGCTGGCGGGCACCGCGCAGCCGCACCAGCTCGCTGGTGACCGGATCCAGGGCGTCCAGCCGCGGAACCGCCCGGATGAGGGCGTCGAGCGCCTCCCAGATGCCCGTTCCTTGGTGGTCCGGTCCCGGCCGGATGGGATCGCCGTCCGGGTCCGGGCCGAACAGCGCCACCAAGCCTTCGTTGGCCCGGGGCAGGACGTCGAAGGCGAAGACCACCGCGGCGACGGTGCCCGCCCGGGCACCGAGCTCCGCCAACAGCGCCCCCCGCTGCCCGTCGGTCACGGCCGACACGTCGAGGCTGCACTGCTCGGCGAAGGCGAGCAGCATCCGGTCGGCGGGCGTGAGGTCCGCGATGTCCCGCCAGGCCGAGGCGGGCACGTCTGCCCACCGCGCCGGCCCGTCTCCCGCCGGCCGGGCCAGTGGCCGGATGCCGATCGGCTCGGTGCACACCCGGCTGAGCAGCCCGGCGAGGTCCCGGAGCGCATGGTCCATGGTCGCCGCCCACGCGGCCGCGGCCACCCCCTCGAGCGCCGACGCGGCGTCCGGGGCCAGGACGTGGAGTGCATCGAATCCGCTGGTCATGCCCCACGAAGGCTACTCGGCCCGGACGCCGTGCCCCCGACCGGACCGGAGGGACGGCAGGCGGGCCCTGCCGGGCCGACCCCGGCCGCGAGCGGTCGGCAGCCGGCGGTGCTTCCTCGGTCCCGAATTGGGGAATACGCTGTCTCAGGGGCACGAGTGAGGGTACAGAGGAGAACCGGTGCGACCCATCGAGGATGTCAAGATCGGGATCCTCGTCGTGGCGTACAACGCGGCCACGACTCTGGCCAAGGTCCTGGACCGGATCCCCGACGAGATCCGGTCCGAGATCGAAGAGGTCATCGTCAGCGACGACCACAGCCAGGATTCGACCTACCTGGTGGGCCTCGGGTACCAGCAGATGTCCGACCTCCCCATCACGCTCATCCGGCAGCCCAAGAACCTCGGCTACGGCGGCAACCAGAAGGCCGGCTACCACCTGGCGATCGAGCACGGGCTCGACATCGTGGTCATGCTCCACGGGGACGGTCAGTACGCGCCCGAGTCGCTCCCGGACATCGTGGCCCCCATCCTCACCGGCGAGGCCGATGCCGTCTTCGGCTCGCGGATGATGATCAAGGGTGCGGCCCGCAAGGGAGGCATGCCTCTGTACAAGTACGTGGGGAACCGGATCCTGTCAAGGTTCGAGAACGCGGCACTCGGCACCACGCTCTCCGAATTCCATTCGGGCTACCGCGCCTACTCGGTGAGCGCCCTGAAGCAGATCCCCTTCGAGCGGAACTCGAACGGGTTCAACTTCGACACGCAGATCATCATCCAGCTGCACGATGCCGGCATGCGGATCGCCGAAGTGCCCATCCCCACCTACTACGGGGACGAGATCTGCTACGTGGACGGCCTCGGGTACGCTGCCGACGTGACCCAGGACGTCGTGGCCTACCGGCTCCAGAAGGCCGGCTTCGGCGACGGCAGCCGGATCGCGCTGAGCGAGGAGTACCAGCTCAAGCCCAGTGAGGACAGTTCGCATGGACGCATCTCCACGCTGCTGCGGTCCCGTCGGCCGAGCAGGATCCTGGACCTCGGCTGCTCGGGTGGACTGCTCGACGAGCGGCTGCGCCAGATGGGCCACCACGTGACCGGGGTGGACGTCACGGAGATCAGCGGTGTGCGCCAGCGCACCGACGAGTTCGTGGTGGCCGACCTCAACGAGGGGATCCCGCCCGAGGTGGGATCCGGCTTCGACATCGTGCTCGCCGCCGACGTCCTCGAGCACCTGGTCAACCCCGGCGCTCTCATGAGCCAGGTCCGCAACGTGCTGGCACCGGACGGCACGGCCATCTTCTGCGTGCCGAACATCGCCCACTGGTATCCGCGGTTCCGGTCCACCTTCGGCATGTTCGACTACGACCAGCGCGGCATCCTCGACGCCACCCACCTCCGGTTCTTCACCCGCCGCAGCATCCGCAAGCTCATCGCTCGGCAGGGGTTCACCATCCGGCGCATCGACGCCGTCGGTCTGCCGCTCGACGCCCTCGGGCTCGAGGGCACCAAGGCCAGCGCGCTCCGTCTGGTCGACCGACTGCTGCTGGACCTCTGGCCGACCATGATCGGCTACCAGTTCATCGTGGAGGTCACGCCGAACCCGGGGTGACACGACGGTGGCTCAGCTGCGCACCAGTCCGACCACCGTGTAGACGGCGAAGCCGGCCAGCAGCGCACCGCCGACCTTGCGGATCACCGCCAGCGGCATCACCCGCAGGAGCGCCCGGCCCCCGAAGGCGCCCAGGGCGGCCACGCTCGCCAGTGCGCCGAAGGCGCCCACGAACACCGACAACGGTGCGTGGTACTTGGCCGCCAGGTTGGCGGTGAGGATCTGGGTGAGGTCGCCGAACTCGCCGATGAAGATGACGAGGAAGGCGGCAGCCAAGGTCTTCAGGCTCTTCCGGGACGCGGCGGCCGCCTCCTCGCCCGCTGCCTCCTGCTCCCGTTCGGGGACGAACAGGAGGTAGGCGGCACCGCCGGCGAACAGCACCGCGGTGACCGCCTCGATCCATCGGTGGGGCAGCAGCTGCAGGAGCTCACCCACCGCCACCGCCAGTGCGGCGTGCACCCCGAAGGCCAGGGTTGCGCCCATCCACACCAGCACCGGTCGGTACCGGCTGCCCATGATCAGCGTGGCGATCATCGTCTTGTCCGGAAGCTCCGCCACAAAGATGATGGCGAAGACGGTGGCGATGACGCCGAGCTGCACCGCCCGTACCTAGGAGGCCGGGGGCTCGAGCACGGTGCTGAGCGTGGCGGCCAGCGTGGCCGCTTCGCGTCGGCCGAAGGTGACGTTGACGGCCAGACGTTCGAGGATCTGCTCCACCGTCCGGCCGCCGGCGGCCAGCGGGTGGGTCTGGACGAACTCGGTCACCCGGTCGGCCAGTTCCGGTGGGCTGCACAGAACGCGCACGCCGTCGAGCATGCGGGGGAGGATGTTCGACGGGAACCTGACCACCAGCTCCTCCCATTCCTCGGTGACCCGCTGCCACGCGGCCGGGCCGGTCAAACGGTTGGCCAGGAGCGACTGGAGCAGGAACGGGGCGTTCTGGGTGCGCACCTCGCTCATGGCGAGGTCGAAGGTGCGCGACGCCAGGCCGGGGTCGGTGAAGGAGGCGAGGGCGTAGAGGTAGCGGTTCTCCTCCTGCGGCGTGGCCGGGGCCCGGTAGCGGGCGAGGAAGCGCTCGTACTCGGCCTCGCCGCCCCCCGAACCCACGATGTCGAGGATGGCCGACTCGGTGTCGGGGTGCAGCGGGGTGGAGCCGGCGAACCTCCGGACCGCCTCTTCCTTGCTCGCGGGGTCGTCACCGATGGTGCCGAGGGTGCGCAGCACCGATGACCGCAGCGACGGGGTGCGCTCGCCGTCGTCGTCGCGCGGGTCCCATCCCAGGGCGTCGGCGAGCGGCGACAGCAGGGTCTGGACGCTCCGGGCCAGGACCGGGCGGTCCGGGTCGGGGATCACCCGGTCGAGCAGGCCGAGGGCGCCGAGCACCACCGACCAGACGCTCGGGTCGCGCTCGGACGACCGCTCGAGGGAGCGGGCCAGCCGGAGCACGTCGGCGAGCGGAGCGCTGCCCGACAGGGCGGCGGCCCAGGTGTCCGACACCAGGTTGTACCGCTCCAGGGGCTCGAGCTCGGTCAGCCGGGACGCGAGGCGCTCGACGGTCGCGGTCGGGTAGGAGACCCGGTAGTAGCCGGACCCCCCGGCGTTGACCACCCGGACGGCCCCGTCGTCCCCGACCGGCGCCCCGCCGCCGCCCCCCAGCAGCGTCGGCCGCACGTCGAGGGTGGGGTCGCCGAGGGTGCGGCTGAGGACGGGCACCTGCCACGCCGAGCCGATGGCACCCCCCGGCTCGCCGCGGTAGGAGAACGGGGACTGGGAGAGGGAGCCGTCGTCGCCCACCCGGACCAGGGGGTAGCCGCCCTGGTTGATCCAGGTGTCCATGATGGTGCGCACGGCCCGCCCGCTGGAGCGTTCGAGTGCATCCCACAGGTCGGACGTCTCGGTGTTGCCGTAGCTGTGGGTGGTCAGGTAGTCCTGGATCCCCTCGCAGAAGACGTCGGGGCCCAGGAACTGCTCGAGCATGCGGAGCACGCTGCCGCCCTTCTGGTAGGTGAGGACGTCGAACATCCCCTGGGCCTCCTCGGGCCGACCGACCGGGAACTCGACCGGACGGGTGGTGTGGAGGCCGTCGACGGCCATCGCCGCCTCCCGCTCGACGCCGAAGCTCACCCACCGTTGCCACTCCGGTCGGAATGCGTCGACGGCGAGCACCTCCATGAAGGTGGCGAATGCCTCGTTGAGCCAGATGCCGTTCCACCACTTCATCGTCACGAGGTCGCCGAACCACATGTGGGCGATCTCGTGGCAGACGACGTCGGCCACCCGCTCGAGCTCCACCCGCGCCGCCTGGGCCGGGTCGACCAGCAGCACCGACTCGCGGAACGTGACGCATCCGAGGTTCTCCATCGCCCCGAAGGCGAAGTCGGGGATGGCCACCAGGTCGAGCTTGTCGGCCGGGTAGGGGATGCCGAAGTAGTCGGTGAAGAACTCGAGCGCATGGGCGCCGACGGCCAGGGCGAACGGGGTGAGCGCCGCTTTGCCCGGCGGGTGCACGATCCGCAGCGGGACCCCGTTCACCATCACCGGCTCGGTGGCCTCCAGGGGACCGACCACGAACGCCACCAGGTAGGTCGACATGCGCATGGTGGGTGCGAACCGCACGCGCCGCTTCCCGCCGGGTTCCTCCGACTCCTCGACTACCGGCCCGTTGGAGTAGGCGGCCAGGTCGGCGTCGACGACCAGGGTGATCTCGAAGGTCGCCTTGAGCTCGGGCTCGTCCCAGCAGGGGAAGGCGCGCCGGGCGTCGGTCGACTCCATCTGGGTGGTAGCGATCACCCGCTCGACGCCCTGCTGGTCGGTGAAGGTGGAGCGGTAGAAGCCGTGCAACTTGTCGTTGAGGATGCCCGAGAAGGCGAGGTGGAGCGTGGCGGGCCCGATGGCCAGCGGCTCGGCGAAGCTCAGGACGGCCCGCTCCTCTTCGGGGTCGAGGGCGATGCCGGTGGGCGAGAGGGCATACCCACGGTCGGGATCGGCGTCGTTGAGCTCGGCGAAGGTGATCTCGAGCTCGGCGGCGTTGAGGGTGATCGTCGCGGTGGGCTCCTCGATGGTGACCTCGATCTCCACGTCCCCGCTGAAGGTCGCTCCGGCCAGGTCGGGCGTGAGGACCAGCCGGTAGGCCTCGGGCCGGACCGAGGTCGGAAGCCGGTAGGCGGGGAGGTGGGACTCGGTGTCGTCAGTCGGAGCGGTCATGTGGGGCAGGCTACCGTCGGGCCGTGCAGACAGACTCCCAATCCAGCGATTCGTCCCGACCCACCGACGCGGCGCCCTCGAGCGGGGGCGGCGACGACACCGGGGGCGCCCGGCCCCGACTGGACGTGGTGGCCGTCGGCAACGCCCTGGTCGACGTCCTGGCCTCCGCCAAGGACGCGGATCTCGACGCCCTCGATCTGGTGAAGGGCACCATGGTCCTGGTCGACCACGCCCGCTCCGAGTCGATCTACGCCGCCATGGGGCCGACCGTCGAGGCATCGGGGGGGTCGGCGGCCAACACCGCCGCCGGGGTCGCCGGGCTCGGCGGACGGGCCGCGTTCCTCGGTCGGGTGGCCGACGACGGTCTCGGTCGGGCCTTCACCCACGACATCCGATCGATCGGCGTGGCCTTCGACCCGAACCCGACCAGGGCCGTCCCCGGTGAGGCGGTCACCGGCCACTGCCTGGTGCTCGTGACCGACGACGCCGAGCGCACCATGGCCACCCACCTCGGCGTGGCCTCCGAGTTCGGCTCCGTCGACCTGCACGACGCGCACCTGTCGTCGGTGCAGATCGTCTACCTCGAGGGGTACCTCTGGGAGCAGCCGTCGGCCAAGGCGGCCATGCGCGAGGCCATCGAGGTCGCCCACCGCAACGACGCGGCGGTCGCCCTCACCGTGTCGGATCCCTTCTGCGTCGAGCACCACCGCACCGAGTTCCTCCAGCTGCTCGACGGCGACCTCGAGCTGCTGTTCGCCAACGAGGAGGAGGTCATCTTGCTCTTCGGCGCGTCCTCGTTCGACGCCGCCGTCGATGCCGTCGCCGAGACGGGCGTGCTCGCCGTGCTCACCCGAGGTGCCGAGGGGTGCGTGGTGGTCACCGCCTCGGGTCCGGTGGCCGTGCCCGCAGCCCCGGTCGACCGGGTGGTCGACACCACCGGGGCCGGCGACCTCTTCGCCGCCGGCTTCCTCTACGGGATCACCAACGGGCTCACCCCCGAGGACGCCGCCCGCCTGGGCGGGGTGTGCGCCGCCGAGGTCATCTCCCACGTCGGCGCCCGCCCGCAGGCCGACCTGCGCGCCCTGGCCGTCGAGGCCGGCCTGTTCGCCTGACAGGCACTGCTTCGCCTGACGGGCGCTTGCCCCGGCTCAGTCCGCGGGGCCGTCCGGGACCCGGAAGGCGAAGGGCAGATCGCCGATCCGCACCAGCACCGAGGCCACGGAGCGCCCGAACGGGGCCAGTGCGTCGTCGAGGCCGGTCGGGTGGTCGAGGGTCGACTCGTCCAGCTGGCACGAGCCCTCGTATGACACCTCGACGGCCCACTCGGGGCTGCCCAGGGGTTCGGCGGGCAGGAGCTGCTCGATGGTGGTCGCCCCCCTGGCCAGGGCGTCGTCTCCCAGGAACTCGAGTCGGTCGGGGAGCACCTCGAGCAACGCGCCCACGTCGGGGGGGCGGTCGATCCCCTGCACCCGGAAGGCGATCTCCACCAGCACCTCGGGCAGTTCGTCGGGCTCCTCGCCGATGGCCCAGCTCCGGTAGGCGGTCTGGCTCCACGTCGGCCAGTCGAGGCTGGTGTCGACCCGGATGCGCGCCGGGCGCTCCTCACCGGGGAGGCTGTAGGAGGTCTCGAAGCTGACGTCACCCAGGAAGACGTCCACTTGGAACCGCTCCTCCACCGCCTGGCGCTGCAGCAGCGCCGCCTCGAGGGCGCGCCGGTGGGAGCTGACGAGTTGGGTGAAGACGTGGTCCAGCATGGCGGGGCAGAGGCTACCGTTCTTCCATGCCGACCTCTCCCGAGTCACCAGGAGCGGCCACCTGGCTGGAGCGGCGGGTCATCGCCTATGCCCACCAGGGCGGCGCGTGGGAAGGCCCGTCGTCCACCCTGCACGCCATCGAGGTGGCCATCGAGGCGGGGGCCACCGGCGTCGAGCTGGACGTCCATGCCACTGCCGACGGCCAGCTGGTGGTGTGCCACGATGCCACGGTCGACCGGACCACCGACCGCACGGGCCGGATCGCCGACTTCACCGCCGCCGAGCTGGCGACCCTCGACAACGCCTTTTGGTGGGCACCCGGCGCGGACGTGTCCCCTGGCCTCGATCCCGACCGGTACCCGTTCCGCGGCCGTGCCCCGGGGGACGGCCGGTTCCGGATCGCCCTACTGGAGGAGGTCCTGCGCGAGTTTCCGGGGGTGCTCCTCAACCTCGACATCAAACAGACGGCGCCGGTCGTGACCCCCTACGAGGAGACCCTGGCCACCATGCTCCGGCGGTACGACCGGAGGGACGACGTCATCGTGGCCTCATTCCTCGACTCCGCCACCGACGCCTTCTCGTCGTTCGCCCCCGAAGTCCCCACCTCGGCCGGCACCCTGTCCGTGGCCGCCTTCTACCACGCGGTGCGCACGGGTGAGCTCCCGCCGGCCATGCGCCACGTGGCCCTGCAGGTGCCGGCGAGCCACGCCGGCGCCACCCTCGTCGACCAGCAGTTCGTGGATGTGGCCCATGAGCGCGGACTGGCCGTCCACGTCTGGACCGTCGAGGAGGAGGCGGAGATGGATCACCTCTGCGCCCTCGGGGTCGACGGAGTCATCACGGACCGGCCCACGGCACTGGTCGCCGTGCTCGACCGACTCGGGCTCACCTGGCGACCCGGCGGGTGAGCAGCGTGCGGGCGGCTGCGGCCGACGCCGTGCCGCGGCCCGGTCAACGCGGTTCGGTGGAAGGGTGGACGGTCACCGTGCCGACCGGAGGAGGGGTGCGTCCCGGCGGGAGTGGCGGGGTGCCGAGCAGAGAGAGGATGCGAAGCGGGGCCGGCGGAACGCTGATCCGCCGGATGGGGTCAGCCCCGACCGCAGTTCGGCTTCTTGCCGTGGTTGGCCTTCTTCTTGGCCCGGAGCTTGCGCTTGTTGGTTCGTTTCGACACAGTTCGGAAAGGCTACTCGGTCCCGACGTCCGGGGGCCAACGGGGGACCGTCGATGAGCTGGCTCCTCCGGGACGGTGACGTCCTGGCCACCGCCGAGGTGGCCGACAGCCTGGCGGCCCGCTCGAGGGGCCTGCTCGGCCGGACGTCGTACGAAGGGGCGATGGTCCTGCCCCGCACCCGGGCGGTCCACACCCTCGGGATGCGGTTCGCCATCGACGTGGCCCTCTGCGACAAGGACTTGGTCGTGCTGGCCACGTGCACGCTCCGGCCCTGGCGGATGGGGCGGCCCCGCCGGCGGGTGCGGACCGTGAT
>JBKQRT010000350.1:0-4195 GCA_052143895.1 Acidimicrobiales bacterium | reverse complement strand
GTGGGTGACTGCAGGTCGCTGATCAACGCGGCCAGGAACCGGTTGGCCTCCACACCGGTGACAACCCGGTGGTCGATGGTCAGCGAGATGGGCAGCGACGTCCGAACCACCGGGGCGCCGGATCGCGCCACCACCGCGTCGTGGAGCCGGCCAGCCCCGACGATCGCCACCTGCGGTGGGACCACGACCAGTTCTGCGAACAGGCCGCCGTGCATTCCGAAGTTCGAGAGCGTGATCGTGGCCCCGGTGAGCTCCTCCGGTGCGATCGAACGGCTCGTCACGTCCGAACGGAGCCGGTCGAGACTGTCGCGGAGGTCGGCAGGCCTGCGACGGGCGACGTCGCGGAGCACCGGAACGAACAGGCCGGCCTCGGTCTCGACGGCCACTCCCACGTGCACGTCCTGGTGGATCCGACGGCCGCGGTCCGGCCCCAGGAACTCGGCGTTGAGCGCCGGAACGGCGATCGCGGCCACGCCCACGGCCCGCAGGAGTCGCAGCGTCGGGTCGGTCCCCGGGGGCCACCCGGCGACGTCGGCCAGATCGTGCAGGGTGGCCGGCGCCACCGCCGCGTGGGCCGTCGCCATGGTCGCCGCCATGGCCCGCCGTACGCCCCGCAGAGGCTCGATGGGAGCGAGGCCCTGTCCTGCCGCGGCTTCGACGTCGGCGCTGGTCAACACGCCACCCGGGCCGGATCCGCTCACCCCGTCGAGGTCGACCCCCAGACGTCCGGCCAGGGCACGCACCGCCGGGCTCGCCCGTCCACCGGGACGGGCCTCTGGCACGTGCCCCACCACGGTGGCCTCGTCAGTCGATCCGCCCTCGTCGAAGGTCACCAGCGGCGTTCCGACGGCGACGATGTCACCAGGCTCCCCGCTCCGCCCCGCGATCGTGCCGGAGCGGGGCGACGGCACTTCGACCACCGACTTGTCGGTCTCCACCGAAACCAACGGCTGGCCGGCCACCACGTGGTCGCCGAGGCCCACGTGCCACTCGACGATCTCGGCCTCTACCAGTCCCTCGCCCAGGTCGGGCAGAGCGAAGTCGCTCACGAGAACTCCAGGACGCGACGAGCGGCGGTCACGACGCGGTCGACATCCGGAAGGTAGGCCGCCTCGAGCCGGGCCAGGGGGACGATGGTGTCGTAGCCGGTCACCCGCGTCACCGGGGCGAGCAGGCTGGTTAGCCCCTGGTCGGCCAGCACCGCCGCGATCTCTGCGCCGACACCGCCGGTACGGGCTGCCTCGTGCACGATGACGCACCGGCCGGTGCGGGCCACCGATGACAGAATCGTGTCGGTATCAAGCGGCTTGACGGTGGAGACGTCGATGACCTCGGCCTGTGCCCCCTCGTTGGTGGCGAGAACCTCGGCCGCCTCGAGCACCTCACCGACCGTCGCGCCCCACGAGACGAGCGTGAGGTCATTGCCCGGCCGGAGCACCATGCACCGGTCGAGCGGAAGCGCCCGGCCGTCGTCGACGACTTCCTCGCGCATCGAGCGGTAGCGACGCGCCGGCTCGAGAAAGGCGACTGGATCGGGATCTGCGATCGCGGCGAGCAGCAGGCCGTAGGCGCGCGCCGGCGAGGAGGGCATCACGACACGCAGTCCGGGGATGAGGGCCAGCATCGCCTCAGTCGCCTCGGAGTGGTGCTCTGGGGAGCCGATGCCGCCACCCCACACGCTTCGGATGACCATCGGGCAGCTCAACCGGCCCCGGGTGCGGTTGCGCAAGCGGCTCGCGTGGTTCACGAGCTGATCGATCGCCGGGTACAGGAAGCCGAGGAACTGGAACTCGACAACGGGTCGGAAACCCTGGGCGCCGAGACCGACGGCGAGCCCGCAGAAGAGGGCCTCGGACAGGGGCGTGTCGATGACACGGTCGGGGCCGAAGCGCTCCAACAGGCCGTCCGTGGCCCGGAACACGCCGCCGTCAACGCCTACGTCTTCGCCCAGCATCACGACCGTCTCGTCCTCGGCCATCGCCCGGGCGAGGGCGGTACGCACTGCCTCGACGAGGTTGAGCTCAGCCATGGTCCCCGACTGCCGCTCCGGACGGGTAGCGAAGCGCCACCTCGTCGCGCTGCGCCCCGAGCGACGGGGGCAGGTTGGCGTAGAGGTGGTCGAACATGGCCACGGCCGGCAGGGGATCTACCGAGAGGTACTCCTGCACCGCTCCATCGACCTGCTCGCGCACCTCGACGAGCAGTCCGTCCTCATCGTCGAGGCCCCACCATCCATGATCAACGAGCAGCGTACGGATCCGCGAGAGCGGTTCGTGCTTCCATCGAGCGCTCACCTCGGCCTCGCTGCGGTAGCGGCTGGCATTGTCGGCGGTCGTATGGTCGGCGAGGCGGTACGTGACGGCCTCGATGACGGTGGGACCGTCACCGGCTCGGGCGCGATCGACGGCGGTACCCACCCGATCGCGAACGGCGACGACGTCGTTGCCGTCGACCTGTTCCCCGTCGATGCCCGCTGCGATCGCCTTCTGGGCCAACGTCACCGCCGCCGTCTGCGCTGAGCGGGGGACCGAGATGGCCCACTGGTTGTCGTTGATCACGAACACGAGCGGCAGTCTGCGCACGCCCGCGAAGTTGAGTGCCTCGTACACGTCACCTTTCGACGTGGCGCCGTCGCCGATCACGCACACCGCCACCCGGGGCTCGTCACGGAGCTGGAAGGCCGTGGCCAACCCCGCCGCGTGTGACGCATGCGAGCCGACCGGCACCGAGACGGGAAAGTCCTCCCGCGGCCCGGCGAAGTCGCTGCCCCGTTCGTCGCCACCCCAGTACAGGAGCAGCTCGAACATGGTGACGCCGCGCCAGAACTGCGCCCCTTGCTCGCGGTATGAGGGCACCAGCACATCTCGAGCGCTCATCCCCGCGGCGAGACCCACCGAGACGGCCTCCTGCCCGAGCGAGGAGGCGAACGTGCCGAGCTGGCCGCTTCGCTGCAGGGCCACCGCCCGCTCGTCGAACGCGCGAGTGAGGGTCATGGCCCTGTAGAGCTCGACCAGCGCATCCCGGTCGCCGGCCCAGTCGGGCAGCTCTCCGACGGGGGTACCGTCGGGGTTCACGTAGCGGACCGAGTGCACCTCGAAGCTCGCTACGACACGGTCTGATGCCACAAGCCGATGATAGGTCCCTCCCCCGACGGAGTTGGGTGTCGAGGGATCGGAGCTGAGTGGTCCACCTTGTGTTCGCCCGCGCCAGGTCGGCAACCGTGAGCTCGGCAGGCATTGTTGCATTAGGAGATCACCGGGCGCGGGCCTTCCAACTCCGGAGTGGAGGCTGCTTAGACCACCAGCGCTAGCTCGTTGAAGGCGGCGACAACGGTAAACCCGGGGAGTGCATCGACCCCGAGCTCGTAGTGGCTTCGCCGTAGGTTCTGGATGAAAACGCGGCCTCGAATGACAACGCTGGCGGTTCGTTCCCGTTTGAGGCCCCGCATCGGGCGGAGTCGGGCCTTCAGGCGACCATGATCAGCTTCGATTCGATTGCTGGGGTACTTGGTGGTAGCGTGGAATGCGGCCGGTAAGAGCTCGGCGATCGCTCGAGCCAAGGCAGGGGCTCGGTCGCCGGTGATCTCGGCTGGGTTGCCGTGAGCGCCGATGGCCAGGGCGAAGAACCTGGTCGCAGCCTTCGTGTCGCGTTTCTTCGAGAAGAGCACGTCGATGACCTGGCCGTATTGGTCGATCGCCCGGTACACATACCGCCAGCGGCCAGCGACCTTCACGCAGATCTCGTCGACGAACCAGTGGACGCCGACGACATGGCGACATGGTCGGGCTACGTCCACCGGCAACGGGGTAAACCGCTGGACCCAGCGGAAGAAGGTCACATGGTCGACCTCGATGCCCCGCTCGGCCAGAAGTTCATCGAAGTCGCGGTAGGACAGTCCGTAGCGCAGGTACCAGCGCACGGCGATGAGGATGACCTCCGGCGGGAACCGGAACCCAGCGAACGCTGAGCTGGGCTCATGGAAGAGTTGAATGTGACGGCGGTGCTTCATCCCGGCAGTCTGGCCCGGCCAGAACCCGGGCACGAATCCCGTCCCGCTAGGGCAAGGCTGCGCTCAATGCAACGGTGCCGTCTTGATCGTGGGTCCGAGCCAAGGTGAGAGAGACTGGAGGTGATGGCCGGATCACCTGAGTTCCCGCCTGGTCAACAGCGGAATAGCAATCGCAAGGAACGCCGG
>JBKQRT010000349.1:0-3196 GCA_052143895.1 Acidimicrobiales bacterium | reverse complement strand
ACGACACGCCGACGCGTCACCATCGAATGGATCGTCGAGACAATCGAGCGGCCGAGAAGACGGCTTTCTCCCCGCGATGGCGCTGCATCCACGAGCGCGATTCGAGCACGCACGCCGCCCGGAATGTGTTCTTTCGGAGAGAACACCCGGCCTCGAACGACGGGCTCGCTTCGGTGATCGCCTGGATCACGGCGTTAGCCCTGTTCCGCTCGTTGCTCCCCTCGTGTCGACAGCTCTTCCATCACGGCTTCATGACGCTGCGCCTCGCAATCAGGACAGGCGGGCCCGAGCTTCAGACACGGGATCCCCGACACGACTCGATCCCGCCGACGGGCGATGCGACTCGTAACCCAATTGGAAAACCGGTTCCCTCCCCCCTCGGGCCACCAACGGCATAGATCCTGGGCGACGCCGTTATCGTCGCCACGGCAGCTTGGGTATTCACGGGAGGGGGACCCGATGACGACTGACAACGCGAATCTGACTACTGATCGGATCGCGAACGGTCGATCCTCCATGCGGTGGTGGTCCTCCCGCCCCCGCGAGCAGGAGATGCACCACGGCCCAGATGAGAACGTTGGCTCCCAGCGGGAGGCCGAGGAGTAGGAGATACACCTCGACCGCCAGGCTGACTGCCATGTGCTGAGGGCTCGGAACGAGCCAGTGGGCGATGCTGGCTGCGGGAATTTCACTGATCGTGAGCGAGGAAGTTCAAAGATCGCGGGCATCAGTAACGATTTGTGCGTCGAGTATCTTCGAGCCACCGCGAGAAGGCAAGGTGGCGGCGTCCGATGACGAATGAGGATGACTCGGGTCCCGAGGAGATCCGAATAGCACCTGCCGAGGATGCACGAGCCGCCGCCGCAGTCCCTCCGGTCACCGCCGATGGGCGCAACAGAGGATGTCCCGAGTTCCGTGGAACTTCGGTGGCGGCCCAGTGATGTTCAGGCGGCGTCCTCCTTGTTGTAGTCGATCGGCGTGACGCCGCGCTCGACGTAGTCATCGAGCGCGGCGCGCAGTGCCGGCAGATGAAGGAAGCCGTTCACCTTGCGGAACTGCTTTCCGGCCTCGACCATGCCGGCTGCACACCAGCGCAGCGCCATCTGCCCGTCGCGCCAACGTTTCACGTTCGCTGAGTGGTCACGGCAGATCTCGATCATGGACTCGATGGCATTCGTCGAGCGAAGCGTGCGGCCGAGTGTCGGAGGCACCTTGAGCGCCATCACGGTGAGCGTCTCGGCGAGGCCCTCGCGAAGGCTCCCCGCCGCGCCGGGGTGGCTTCTTTGCAGCTGGCGGGCGAGCTCTTCCAGCTCGGCTTCGGCACGCAGGGCGTCGTCGTAGTGGTAGATCGCACGCATCTTCTTCGTCACGGTCTTGGCGAGGGCCTTTGGCAGTTTCGACTCGACATTTCGGATCTTGTGCAGTTGGCAACGATGGATCACCGGGTGGTCGAAGACCGCTTTCACGGCGCCTGCGAGGGCCTTGGCGCCGTCGATGACGACGAGGATCGGCCTTGTCACCTCGAGTCCGCGATCGCGAAGCCCGACGAAGAGGTCGCGCACGACGGTGGCGTTCTCAGTGTCGCCCTCTGTGATCGAAAGCGGGCGCTTCCTGCCGGTTATGTCGATCCCCATCGCGACGACACAGACGTGATCGCCGAAGTGCACGCCATCGATCATGAGCGCCACGAGGTCGAGCTCAGTGAGGTCACCGGCCAGCAGTTCGCCAAGAGCGTGCTCGGTGGCCTCGACGAAGCGGCGCGAGACCGCGGAGTGCGACGTCGAGCTGGCACGGGCCTCGACGCGTTCGCCGACGGGCTCGAGCCCGGACTTGTAGCGGCGCGTGGAGAGCTTGGCGAGCATCTTCTCCATGGCAAGGCGGCTCAGAATCTCGGTCGAGGAGAAGTGCTCATAGGCGGGCACGGCAAGTTCACGGGCTCCATCTGCCGAACGCACCCTCGGGCGCCGCACCGGGACGCGTCTGCCGCCTAAGGTCACCGAGCCCTCATCGTGTCCATGGCGCACCGCTATGCGGCTCGGGTCGTGACGACCCTTCGGGCCCGCGAGGGCTGTGACGCTCTCTTCCAAGAGGACGTCCATCACCTGCAGGCCCGTGCCGACAGCGAGCGCGAGGAGACCCTCACGCAACTCCTGGGCGAGATCTGTCATCGCGATCGCGACCGAATCGGGCACGATCATCGCGGCGGCTGTCTTTGTCTGGTAGTTCTTCTTCATGGTGGTGGTCCCCTTGCTGTCCGAGTGACTTGGTGGTCGCCCGAACACCTACCAGAAGGCAGGCGTCAGGCGGGGGACCGCCACCTCAAATTCCACGACGAACGGGACAACCTCGCGCAACATCGACATCGTCCCTTCCGGACCGACAGCTTGGCGAGCGTACCTACGCGCGCTCGGACCTGGACTGGTCACCGGAGCTTCGGATGACGACCCGTCGGGCATCGCCACATATGCGCAAACGGGTGCGCAATTCGGCTTTGGGATGCTTTGGGTGGCGCTCGTCACCTTTCCGCTGATGGCGGGCGTGCAAGAGATCTGTGACCGCACCGCGCTCGCGACCGGAAAGGGCCTCGGCGAACTCATTGTCGCAAGGTTCGGTCGGGCATGGCGCGCCGCTATTGGATTGCTCATCGGGGCGCTCATCGTTGCCAATGTGCTCAACATCGCGGCGGACCTCGTTGCAGTCGGTGCCGGGATGCACCTGCTTCATGCCGGACCAATCGCTCTCTGGGCGGTCTTGGCGGGAGTCATCATCATGGTCCTGCTCGTGAGTGGCTCGTTCGCCACGATTGCTCGCGTGTTCAAGGTGCTGTGCGTCGCGCTCCTTGCCTACGTGGGGGTGCTGTTCTTCGTCAAGATCCCCTGGGGTGCGGTCATCTTCAACACCGTCGTGCCGCATATCCGGTTCAGCCGCGAATACGTTGCGCTTCTTGTCGGCGTTCTCGGCACGACCATTTCGCCGTATCTGTTCTTCTGGCAAAGCATGCACCGTATCGAGGACATGCGCGAGGAGGATGCCGGAGGAACCCGCCCGTTGCCCTTGCGCCGTCGCTCTCGCGTTGACGCTGCCGGAAAGCAGTCCAGGAGCCGTTTCGACGTGTTCACCGGCATGGCCTTCTCCAACGTCGTCATGTTCGCGATCATCGTTGCGACAGCTATCACCTTGACCCCGAAATCCGGCC
>JBKQRT010000348.1:0-12018 GCA_052143895.1 Acidimicrobiales bacterium | reverse complement strand
GCCTGTTGCACATCTCGAAGATCGGCCAGGGCAAGCGGGTCGAGCGGGTCGAGGACGTCCTCGCGCTCGGCCAGCCCGTCGAGGTCAGGGTCGACGACATCGACCCCCAGGGCAAGGTCTCCCTTTCCCTGGCCGGTGAGGCGCCCGCCGGCGCCGAGTCGGGCGGCGGCGATTCGCGCGGCAGCGATCGTTCCGGTCGCGGCGACGGCGGGGGACGGGGCCGATCCCGCGGGGATCATGCCGACCCGGGCGACCGCCCCGAGCGATCCGACCGCGGCCGCCGCTCGGCCGAGTCCACCGCGTCCGCGCCGACCGGCGCCGCGTCCTTCGAGGAGGCCTTCGAGGTCGAGCTGGTCCAGGAGTTCGGCGACCTCGGTCCGGCCGTGCCGGAGACGACGGACCGCCCCGGCGGAGGTAGCGCAGGCGGCCGAGGTGGTCGGCGCCGCCGTTGACACCGCGTGCATCCCGGACGGTGGGCCTCACGGCCGCCGTCCGGTCACGCCCGGCGTGCCGGCGGTCACCGTCGCCGAGCCCGCATGGCGGCTCGAGGACGCCGCCGGCGGAGCGGCACGAGTGATCCGCACCGAGCTGCTCCCGTCAGGGCTGACGCTGGTCACCGAGCGGATGAAAGAGACGCGGTCGGTGTGCGTCGGGTTCTGGGTGGGCACCGGTTCCCGTGACGAGGACCCGAGCCAGGCCGGCGCCTCGCACTTCCTCGAGCACCTGCTGTTCAAGGGCACGGCCCGTCGGTCGGCAACGGCCATCGCCGAGGCGGTGGACGAGGTCGGCGGTGACTTCAATGCCTTCACCACCAAGGAGTACACGTCCTTCTACATCCGGCTGCTGGCCGAGCACCTGTCGCTCGGGCTGGACATCCTGTCGGACATCATGTGGGAGCCGGCCCTGATGGACGAGGACCTCGAGGCGGAACGGCAGGTGATCCTCGACGAGATCCTCATGCACGCCGACGAGCCCGCCGACGAGGCCGCGGAGCAGAGCTCGGCGCTGCTGTTCCCGGATCATCCGCTGGGCCGCGAGGTGCTCGGCGACCACGACTCGGTGTCGGCCATGGATGCCGGTCGCATCCGCACCTTCTTCGGGGCCCACTACCGTCCGGCCAACATCGTGGTGGCGGTGGCCGGCGACCTCGAGCACGGCGACGTGGCCGACGGCCTCGAGGCGAGATTCGCCGGCCCGAGTGGTGGCGCTACCCCCGAGCGCCTGGCACCGGCGGCTGCGGTCAGGCCGCTGGGTGTCACTTCGAGGGCCACCGAGCAGGCCCACGTGGTACTCGCCGCCCGCTCCGCCAACCGGTTCGACCCGGCCCGCTACGCGCTGGCCGTGCTCAACCACGTGCTGGGCGGGGGACTGTCGAGCCGGCTCTTCCAGGAGATCAGGGAACGCAGGGGCCTCGCCTACTCGGTATGGTCGGAGCGGGTCGCCTACCAGGACGCCGGATCGGTCAGCGTGGGGATGGGGACGGCACCCGAGCACGTCGCCGAAGTCCTGGACATCGTCTCCTCCGAGCTCGACTCGCTCGGTGACCACGGGATCACCGAGCGGGAGCTGGCCATCGCCAAGGGGAACCTGCGGGCCGAGACGCTGCTCGCCTGTGAGGACTCGGGGGCGCGGATGAGCCGCATCGGCGCCAGTCAGCTGTTGCACGGCGAGATCCTGTCGGTGGACGAGGTCCTCGCCCGGGTGGAGGCGCTCACCCTCGACGAGATCCGTGCCGCGGCCTCGGACCTCACGGCCGCCCCGCGGACCCTGTCGGTGGTCGGACCGTTCGAGGAGTCGGACTTCGACCCCGGGGCCCTCCGGCTCGGCTGATCCGGCCACCGGGGTCCGGGGCCGTCGCATCCCGCGCCAGTAGGCTCGGCCGACATGCGGGTCGGAGTTGTGGGGGCCGGGGGCCGGATGGGCCAGACGACATGCCGGACTGTCCTGTCCCAGCCGGACTTGGAGCTGGTGGCCGCGGTCGATCCGGAGCACGACGGCGAGGACCTGGCCGAGCTCCTGGGCATCGCCGCCGGGGGAGTCGTCGTGTCCGGTGCCATCGGCGCGCTGGCGGCCGCGGAGACCGAGGTCGTCGTCGACTTCACCCGCCTCGACGCAGCCCGCGAGACGCTGGCCTTCTGCTCGGCCGCCGGGATCCATGCCGTGGTAGGCACCACCGGGTTCAGCGAGCAGGACCTCGCCGAGCTGTCCCGTGCCTTCGCCGGTCCCGCGTCCGGGGCGCCGAACTGCATCGTGGCCGCCAACTTCGCCATCGGGGCGGTCCTCATGATGCGGTTCGCCGAGCTGGCGGCCCCGTGGTTCGAGGCCGCCGAGATCATCGAGCTCCATCACGACCGGAAACTCGACGCCCCGTCGGGCACGTCGATGGCGACCGCCGAGCGGATGGCCCTGGCGCGGGCATCCTCGGGCGCCGGCGACTTTCCGGCCGACCGGACGGTGACACGGGTGGTCGAGGGGGCCCGTGGCGGGATGGGACCGGCCGGCATCCGCATCCACTCGGTGCGCCTTCCCGGGATGGTGGCCCACCAGGAGGTGCTCCTCGGTGCCGTCGGGCAGAGCCTGACCATCCGTCACGACTCCTACGACCGGGCGTCGTTCATGGACGGCGTGGTCCTGGCGGTCCGGGCGGTGCCCGACCGGCCGGGCCTCACCGTGGGCCTCGAACCGCTCCTCGGACTCTGAGCGCACACGGTCGGATGGACGACACACGCCAGCGGATCCTCGAGGCGACCTACGCCTGCGTCGCCCGTTGGGGCATCGCCAAGACCACGGTCGAGGATGCCGCCCGCGAGGCGAAGGTCTCCCGCGCCACCGTCTACCGGGTGTTCCCCGGCGGACGCGAGGAACTGGTCAACGCGGTGATCAGCTGGGCCACGCTCGAGTTCTTCACCCGGCTGTACGAACAGGTCCACGGGGCCGAGAGCCTCGAACAGGTCATGGAGCGGGGGATCATGTTCGCCCACCGCGCCATCATCGAGCACGAGGTGCTGCAGCGGGTCATGCAGACCGAACCGGAGAAGCTGCTGCCCGCGCTCACCTTCGAGAGCGTCCGCATCCGCGAGGGTGTCGCCCTGTTCCTGGAGCCGTACCTCGAACAACGGGGGGTGGCGCCCGGGGTCGAACGCAAGGAGGCCGCCGACTTCCTGGCCCGCATGATCCTCTCCTACATGTCCGCCCCGGGCCGGTGGGATCTCGATGACGCCACCCAGGTGGCCCAGCTGGTCCGGGCCGAGCTGCTGGCGGGCGTGGTGGGACCGGAGTCGCGGGACCGCTGACCGGACGCCCGCAGGAGCGTTGACAATGAGACAAAATCCGACCTAGCGTTCCAGGGGTGACAACCCAGGGGGCCGTACTCCAAGTAGTGGAAGGCGCGACGCAGGAGCATGCCACCGAGGGCGACCTCACGCCGGGGCCGACGAACTCCCCGAACCGGGTCCGGATCATCGACGCCACCCTCGCCTGCCTGGCCCGCCACGGCACGCTCAAGACGACGGTGGACGACATCGCCCGTCGGGCCAAGGTGTCGCGAGCCACCGTCTACCGGGCCTTCCCGGGCGGGCGGGACGAGGTCCTGTCCGCGGTGGTGGACACCGAGGTGGCCCGGCTCTTCTCGTCGCTCGGAGTCCGGTTGGGAGCGGCCGACGATCTGGCCGACGCCCTGGTCGCCGGCATCGTCGAGGCCTCGGCCCGGATCCAGGGGCACGCAGCCCTGCAGTACCTGGTCGAGCACGAACCCGAGGTGGTCCTGGGGCATCTGGCCTTCGACGAGTCCGACCGGCTGCTGGCGGCCGCCTCGCGGTTCACGGCGCCGTTCCTGGCCCGGTGGATGAGCCCGAAGGAGGCCGGACGGGTGGCCGAGTGGGCGACCCGCATCGTCCTGTCCTACGCCATCGCCCCGTCGGACCGGTGGGACCTGACCGACGCCGCCGACACGCGACACCTGGTCGAGACCTTCGTGCTCCCGGGCATCCGGGCCCTGTACGCGGCCGAGCACACCGCCGCCATCGACATCACCCCCTTCGGGTCGGAGTCACACCCGAGGGCCGACCATCCGGACGCCGGACCCGACCGCACCGCACCATGACGCCGCCCGAACATCTGACCGAGCAGCCAACCGCCTCCAGGGAGGGACTTCCATGACCACCGACATGAGCAGCACCGAGGAGATCATCGGTCGAGCTGAGATCGATGACTTCGAGGCCATCCTCTCGGTCGTCGGAGCCGAGGAGGAAGACGGCCGCCACATCGTCCATTCGAACTACGACTCGATCTTCACCTGGGACTACGAGAAGGGTGCCCGCCCGAAGCTCAACAAACTGTACGAGAAGGCGAAGAACGCCCAGTGGAACGGCGAGACCGACCTGCCGTGGGAGATCGAGGTCGACCAGGAAAAGCTGGTGCGCGAGCAGGCGGAGGCCAACGGCGGGATCACCGCCGGGTTCGACCTGACCGGCACCCCGGTGGAGCACTGGTCGGAGGACCAGTGGGTCGCCTTCGGGGTGGAGAGCCAGAACTGGACCCTCTCGCAGTTCCTCCACGGCGAGCAGGGAGCGCTCATCTGTACGGCCAAGATCGTGGAGTCGGTGCCGTGGATCGACGCCAAGTACTACGCCGCCACGCAGGTCATGGATGAGGCCCGACACGTCGAGGTGTTCGGCAAGTACCTCGACGAGAAGCTCTCCGGGCACTATCCAGTCAATGCACATCTCGGGATGCTCCTCGACGACATCATCGCCGACTCGAGGTGGGACCTGACCTACCTTGGGATGCAGATCATGGTCGAGGGACTGGCCCTGGCCGCTTTCGGGTTCATGCACCAGATGACCGGCGACCCGCTCCTCAAGCAGCTGCTGCGGTACGTCATGGCCGACGAGGCGCGTCACGTGGCCTTCGGCGTCATCAGCCTGCAGGAGTACTACGAGGGACTCGGGGCCGCCGAGCTCCGCGAGCGGCAGGAGTTCGCCTTCGAAGCGGCGGTCAGGATGCGGGACCGGTTCCTCCAGCAGGAGGTGTGGGACCGGATGGGAGTCGATCCGAAGTCCGTCGTCCCGCTGGTCCAGCAGGCGCCGGACCGCGCCGCCTTCCAGGCGCTGCTGTTCTCCAAGATCGTCCCCAACTGCAAGAAGCTGGGGCTCCTCGACGCGGCCGACGGGTGGCTCCGGACCAAGTTCACCGAGCTGGGCGTCATCGAGTTCGAGTCGTGGGTGGACACCACCGAGGAGTACGACGCCATGGCCTCGGTCCCGCCGAAGGACCGCCTCGCCTCCTGAGCCGGGCGGGACCTGCTACCCGCCCGGAGCCGTCGGCGGCTGCTGGTAGCCTGCGAGACCGTGACGACACCACCGCGCCCCGATCCCGCATCGAGGGGCTGAGATGCCGAGGTCTCGCTTCGGGACGGTGATCACCGCGATGGTCACGCCCTTCGACGGCGCCGGAGCGCTCGACCTCGACGGTGCGGTGACCCTCGCCCGTCACCTGGCGGGCTCCGGCAGCGACGCGTTGGTGGTCGCCGGCACCACCGGCGAGGGACCGGTGCTGACCGACGACGAGCGGATCTCGCTGTTCCGGGCGGTGGTGGAGGCGGTCGGCGTGCCCGTCATCGCCTCGACCGGCACCAACGACACCGCCCACTCGGTCATGCTGACCCATGAGGCCCGGTCGTCCGGCGCCGCCGGCGTGCTCGTGGTGACCCCGTACTACAACCGTCCGTCCCCGGCCGGGCTCTCCGCCCACTTCCGGGCGGTGGCCGAGGCCACTGTCCTGCCCGTGGTGCTCTACGACATCCCGGTCCGGTCGGGGCGCCGGATCGGATCCGCCCTCACCATCGAACTGGCACGTGAGGTCCCGTCCATCGTCGCGGTGAAGGATGCCACCGGCGACGTGGCGGCAGCCGCCACCGTGGTGGCGGGGACGCCGGATGACTTCGACGTCTACTGCGGCGACGACTCGCTGACGCTGCCCTTCACCGCCATCGGCGGTGCCGGCGTGATCAGCGTGGCCGCCCACTGGGCGGGTGCGCAGTTCGGCGAGATGATCGCCAGCCACCAGGCGGGTGACGTGGACCGGGCCATGAGGATCAACCAACAGCTCGCCGAGTCCTACGCCTTCCAGTCCACCGACGAGTACCCGAACCCGGTACCGGCCAAGGCCGCCTGCCGTGCCCTCGGGCTGCCGGCCGGCCAGTGCCGGCTCCCGAACCCCCCAGCTCCCCGAGCCCTCGACGACCAGGCCCTCGCGGTCATCTCGCGAGCGGGCCGGACCGACCCGGCGCCCCAGTCGGTTGCCTGACGCCGGCCGGTCCGCAGGCCGTTCAGGCGGCGCGGGGAGCAAGAAGAAGCCGTCAGACACCGCGGGCGGGCTGGTCGCCGGGCACGCCCGGGAGGATTCCGCCGGTGGCCGGGCGCCCCGGAAGAAGGCGTCGGGCAAGCAGGGCGCCGGGGGTGCCGGCGGTGTCCGGGTGGTCTTCCTCGGCGGCTTGGGGGAGATCGGCCGGAACTGCGCGTGCATCGAGGTCGATGGCCGGATCCTCGTGCTCGACGTCGGGATCATGTTCCCGGATCCCGACATGCCCGGCGTCGATCTGGTCCTGCCCGACTTCAGCTACCTCCGCGAGAACGCCGACCGGGTCGACGCGGTCATCCTGACCCACGGCCACGAGGACCACACCGGGGGGTTGGCCTACCTGCTCCGCGACTTTCCGGTGCCGGTCTACGGCTCCGAGCTGACCCTGGCCCTGGCCCGCAACCGGGTGGACGAGGCCGGCATGGCGGACCGGGCCCAGTTCATCCCGGTCCGCGACGGCGAGCGCCGGCGGATCGGCCCGTGCGACGTGGAGTTCATCCCGGTCACCCACTCGGTGCCCCACGCCTTCGCCACCGCCTTCCACACCCCGCAGGGGATCATCCTGCACTCGGGCGATTTCAAGCTCGACCTCCATCCCGTGGACGGTCGCCGCACCGACCTCGCCCGCATGGGGGCGCTCGCCGCCGATGAGGGCATCCGGCTCCTGCTGGCCGATTCGACCAACGCCGAGGAGCCAGGGTTCACCCCCTCCGAGTCGACGGTGGGCGAGACGTTGCGGAAGGTGTTCCTCGCCCGTCCGGACCGTCGCTTCATCGTGACCTGCTTCGCCAGCCACATCCACCGGGTCCAACAAGTGGCCGACGCGGCCATTGCCGGCGGTCGGTCGGTCGCCACGCTCGGACGTTCGATGCAGAAGAACGTGACCTTGGCCCGCCGCCTCGGACTGCTGCACATCCCGGACCGGTCACTCGTCGACATCGAGGAGATCGACAAGCTCGATCCGGGCCAGGTGTGTGTCATCTCCACCGGCTCCCAGGGTGAGCCCATGTCCGCGCTCTCGCGGTTGGCCACCGGCGAGAACCGCTTCTTCAAGCTTCAAGAGGACGACGTGGTGGTGATCAGTGCCCACCCCATCCCCGGCAACGAATGGTCGGTGGGCCGGGTCATCGACAGCCTGCACCGTCGTGGTGTCGAGGTCGTCCACTCGGGGGTGGATTCGGTACACGTCAGCGGTCACGCCCGCCGGGGGGAGCTGGCCATCCTCATGTCGGTGACCCGACCGGAGTTCTTCATCCCCGTGCACGGGGAGTACCGCCACATGGCGAACCACGTGCGGCTGGCCGAGTCGATGGACATCCCCGCCGACCACATCCTCCTCTGCGAGGACGGTGACGCGGTGCAGCTGGACGGCTCGGGTCTCCGACGTGACGGTACCGTCCCGGGCGGGTACCTCTTCGTGGACGGGAGCTCGGTGGGGGACATCGGGCACGGCGTGCTGCGGGACCGGATGGTGCTCGCCGAGGAAGGCGTGGTGATGGCGGTGGCCACCGTCGACCTCAAACGGGGCGAAGTCGTCGGAGCGCCGCAGATCGTGACGAGGGGATGGGCCTACGACCAGGAAACCGAGGCGCTGCTGGAGGAGGCGCGCGTCCAGGTCACCGGCGCGCTCGATCGGGCCCTGGCCTCGGGTAGCCAGGACCACGAGACCCTCAACCGGGTGGCCCGCAAGGCGCTCGGACGGCTGGTGGGGGACCGCACCCGGCAGCGGCCGATGATCGTCCCGGTCATCGTCACCGTGTAGGCGGGCGGAGGCGGACGGTGTCCCCATGACGGCGACGCTCCGGGACTAACCTGTGACGCACTGTGACGACCGCCACCAAGCGACCGGCGGGCCGATCCGGGACTTCGCGGTCGAGGGGTAGATCCGCGGGCTCGTCCCGATCCCGCTCGACCTCGAACCGCTCCGGGCGCGGCGCGGGCTCCCGGAACCGGTCGGGACACGGGCGCGGACGCCCGGAGCCCACCGGGCTCGGTGCGTCGATGTGGCGCGTGGTGGCCGGGCACGCCACCGATATCTGGGGCGTGGTCCTGGTCACCGTGGGCGTCCTGGCAGCCGTGGCGTTCTACGCAGATTCGTCGGCCCCGGCCAGCCACGACGCCCGGGTGGCAGTGGGCGACCTGCTGGGGTGGGGCCGGTTCCTCGTGCCGCCGGTGGCGGTCGCCGTCGGGCTCCTCCTCCTGGTTGGGCACCGGGGCGAGGAGGAGGACCGCCGCACCGCGCCGGAGCCGGCCCGGGCGGTGATCGGCGCGTTCCTGGCCCTGCTGGCCGTGGCCGGGCTGGCCTCGCTGGCGGGAGGATCGCCCCGCCTCGACTCGTCCACGGCGCTCCTCTCGTCGGCCGGCGGCTGGGTCGGGGCGCTCATGGGCAATCCGCTCCGGGCCGCCCTCGGTGGCTTCGGCGCCGCCACCGTCCTGGTGGCACTGGTGGTGGTGGCCCTGGTGCTGTTCACCGGTGTCTCGATCCGGGCGGCGGCGCGCGGTCTGGTACGGGCGACCCGCTGGGCGGCCGCGGCCGCACGGGGCGGCCCTGCCTCGGACGCCGACGCGGCGGTGGGGGAGGACGATCTTCCGACCAATCCGTTCGGACGGGTCGTCCCGGTCACCGCCGCCACACCCGAGCCCGACCCGATCGTGGCCGATCCGGTGACCACCGATCCCGAGCCCGCCGAGGCGCCGCCGCCGTCGGAGGCGGCCACCCGCCCGGGCACGGGGACCCAGTTGGAGATGAAGCTCGGTCCGACCGTCGGCGACTGGAGACTGCCCCCGGCCAATCTGCTGAAGCGGGCCAAGCCGCAGGCCGTGAACGAGCGGGAGGTCGACGCCGCCGGTGCCGACCTGATCGCGGCCCTCGCCGCGCACGGCGTCGAGACCCGGCTGGTGGGTCGGACGGTCGGCCCGTCGGTGACCCGCTACGAGCTCGAGCTCGGAGCCGGCGTCAAGGTCGCCCGGGTCACCTCGCTCTCCAAGGACATCGCCTACGCCCTGGCCTCGCCGGACGTGCGCATCCTGGCCCCGATCCCGGGGAAGTCCGCCATCGGTGTCGAGGTGCCCAACCGCCACCGCCAGCTGGTCGCGCTGGGCGACATCCTGGCGTCGCCGGAAGCGGCGAGCGCCCACCATCCCCTCGAGGTCGCCCTCGGTCGGGACATCGCCGGACGGGCGGTCATGGTCAACCTGGCCGAGATGCCCCACGTCCTGGTGTCCGGCGCCACCGGCTCGGGGAAGTCGTCGTGCATCAACTCGGTCCTCACCTCCATCCTCACGAGGGCCACACCCGATCAGGTCCGGCTCATCCTGGTGGACCCAAAGCGGGTCGAGCTGGGCCAGTACAACGACCTGCCCCACCTGCTGACCCAGGTCGTGGTGGACCCGAAGAAGGCAGCCAACGCCCTCAGCTGGGCGGTCACCGAAATGGAGCGGCGCTACGACCTGCTGGCGGAAGTCGGCATGCGGGACATCACCGGGTACAACGCCGCCTTCGACGAGGGTGGGCTCTCCGAATTCGAGGAGGCGTACCGGTTCCGCATGCGTGACGCCGGTGCCGACGACGGGGATGCGGCCGACGAAGGGGACGACGGGGAACCGCCCCGGTTCCACCGGCTCCCGTTCATCGTCATCGTGGTGGACGAGCTCAACGACCTCATGATGGTGGCGGCCCGGGACGTGGAGGATTCCGTCTGCCGCATCGCCCAGATGGCCCGGGCCGTGGGGATCCACCTGGTACTCGCCACTCAGCGGCCCTCGGTGGACGTCATCACCGGGGTGATCAAGGCGAACATCCCGTCCCGCATGGCGTTTTCGGTGTCGTCCCTGGCCGACAGCCGGGTGATCCTCGACCAACCCGGTGCCGAACGGCTGATCGGGAAGGGTGACTTGTTGCTGCTCTCGGCCTCCTCGTCGAACCCGCAGCGCCTGCAGGGGCCCTGGGTCAGCGAGGAGGAGGTGCGGGCCGTCGCCGCGCACTGGAAGCGGCAGCGACCCATGGAGGTCCTCGCCGGCATCGAGGAGGTCGTCGCCGCCGAGGGCCCGCGATCCGGTGGGGACGACGGCGACGACGAGCTGCTCGACCAGGCGATGGAGCTCGTCGTGCGGTCGCAGCTCGGTTCGACGTCGATGCTCCAACGCAAGCTCCGTGTCGGGTTCGCCCGGGCCGGACGCCTCATGGACCTCATGGAACGGCGAGGCGTGGTCGGCCCGTCGGAGGGGTCCAAGGCCAGGGCGGTCCTGATGACCCCCGAGGAATTGGACGCGCGCTGAGCGACGGGGTCCCCGACGAACCGGGTGCCAGCCCACCGGCGCCCGCCGACACCGACACGACAGGCCCCCGACCGGACGACGGCCCGGGCGACGCGGTGTCGGCATCCGGGCCCGCGGCCGTGCCGCTGGCGCCACCGTCGGTCGTCGACATCACCGCACGCCCAGCCGGGCCGCCGGCCGACGTCACCACCTACGTGGACGTGACCGGCGCGGCCGGGTCGGTCGGCACCGCGCCCGTGGCGCCGTCACCGCCGCCTCCACCCGCCGGGGCGGTCGGCGCCGCGCCCGTGGCGCCGTCACCGTCGCCTCCACCCGCCGGGGCGGTCGGCGCCGCGCCCGTGGCGCCGTCACCGTCGCCACCGCTGCTTCCGCCCGTCGACCCGATGGTGGCCACGCCGGTGCTGCCCCGAACGGCGCGACGGGCCCGGCACCGACGCCGCCACCGCTGGCTGGCGTGGTCGTCGGCGGCCGTCGCCGTGCTGGTCCTGGCCGCTGCGGGCTGGGTGGCCGCCCAGCGCATCGGGCGGCCCTCGCCCCCGACCACGGTGACGGCGGCCGCGCACCCGTCACTGACCGTGCCGGGGTCGGCCCCCTCGCTCCCGTGGCCCATCCTCGGTCAGGGCGCGGTGTCCGTCCCGGCGCTCGGCTACTCGGCCCAATCGGGGCCGGAGTCGTCGGTACCGATCGCCTCGCTGACCAAGATGACCAACGCGGTGGTCATCCTCCGCGACCACCCGCTGGCGGCCGGAACCAGTGGCCCGACCATCACGGTGACCGCCGCCGACGTGGCCCAGTACGACCTCGAGTTGCACGAGGACCAGTCGACCGTGCCCATCCGGGTCGGCGAGGTCCTGACCGAGCGCCAGATGCTCGAGGCCATGCTCACCCAGTCGGCCAACGACGTCGCCTACTCGCTGGCGGTCTGGGACGCCGGGACCCTTCCCGCGTTCGTGGCCGAGATGAACGCGCTGGCCGCCTCGCTCGGCGCGTCGTCCACCCACTACGTCGACGCCAGCGGCTACGACCCGGGCTCGGTGTCGACGGCGTCCGACTGCCTGCGGATCGCGGCGGCCGGCATGGGCGATCCCGCCTTCGCCGAGATCGTGGGCATGAAGTCGATCACGCTGCCCATCGTGGGAACCATCCCCAACATCGTCACGGAGATCGGGACGAACAACGTGGTCGGCATCAAGTCCGGCTACACGTCGGCCGCGGGTGGCTGCATGGTCCTCGCCGCCGACCGCCAGGTCGGGGAACGAACGGTGCTGGTGATCGTCGCCGTCCTCGGACAACCGGTCCCGCCGCCCATCGCGCCGACCACCACCACCACCACGACCACGCGGGTGCCGGGGGGCGGTGCCCCCACTACCACCACCACCA
>JBKQRT010000347.1:0-16213 GCA_052143895.1 Acidimicrobiales bacterium | reverse complement strand
CCGTCGGATCAGGGGCGGGACGAATTTTCCAGGCTAGTCGTTCGCCCAGATCAAACTAGCCCACTACCTGATCGCCCGCCGCAACTGAGTGCGGGTATGGCACTGGCATCTGCGGGGCGTTGCGTACTCTCAATCCACCAGCGCTCTGGCGGAAGGAATGGGCAGCGTAGCCCGATCAGCCGGTGGGACCAAGGGGCGCCGAACCGGGCTGAGGCGAGCCGAAGGTGAAGGCTGGCATCTGCGGAGGCGGAAGGACGCGGAAGGCTGCGAACCACTCCTCGTGGTGCTCTCCCGCAAGGCTCACGTCCCATCGGTAACTGCCCGGCGGAATGATGAGGCCCGGGAACACCTCGATGAGAGAAGTGCCGGTACCGGGAGCCCCGATAGGTGCCATCGCTGGAGACGGAACCGTCACCACTGTGGCGATGCGCACCTCCTGGCCGTCAGGCATCAGCGCAGGGTGACCGTCCTCGGTGAGCAGCCGCGCCACCAGCTCGATCGGTTGATTGCAAAGTGGGTGTTCGACTTCGTAGAAGATGCCGACGGTGTGGGGCGGTGTCACCTGACCACCAGGAACGGTGGGATTGATCTGAAGCTGCGTTTGCACCCACCCGGCGTTCAGCAAGTTGACGGTACCTTGAGGCAAGTTATTAGTGCCCCTGTCCGCCAAGATGACGGAAACCTTCATCAGGCCGACCGGGCCATCGTTCCCCCGGTGGTGTTCGTCACAGTCTGCGGTCCGGTCACAAACTGGCCGCCAGGGAATCCCAGCTCGATGGGCCCAACCGTCCCGAAGTTCGGACTCCGGGTGACGATCCTCACAACAGGAGTGGGCGGCCAGGTCATCCCCTTTTCGCCCTTGTCAAAGATCGCGTGGATCTTCTCGGCTGGCTCATCCTCCTCGTAGAAGTCCTCATCTTCGTCAAAGTCTGCCATGGCTGTCTCCATCGTACCTGTTCAGTGTGGGTAAGCACTTCCGAGCGCCCATACGTCACCATACGCGTCCGTTTCCTTCGGGTACAGCGCTATTTCGACGGGTCCTCGGATGTTCACCTGAACGATCGCACGGCGCCCCCTCACGGGGTCATCATCCCAGACGAAGGGAAGTCCCCTCACGCACTCGACCGCATCCTTGACCTCCTGCCCGCTGATGCCGTGGAGCCCGTTGATCTTTTCGGCCGTGGCCTGGCTGATCTTCAGCTGCGCTACCCAAATGTGCGGCACCGCGGCCAGCCTAGAACTAGCCTCCTCAGAGACCTATCCATTACCAACCAGCCGTCAAGGATTGCCCCTGGGCGGCGGGCCTCGGGGCTGCCCCGCAGCTACCGGGATGAAGACGGTCCGGTGCGTCGGCGCGAACGGCGGTGGCTACATCTCGCCAAACGGATAGGGCCGTCCGCCCCGTAGTTCTGCGGTCGTCCTAGATCTAGAACTCGATCCCGAATACCCCCAGCAGGGTCGCCCCTGGCCCGGCCTGCTCACTTAACTTGTTGACCGCCTCCCTGGCCTGCTGACCGGTGTTGAATGTGAACTCCCAGATCCCCTGCCCTTGGCCGTTGTTGAGGAACGTGGACGACTGATACCCGTCCAGGTACTCCAGCTCATCGATGACCCGCTCCTTCAAGTAGGCCACTCGCTGGCTCTCGGCAGTGTCGATGTCGAGCGGGACCTGGAAGATGACGAGCTGGGTGACGCGGACCCCGCGGACAAGGCCGAGGTGTACGCCTCCCTCGGCCTCTCCATCACCTACGACCCTGCTAAGCGGCTCATCGTGGCCGAGTCGAGCCCGTGTGTTTTTGCGCGTGTCGGAGGGGCGTACGACCCCGCGAGTACACCGGCAATGCTCAAGGGCCGTGTGTGGCTCAAGGCAGCCTGAGCCCCAATGTGCCCGATCCCGTCCCGGTCGTAGTGTCGTGACCGCAAAGCCGCTCACCACCCCGGCCACAGCCCACAGAACCCACGGAGGGACCATGAAGCACCTTCTCAGCACCATCGCCCTAGCGGCAGTCCTGGTCGTGCCTGGGGACAATGTCGCTGGCGTGATCCTGGGCGGTGCCGCATGACGGAGAACGGAGATCTGAGCCCGGCGCGGGAATGGATGACGGCTGCGGCTTATGTGACGACCCTGATGAAGAAGATGGCGGCCGGCGAGACTGTTGATCCCGACGAAGTCCACCGATGGCGCGTCATCGAGATCGCTGCGCTGTCCCGCTACATCGCTGTCACGGCCGTCGCCGCTGCAAATGGTGCAGGGCTGCCTGACGACCTTTATGGAACGGAGGCCCTCGTCTCGCAAGCCGAGGAGTTCCCTCGCATCGATGACGATGAAGAGGGCGACGAGTCAGGCGATAGCTAAGGACTCGGGTGGCTCATCGTGACGGGTCAGAAGCAAATCGTGCCCCGGGCCTCGCTCAGCGTGTCTCGAATGGAATCGGACGGCTGAGGGACCGTAGTTGTCCATCACTCCGCGCACGATCGCGCACGGGCTGGCTCATGCGGTTAGCGGCGATGGGGGTGGAGTTCATGGGGTCATCGGGTGCGCGACAGCCGAGCCATGGGTGAGTCTTACGAAGACTGCTCGGGTGGCAGTCCGATGTCATGGCGCAAGACATCGGCTGAAGCCTTTTCGGCAGATTGCAGCGACTCCACCTGAGTCTCCCACGAGGAAATCGAAAGGGCGCTCTGGTTCGTCACTGATTGAAGCGCACCGATGTAGGCGGCCACTGCCGAAACCAAGGCGTGCGCGTCCGAATTGTCTGCAGGTGGCCACGGCAGGTCGGTGATCTGTGTCTCGTAAGTCTGGCCGGCCGCCACGAGCGGCTGAGCAGCTGCAAGAATCTGAGAACCGGTAGCAGTGCTAGGAAGGTTGCCAACTGCAGACTTCACCTGACTCGACACGGCCAGCACCGTGTTCGCGTCAGAGTTGAATTCTGCAGCCAGCGTGGAGGTGCTTATTGTCGTCGTGGTGGCGGCAATCTCAGCGGAGGTCGATGTGACGGTCGATCCCGAGCCGGATTTGCCGGTCGAGGACGTGGCCGCCTTCGATGAGCAGCCAGTCACGAATAGCAATCCGAATGCCAAACCCATTGCCAGGCACTTCCTCATGGTCACGCCCCAATCCCTCGGTTAGCCATAGTGACATTGAACTCCGAAGTTCAGCTGCGGCGGCGGATAGCCACGGCAAATGATGTCGGACCTGTGGCCAGTCAGCGGCCTGCTTGGAGGTGTCACCGTGGGTGCGCGACACGACCTATAGCTCCTTGACGAGCGGAGCGGTCCTGCTCGCCCGGTAGATCCATGGGCCGGGGATCTCGAGCTGGTTCCACTTGGTCAATTCGTGGCGTGCATCGAAGCGGACCACCTTCGCCTTGTTGTCGATGGTGGCCTGACGCTCGGCCGGCTTGTTGAGCATCCGCCGATCACGAGTAATCACCACCCAGCCCGCCTTTAGCTACAGGCGGGTACTAACCCTTGCCACCACCGGTTGATCCCAGTTAGCCGGGAAGTAACGGGTCGAGGGTGGCAACCGGGGCGATGGCGCCGAGGTTCCCTTGTCGATGGCTCTGGAACTGCGGCAGCTCGGACAATGCCTTGGCGGTCGGAATCTTGGCGAAGTAACCGGCACCGAATCCGATGCACATGAGGATGTACCAGAAGTGCTCAGCCCCGGTCATCTCGACCAAACCGAAATCTTGTAGCGCCTTCTTGGCTGGGACCTTGGTCAGGTACCCCGCTCCGAACCAGACACACATGAGGACGTACCAGATGCCCTCCCAACTCGTCAGAGCCACCTGGCGGGCCGCATGGCCGGCCCTGACAACCGGTCTGGCTGCGGCTGCGGGTGCTGGCGCAGGTGAGGCGACGAGATCACCAGACTCACCCGCGGCCACCTGTGGCGGGTACCACTTCTGGTCGCTCGCCTGCCACCAACCTGGTCCCTGCGATACGTCGCTCATCATTTCTCCGTTCCGCCGACGAAGATCTCCCGCCGAGCCGAAGAGAGCTTAGAGGGCCTTTCGCAAATGGCCGGGGTCTAGCGCGTCGGCCAACAGCGTGCTCGCGAAAGTTCCATGCGCCCGGAACGGCATCACATCGGGGGCAGGCCGTGGTGCCACGCCGCCGCCGTCGCAGGGGCGAGGAGGGGACCGGTGCCCTGCCGGGTGAGAGACTATTCAAGTCTTACAGTCACCCTGCCGATAGTAGTGACGGAAGATCTTGCTTCTATGGCCCGGTTCAAGCGTCCCATGCGGAGCATGAGGACATTCCCCGAATGTACAAAGGGGCGACAATGGGGCTACGCGAGGCGATTACAATCGCGAGTGATCCCGCAAGCGTCATGGAGCGGGTACTAGCAGAGGCGCTGGTCCTCGTCCCTTCAGCCGAGGGTGCCGTGATCGAGCTGTGCGCCAAGCGGACCTCCCTCGTCATCACTGCAGCGAGCGGGAACGTCGCGGATTCGGTCGGCTCGGTGCTGTCGGTTGCACACAGCCTCTCGGGCCTCGCGATCCGAAGTGGCGTCACCCAGCGCTGCTACGACGCGACGACCGACCCTCGGGTGGATACAACACTCGCTGCCGAACTCGGAATCTTGTCGATGATCTGCGTGCCACTACGCAGGGGCGACGAGCGAGTCGGGGTGCTAAATATCACCTCGAGCGAGGCGTCTGCCTTCGGCTCCGTAGACGAAGCGAGCGTGGCGGGCCTGGCGCACTTCGTCTCGAGCATGATCGGCGCTGCCGTCGAGCTGGCCTCGTGCACCGCTGAATTGCTCGGGCCGTGCCCGGTAGCTGCAGCGGCCACCCTTGGGCAGGGCCACCTCGGCGGTTCGAGCGAGGCTGCCCGTGCCAGGTCGGCCTTTGTCGCGAACGTCGTACGCCCCGGCACCGCGTTCGACTCGGCCGTTCGGGATCGCATCGAGCAGGCACTCACTGGAGCCGGGCTCACGATTGTGTTCCAGCCGATCGTTTCGCTATCGAGCGGAACAGTCGTCAAGGTCGAAGCACTCGCACGGTTTGCACCCCCACCGGCGCGTGGACCGGACCGCTGGTTTGCCGAGGCGGCCTCGGTCGGGCTCGGTCGCCCGCTCGAGCTGTGTGCGATCGAGCGTGCCCTCTCTCTGTTGCCGGATCTGCCCAAACCGCTCCGCATGGCAGTAAATGCAGGACCAGACACCTTTTGCTCCACAGAGCTGCTCGATCTGCTCAGAACGAGCACGCCAAGTCGGGTCATCGTCGAGCTCACCGAGCACGTCGGCATTGAGGACATCCCGGCCCTGCACCGGGCTTGCAAGGGATTGCGGACGCTCGGTGCCGAGGTGGCGATCGATGACACCGGAACGGGGTTCGCGAGCCTCTCGCTGGTTCTCGAGGTCGCCCCAGAATTCATCAAGCTCGATCGGGAGTTAACCAGCAACATCGATCTCGACCCAGTCCGGCGTGCCCTCGCCCGCGCACTTGTTGCCTTTGGCAATGAGACCGGAGCCGAAGTGATCGCCGAAGGGATCGAGACCGCGGCTGAACTCGACGTACTCATCGACCTCGGCATCTCCTACGGCCAGGGCTTCTACTTGGGCCGCCCCGGTAGTCTCGAGGACTTGGCCCTGCTCCTTCGAACGCGAGGCCAGGGCCAAGCCATCCTCCTGTGATCCAGCCGTCGGCCTGCCTCTCGCGGCCAGGTCGTCACTTAACCAGTGCTGCAGAACAGCCGGGTTTCGGATCCACGATGACAGGTTAGAAAATGATGTGCCCCACAACACCGGGAGAGTGACCCCCTGCAGGCGGTAGCCCGGTCAGGTCGCTCCCGACTTCAGGTGGCTTTCCGGGGGGTCGAAGGTATCCGCATGACATGGATCGGATTGCGGGCATGATTGCACTCGTTGTCATCCCGCTGTTCATCGTGCTCTCGCTCGCCTTCGAGCTAGTCGCTGGCCGTCGCTCCACAACTCGTATCCAGACCTGGGCCTCCGACAATCGCTACCAGGTGGAGTCGGTGCACCGCCTCTGGTTTTCGACGGGTCAATGGGGACGCCTTGCGGGTGGTCGCTCTCGTCGTTACTTCGACGTGGTCGTCCGTGACTTCGCCGACTCGACTCGTTCTGGCACTGTGCGAGTGTCTGGCGGTGTCGGTGGTCTCATTGCCGACTCCATCGAAGTCAAGTGGGCATAGTGCCCTGAACAGACCCGGTGCAGATGCGGAGGGTGCCCCCTAACATTCACACTTCTCTTGAGGGTCCACCGCTTCGCAGCTGGTCCTCAATAGCTTCGGGAGCACTGGACGATTCGGCCTGACTTGAGGTCATGAGGCGCCCTCGGGTGTCGTCGGCCGAGCCCTTCCAGTCAGCACATTGACAACGGCACGCCCCGTCTCCGAGGTTGGGTGATTGGTCAGGACTGCAGCAACAGTCCCGACCGCCCGTCGCTCCGATCCAGGACGGCCGTGCCACCCCTCAACCGCTTAAGGAAGGAAGGGATGGCCATGACCATCGTAGAAGCTCCCCCTGGCATCACGGGTGGTGTCGACACCCACCTCGACTCCCATGTCGTCGCCGCGCTCGACCCGCTGGGCCGGCTCGTCGGCACCGGGTCCTTCGCCGCCGATGCCACCGGCTACAAGGCGCTGCTCGTCTGGCTCGAGCAGTTCGGCCAGGTGGACAAGGTCGGTGTCGAAGGCACCGGTTCCTATGGGGTCGGGCTCGCCCGGTTCCTGCGCCGCAAGGGCGTCGAGGTCGTCGAGGTCAACCGACCCAACCGCCAGGCCCGGCGCAACCACGGCAAGTCCGATCCCCTCGACGCCGTCGAGGCCGCCCGAGCCGTGATCAGTGGTCGGGCGTTGGGTGCGGGTAAGACCAAGGACGGTCCCGTCGAGGGCATCCGGGTCCTGGTGGCCAAGCGCTCGGCCCGGCAGGCCCGGGTGAAGGCCATCGTCCAGATGCGTCATCTGGCGATCACCGCTCCTGACCAGCTCCATTCCCGCCTGAAAGGCCTGACGGTCACCGCCCTGGTCGCCGAAGCAGCCAAGCTTCGATCCACCCGATCGCCTGATCCAGTGACCGCGGCCACGAAGGCGTCGCTCGCCTCACTGGCTCACCGGGTCATCGCCCTCGATGCCGAGCTCGCCGAGCTGAACGAGAAGATTGAGTCGTTGCTGCTGGCCACCGCCCCCGACCTGTTGGCTCGGTTCGGCGTCGGGCCCGATACAGCCGCGTCCCCCCTGGTGGCAGCCGGCGACAATCCCGAACGCCTCCATTCTGAAGCTGCCTGGGCCCACCTGTGCGGCGTATCACCGGTCCCGGCCGACTCCGGGAAGAACGCAGGACATCTGCGCCGGCACAACGGTGGGGACCGCCAGGCCAACAGCGCGCTTTGGCGCATCGCCATGGTCCGCATCGCCCACGACCCGGAGACCACCCACTACTTCGACCGTCGCGTGAAGGAAGGTCGGACCAAGCGAGACGTCATCCGGATCCTTCAGCGCTACATCGCCCGTGAGGTCTATCGCTACCTCCCTCGCGGCTGAATTCCCGGGCCGTGGGTCTGGCTCACCCCCTAACTGTCGCCCTTCGGGGCTGACTTACCGGCGACCCGCCGACCCACGGCTCGGGATCATTCTCACCAAGACGCGTGACCTCGTAAGAGCATGCCCTCGACACTCGAGTGGCTCATGAATGTTTTGTCCGCTGTCTTCAACCCGGAGCCCCTCGGAGGGGCTTGACATTGATAGGAGCGTCGCCGGTTCTGCGCACACAATCTGGCCCACGCATTCACGAGTGCTTGCTGCCGCGAGCGCTGGACACCGGTGATTTCCCAAGCGCTGCTTAGAGGCGTACCGCTAGCGTCCGCTTGATCCGACAGATTGCCTCATCGATGGCCGCTTCGGTGATGACGCCACGCCTGTCGATCAGATCGGGGTATTCCTCACGGAACACCTGCTCGACCCATTCGTGCATGTACCGTTCGCAACACTTGCAGCCGCACCGTTTGGCCGATCCGCCCCAGTCCGCGGCACTGCTGGCGTGAGCCAGTCCACAGGCCCCACAGGGCATCCCTGAGGGCCGTTCTAACTCTCCGGCGAGGAATCCCACCAAGTCGGGGTTCAAGGTCATACGGCCTCCTGCGTGGTGAGCGCCCGCAGCTCGCCAGCAACCAGCGATCGGGCGTGGTCGATCTGGCCGGCGTCGAGGGCGAGGGTGGTCGATTCGAGCACTCGTTCCACCATGCCGAGGAGGAGCATGGCGCGCTGGTGTTCGATGGTGACCAAGCGGGCATCGAGGTCGAGTCGGGCCAACTCGTGCAAGAGTCGGCCGGTGCGGTCGAGTGACCTCTCGTACAGCGACACGATGGCCCGTTCCGACTCTGCACCGGTTCGGTCGAAGGACTCGAGGCTGGGCAGTTCGGCCAGGCGCTCGCGGAGAACGCCAAGCCAGCTCTTCGCCTCTGCCGCGATGCCGAGCAGTTCTTCGACCGGGTGACCTACTGGCTCCGGATTGCCAAGGCGCTCGAGCAGGGTTCGGACGTGCGCCTCTTCCTCGCGGCGACGGGCAGCAGCTTGCACCTGGGGCGCCTTGCTGCCGTGCATGTCGCACCGGCTGGTCCCAGTCATGGCCGGCCTCTTGCAAGTTCCGCCGGCTCGAGTGCGCGCTCCACAGAGCTTCGGTGCGGTCACTGTCCCCATCGACGATCGTTACTCGTCGGTCGCTGGTCGGCCTTGGCGGCTTCGACCACCTGGCCGAGCTGGTCGCTGACCGGAAAGCCAATCCCGAAGTCGTAGAACATTTGGCCTCCGGACCAACGGTCGGTTGCGACCGTGACGACGCCCGCGGTGCTGACGACGGCAACCGCGATGCCATCGAAACCGGCCACGGCGATAGGGCGGGTGGTCCAACCTGGCGGCCGGCAATCTTCGGGCAGCGTGATTACCGGCGCTCCACGGTGTCCACCACAGACGGCTCCGACGATCTGCACCTCATCGCGAACCTTGCGGAACGCCAGCGGGATGGTGCCGTGGTGGTAGTTCCTCCAGGGGCGGAGCGGCTCGAGAACAGTCCAGCTCCGAGCGGGGTCGATCATGGCGATGCGATCGAGTGCGGTCGCCTTGGCTTCCTTGGCCTCCTCGATCTCGTCGGGTGCGGTCGGCTCTGTCGGGGTCCGTGATTCGGGTGTGGTGGTCATGGCAGGTCGTGCCTTTCGTTTGGGTCGGGTCGGGTGCCGTTTCTCCGATTGGGGTGTCGCGCGCTCTGGACCCCAAGAGATTCACCCGGCCACCCCTGACCCCATGAGCCGGCTCGTGCGCAATCGTGCGCGGAGGGGTGGACGGGGCGACCGGTCGTAGCGTCGTGAGGTGCTCGGCCGTTCAGCCGGCTTTGGCCTCGGTCACGGTGTACCGCTGTTCGTTCGGACATCCGACACACACCCGGCACACGCTCTCGGCCGTGTCTGAGAGCTGGCCGGGCGGCGGGTTTGGCGTTGCCAGTCATGCCGTCGTCGATGGGTGCGCCGATTCGGCTCTGTCCCACGCGAGCAAACCCTCCCGGACACGACTGGGGGTATATAACCCCCCCAGTCGTGTCCGGTGGCTGGGCTGTCCGGTGGGTCCGGTGAGGTGTCCGGTGGATTGACCTGCGGTTTTGGCCACAGTGTCCGGTGGCGTCGGAGGATACCCGCCGTCTGTCGGAAAAAGCAGTGTCAGGTGGCAGTGTCCGGTGGCTCCGGTGGTCATTCCGTCGCCCCCGCACGGTCCGAAACAGCGTGATATCGCGCCCCGATCGAGCCCCCGTCGGCTCCCGCCACGTAGGGGGCCTTGTGGGCCAGGCCGTCCCGCACCAGTCGCTCGAGTGAACGCTGCGCCTTCTTGCGCTGATTATCGTTCGGCTTCTCGCTCTCGAACATGAGGCGGGCGAGTTCGGCAGTGGTGATCCCGTTCGGGGAGCTGCGCATCACGAGCAGAGCATTCACCTGACCGCGAAACATGGTGCTCAGTCCGAGCAGGTGGTCCGTCTCGATCTTGAGGGGACCGACTTCACTGGCGGGTTGCTTGAGGTGTCGTAGCTCGACGATCGGGTCACCGGCCGCGCCCCACATGAGCAGCACGCTCCCCGCTCCGGCGGTGATCCACGTCGAGCCGTAGACGTCCTCCAACGTCGTCGGCTTCGCTCCGCCCTGGCCTTTGCGCTGGTGGTGCAGACCCACAACCTCGATCCCATCGCGTACTGCGTACTGAATGGCGCGGTTGAGATTGCCGCCCACCTCATCGTCGGTGATCTTGACGGCGGCGTCCTTCAGGCTGTCGATGAACACGCTGCCCGCGCCGGCATCCTGCACCGTCTCCATCATCTGTTCGGGCACGCGGCCGAGGTCCAGCGGTAGTGGCCCTTCGTGGATGACCAGGCGCTCGTCGAGGAGCTGGCGGTGCTGCTCCCCGAACAGGCGGCGCATGGCCCGGCGGATCTGCATAGGGCGATCCATCGCCAGGTAGAGGATCGGACGGTCGGCCGACTTCACGGGCCAGCCGAGCACCGCATCGAGGATGCCTAGGCGAGCCGCGAGGACTTGCAAGCCCAACGTGGTCTTGCCCACGCCAGTCGGGCCGACAATCAGCAGCGGTTCACCGCTCGCCCATAGAACCTCATCACCCGATCCCCATATCGGCTCGAGGTCGGCACGGTCATCGAGCACGAATCGGGCTCCCGACTTCAGGCGCGAAGGCGCTGCGACCATCTTGGGGACTGGCTCGTCACCCGCCGGGGCAGGTGGGCTCACAGTCGCCTCGGGACTGTCGGCGCAGAGCTGCTCGAGCTCGTCGAACGTCGGCACGCCCAGGTCGTCGAGGCTCAAGCCGGCGACGAGGTGATCGGTCACGTCCTTGCCGTGGCGGGGTTCGCCAATCAGGACGGAGCCGACTACTGGGGCAAGGGATCGGGCCACGTCGAGCGCATGGCGATAGCCGGCCACGTCGCGATCCGCCACGATGATCGCCTCGGCCACGCCGACGAAGGCGTCGGCGTATTCCGGGCGCCATTTCCCGGCGCCGCCAGGCGAGCACGTAGCGATCTCACCCTCTCGGACAACGGCTTCGACGTCCTTTTCGCCTTCGACCACGAACACGTCGCCACCAGCCGTGCCCGCGGCCCGCAACTCGGGCAGCCGGTAGGGGACGCGCCGAACCCCGTTCAGCCGCCAGTTCCACCCGCCGCGACCGTCCGGGGTCCTCTGACGGAAGTCTTTGGGCTCGAACCTGACCACCTCGAAGAGCGCGGTGCCGTCCTCGTCGCGGTAGGCGTAGGTAGCCGCGATCTTCGGACGGTCATCGGCCGGGCGCTCGTCGAAGAGGTCCGACATCGTGAGGCCGGCGGCGGCGACGATGTCCTCGGCAGCGCATCCGCCGCCCGCGTGACAATTCACGACTGCGAGACCGGGCTTCTGGTCGGCCGTCAGGGAGGCGACCCGGTCATGGTGCGCCGGACACTTCGCGTCGAGGTGCTCGCCGCGCCGCTTTGGGTCGCAGCCGTGGGCGGCTAAGGCTGCTTCCAGACGGTCGAGAGCGGTCATTCTGCCGCCGCTGGGACGTCCGCCCCCGCGAGGTCGCCCAGCCGCTCACGCCAGTCCGGACCAAGCTGTGCCTCCGCCTGGCCCACGAGTAGCTGCAGCAGCAGGCGGGCCCGCGGTCGGTCAGCGTCGGCGGCTCGTCCGGCAGATGAACGGTAACCGACCCATTCACGATGCGATCACCCCTTGAAGCTCCCGAAGCAGCCGGGCGTAGCGCGCTCGCAATTCGCCGCGAGGACTGCGGCCTCCGTCCTGCTCCCATCTGGCGACAGTGACCCGGTGCACGCCCAGCTCCGCCGCCATTCGCTCTTGAGTGACGTCGGCGGCCTCACGGATGGCGCGGGCTACAGCTGGTGGCGGCAGGGCCAGAGCGTCTCTGACCTCGGCCAGGAGGTCACTCATTTCGTGCACCGCTTTGTCACGGTTACGAGGATGCGACCGCGGCTCTGCCCGTCGCTAGCGTGCACGCAAGATGAGAGAGTGTGCACATGGCTGTCATCTGGCTACAGAACCGGCTACAGTCGAGCTATGGCCGGCAAGCAGCCCAAGGGATGGCCCTCGGAGGCGGAGCAGGCCGCATCCAACGAGCGCGCCTCGGCGCTGTGGGATGCCATGTCAGCCGGGAAGGACCCAGCACCTCTGCGCCATCCCCTCGCCGGTCCCTTTGTCCGGCTCGGCCAGCACGATCCCCCTGCGGCGTTGCAGATCGGCTTTTCGCAGAGCGGCAGGCTCATTTGCACCGGACTCCTCATCGGCTGGCAGCTCAACGCCATCGGCGACGCCTCCAAGGTGCCCATGGACAAGCGGACGGAGCTGACGGCCCGGGCAGTGCACGGCATCAGGTTGGGGGAGATCCTCAACGACCTCGAGCCGCTCCCCGAGGATGGTGGATCGCCCAAGCGGAAGGGCAAGGGCTCCACCGGAGCCGTGCCGGTCCCCCGCTGGTTGCAACAGAGCGTCCCCGTTGTCCGACCGCCTCACCCGGGTGCCAAGGGCTATCCCGACTCGCACTACCAGAAGGTGGCCGAGGTCTACCTGACCGCCCTCATGGTCGCACCAGGGTCGCCGATCAAATGGCTCAGCGAGCAGTTCCCGTGCTCCGAGGCGACCGCCCACCGCTGGCGGAACGAAGCGGAGAAGCGCGGGTTCCTTCCCGAGCGACCACGGGCCCGACGCGGTCCGCCGAGCAAGTCACGACGAAAGGGGTAACGATGACCATACGGTTCGCCTTCTACGGTCGGGTGTCGACCGAGGACCAGCAGGACCCGACGTCGTCGAAGCAGTGGCAGATGAGCCGCGCCACGGCCATCTTCCCCAAGGACGGAGCGATCGTGGCCGAATACTTCGACATCGGCCAGTCCCGGTCCCTGCCGTGGAAGCGTCGACCGGAGTCCCTTGAACTGCTCGAGGCGCTCAAGCGCCCGGACCGTGGCTTCGGTGCCGTCGTCATCGGCGAGCCGGCGCGCGCGTTCTACGGCGGCCAGTTCGGGCTCACCTTCCCTGTGTTCACTCACCATGACGTCGAGCTGTGGGTGCCAGAGGTCGGCGGCCGGGTCGACCCCGGCAGCGACGCCCACGAGATGCTCATGGGCCTGTACGGCGGCATGAGCAAGAGCGAGCGGGGACGCATCAAGATCCGGGTCAAGAGCGCCATGGAAGCGCAGGCGAGGCACGAGGGCCGGTTCCTCGGTGGCCGACCTCCCTACGGCTACCAGCTCGCCGACGCGGGAGCGCACCCCAACCCCGGCAAGGCAGCGGACGGAAAGCGACTGCACCGGCTCGAGCGCGACCCGATCGCCGCGCCCATTGTCGAGCGGATCTTCACCGAGTACGTGGCCGGTGGGGGTGTCGGCGTTATCGCTGAGGACCTCAACCGCGACGGTGTCCCCTCCCCTTCCGGTCACGACCCCGCGAGGAACCGCCACAGGGCGGCCGCCAAAGGGGCGTGGGGCAAGTCGGCGATCCGGGCCATCCTCACGAACCCGCGCTACACGGGTCGCCAGGTGTGGAACCGCCAACGACGCGACGAGGAGCTGCTCGACGTCGACGACGTCGCCGCCGGCTATCAGAGCCGCATGCGATGGAACGACCGCGCCGATTGGGTGTGGTCCACCGAGCAGATGCACGAGGCGCTCGTCTCGGCGGAGCTGTTCGCCCGGGCAGCGGAGCAGCGGTCGATCGGTGAGCACCGCCAGGCCGTCGTCAAGCCCCGCCGCACGCACACCTACTGCCTCAGCTCACTGGTGCATTGCGGGGTGTGTGGCCGCCGAATGAGCGGCTCGTGGAACCATGACCAGGCGCACTACCGCTGCGGGTTCCCCAACGAGTACGCCGGCGCGACGGGCAAGCACCCCCGGTGGGTGTACCTCAAGGAAGCCGACGTGACACCGGCCCGCGACGGGTGGCTGCTCAAGCACTTCGACCCGGAGAACATCGACGCTACGATCGCCGCCATGGTCGCCGCGCAGGCACCCGACGATGCAGCCGCAGCGCGCGCGGAGGCCGCCCGCCGCAGGATCCTCGACTGCGACGATCGACTCGCAAAGTACCGGGCGGCGCTCGACAAGGGTGCGGACCCCGAAGTCGTGGCTGGCTGGATGGCCGAGGTCGGGGCCGAGCGCCTCGCCGCGCAGCGAGAGCTGGACGGAACCACAGAGACCGCGCCCCTCACCGGCGACGAGGTCCGTACGCTCGTCCAGCTCGTCCGTACGGGCCTCATCGGCCTCGCCAAGGCCCCACCAGCGCAGAGAGCGGCCATGTACGCCACCATGGGGTTGCGCCTGACCTACTACCCGGAGGACGACACGCTGGACATTGAGTCTCGACCGGCTGCGTGTACTCAGGTGCGTGTCGGAGGGGGGACTTGAACCCCCACGCCCTTGCGGGCACTAGCCCCTCAAGCTAGCGCGTCTGCCTATTCCGCCACTCCGACGAAGTGGCACCGATGTCACGATCGGGGCGACAGGCATGGTAGCGCGGTCCTGCACAGGATCAGGACACGGAAGCGCCGTCGGAGGGCCCGATCCGCCGAGGGTGCTCACCCGCCGGCCGGGAGGCGATCAGGACTGCTGGTCGGGCCGCCCGGGTTTGAGCGTCGTCCACAGGGCCAGGTTCCAGAGGATTCCGTCGGCCGACGGGTTGTACTGGACGTTGTCGATCCGCACGCCGTTGACCAGGAGCGCTGGCACGGCGAACAGCGGCAGGGCCACCATCTGGTCCCACAACTGGTCGTCGATCTGCGCGTAGACGGCTGCGCCGGTCACCGGGTTGAGTGCCTCGGCAGCCTGGGCGAACAGCTGGTCGACCTGGGGGTCGTCGAACTTGCTCCAGTCCTCGGCCCCGTTGGTGCCCGCTGCCAACTGGTCTGTGGAGTACCAGCCCCCTGTCGCCGTCTGGAACGGGCTCGACACCCTGGTGATCAGGGCCATGTCATAGGAGTTGGCCGCCGCCGCCATTGCCAGGCCCGCAGCGCCGTCCACCGGAACGGTCACGACCCCGATGCCCGCGCTGCGCAGCTGTTCGCTGATGACTGCCGCCACCCCGTCGATCCATGGATCACCGGACTCGACGGCCATCCGGAGCGAGAGGGGCGTGCCACTGGCCTCGACGTACTCCCCCGCCGCATCCTGGTGGTATCCGATGCTCTTCAGGAGCCGATCGGTAGCGGCAGGATCGGGGGCGTCGTAGGCGCCCGAGGCCGAGGATGCTGCGTACCCCGGCAGCGACGCCACGGCCAGATGGTCCTCGTTCACGACGATGCCCGGGTCGAGCGGTCCGACCGTGTGGGCCAGGAGGCTGGTCCGATCGATGGCACTGGCGATGGCCTCACGGACCGCCACCCGCTGGGTCACCGGACCCGCCACGTCGAACTCCAGGGACAGCAGGTCCCATGAGGTCTTCACCTGGCTTTGGGTGTTCGGCATCGACGAGACCGCGTTCAACGTGTCGAGGTTGAAGGACGTCGGCTGGCCGACCGCCCGGTCGTCCCCGGTGAGCGAACCGGTCCACGCCCCCTGGCTCGTTGCCACGTTGACGGTCACCCGGTCCAGGATGGGTGGGGTCCCCCACCATCGCGGATTGCGGACGAGCAACGCGGTGCCGGACGTCGAGACGGAGTGCAGGACGAACGGGCCCGCCGAGAGATCGACGGCAGGGTTGAACGTGTCGAATCCGTGGTTCCATCCGACCTGGCGGGCGATGTGGGCAGGCACCATGTCGTGGAACAGGACGCGCCAATCGGTGTACGGGGCGGTGAACGTGACGGTCACCGTCTTGCCGCCGTTGCTGGCGCTGACCGAGGCCACGTCTCGATACCCGAGGGTCGACGCCACCTGGTCGGGTTGACCGCCGACGTCGACGCCGTCCCCCCGCTGGGACTGCCAGGCGTAGATGAAGTCGTCGGCGTTGAACGGCACGCCGTCCGACCAGACGGCCTTCGGGTTGATGACGTACTGGATGGTGAGCGGCGAGGTGGACGTCACCTCCACGCTCAGCAGGAGCGCACCGTTCACCTGCTCACCGCTCGTCGGGTTGAACACGTAGGCACTGGGCAGCACCGAACTGAGCAGCGTCGAGGTGGATGACGCCGCACCTGCCGGGGTGTTGGGATTGAAGCCGTCCCATGCTCGATCGAGCTCGACGATGCTCGCACCACCGGTCGCCGCCACCAGTGA
>JBKQRT010000346.1:0-5079 GCA_052143895.1 Acidimicrobiales bacterium | reverse complement strand
GACACAGGGCAGGTCACAAAGGGGGCGCTTCCAATGATGCCCATGCTAAATGAACCGGTCCGCCCGGTTACGCACGTGCCCAGCGGCTGTGGGAGACTCGACGGATGCGACTCCGTGAGCGGGCCGTCGAGGTGATGCGCGACCTGCCACCCGGCGTTCACCAGACCGCCCCCCCATCGATACGGCGCTACCTCCGTCATTCGTTTGGGCGCTACTACGCGTGGGAGGACGGCTACGACCACCACGCCACCCCGACCCTGCTGCCGGGCCAGGTGAATGGGCCGCCCGGTTTCGTGGGCATCGGAGCGCAGAAGGCAGGCACCACATGGTGGTGCGCACTGATAAGCCGCCATCCGGGGGTGTCGGACCCACCTCTCATCCAGAAGGAGCGCCACTTCTTCGCGCGGTTCGGCGCCGAGTCGTTCGGACCGTCGGACATCGCTGACTACCATGCCTGGTTCCCTCGCTCCGTCGGCACTATCAGCGGCGAGTGGACGCCCGACTACTACTACTATCCGTGGGTCCCGCCACTTCTGGCCCAGGCCGCGCCCGAGACGAAGCTCCTCCTCATGCTACGGGACCCGGTGGAGCGGTTCCGTTCGGGCCTGGCGCACCTGACTCGCAACGGCGCCGACCACATTGGCCGCACCCTGGCCGAGGCTCTCAACCGCAGCCTCTACGCCGAATCCCTGCGCCGTTGGCACAAATTTTACCCGGCCGATCAGCTGCTCGTGCTGCAGTACGAGGCGTGTGTGGCCGATCCCGCCACCCAGTTGGCCAGGAGTCATGAATTCCTCGGGTTGGACCCGGACTTTCGCCCCAAGAATCTCCGGGGGAAGTTCAACCGCACGCACGAGGCGAAACCCAAACTCCCTGCCGACGCTCTCGAGCGATTCGATGACATCATCGGCCCCGACCTGTCCGATCTAGTCACATTGCTGCCGTCGCTCGATTTCTCGCTCTGGCCGAGCGCGTCGCGCCTGCGAATCTGACCCGCCGCCGGCTCCGCCCACATCGGTTCAGCGGGTCTAACGGGATCAGTCTGCGGTGGCGACAGCGATGATCGTCGGAAGAGCCAACCGGGGAGGCAGGACGTGCCGGGCAGAGAACGAGGCCGCCTTGCGCATCGGGGTCGGGCTGTTGTGCCCGGTGAAGGAGATGTCGACTCGACTGAACCCGTTGACGGCAAGAACCCTTCGCAGCGTGTCCTCGCAGTACCAACAAGTGTGCTCAGGGTGGACCTGGCCGTGCCCGCCCCACCGGTACACGAAGTTCCCCACATAGAAGGCGTTGGGGGTCGGTGCGTGTCAACCTTTGTGAGACAGATTGTTCATTGATTGAGTGAGTCGGTGACCTCCTCCGGCTGGTTTATCCACGCGACGGCCGGTATGGCTGGCGGTGTGGGGGGTTTGCGAACGAAGCGTTCGGGATGCTCGGTGTAGGCGTCGAGAAGGACACCACCACGTCGAGTTCGGATCTCCTCGGCCCGGCCGTAGTGGACGTCGGCCGGGGTGTGCAGGCCGATGCCCGAATGACGGTGGTCGTCGTTGTACCAACCGAAGAATCGAGCACAGTGGGCACGAGCGTCCTCGAAGCTGCCGAACCGGTCGGGGAAGTCCGGTCGGTACTTGAAGGTCCGGAACTGCGATTCTGAGTACGGGTTGTCATTGCTCACGTGGGGCCGGCTGTGCGACTTGGTGACCCCGAGGTCGGCCAACAGGTGGGCCACCGGTTTGGCGATCATGGGTGACCCCCGGTCCGAGTGCAGGGTGAGCTGGTCTCTGGTCACACCCTGCTTGGCGATGGTGTCGGTGATCAGTCGTTGGGAGAGTGCAGCCCGCTCGACCCGGGCCAGCATCCAGCCCACGGCGTAGCGGCTGTAGATGTCCAAGATCACGTAGAGGTAGTAGTAGGTCCACTTCTCGGGGCCGTGCAGCTTGGTGATGTCCCAGCTCCACACCGAATTCGGTGTGGTGGCGATGAGTTCGGGTTTCTTGTGGGCGGGGTGGGTCGCTTGTCGGCGACGTTCACGGACCTCGTCGTGCTCGTGGAGGATCCGGTACATGGTGGAGACCGACCCCAGGTAGATCCCCTGGTCCAAGAGCTTGGCGTAGACGGTGGCCGGTGCCTCGTCGACGAACTCGTCGGACTCGAGGAGGGCCTTGATCTGCTTGCGCTCGACGGCCGACAGGGCCCGGGGCTGGGGCGTGGTGATCCGTTCGGGTCGTACCGGTTGGCGGCTCTTGCGGTGCCGGCGATACCAGGTGGCCCGGTCCACCCCGACCGCAACCAATGCCGCGTTCGTGCCCACGAGCGGGGCCATTTGGTCGATCGCATCGTCGATCATCTCTGTTCGCCGTTCTCCGCTGTGCTGTCCGTGGCGAGTTGCTCCAACAGCGCGGAAAGTTTTCCCTGGATCTCGACGACCTGCCTCGACTTGTCGAGATCGCCGCTCAGCCGTTCGACCTTCCGCTTCAGACGGGTGATCTCACGATCACGGGGATCGGCCTTCTGACGGCCTGCCGGTCGAGCCAGAGCCTCTGGGCCCTGCTCGCGTTGGCGGCGCCAGTTGACGATCAGCGAGGAGTAGAGACCCTCACGCCGGAGCAATGCGCCCCGAGCAGATCGGTCGAGGCTGTCGTACTCGGCCAGGACCTTGGCCTTGTACTTTGCCGAGAACTGTCGGCGGCCCGAAGAACGCTCGGGGACCTCGGGGTCCGGTGGGGTTGTGTCGTCCATCGGACCAGCATGCAGGTGCGTGTCGTCAAAGTGGTTGATTGTCGTAGTCATGGGAGAAGTTCCTTCTCCGCCCTCTCAGCTCATTGATTCGGTGGCAAGACCTGTCTCACTGGAGGTTGACACAGAGGGCCCGCGTCCACTCACGGCGCCACTCCAACAAGACAGCTTTAGGTACCACTCGCTGAGTGCATCTCAGCATCGGATGAGAAATGGCTAGGTGTCACCTACCACCAATGGGTGTGGCATCCAGGCTGCCGCCGACGGCACATGGGGACACCACCTTGCCCAAGACTCAATCGTCACGGCCCGTTCAAGTCCGCTGTGAGTCCTGTTTTCTGACACTCTGTGATCCAACCAACAGTTCCCGGACGTCTGTCGCAGAGGGGACCGGGGGCCATTGCAGATGTCAGAGGGGCGCCGAGTTCGGCCTCCGGTGGCTGGAGGTCCAGTTTGGCCGAGGGCTGAAGAAGCGGAAGGCGCTCAAGATCCACCGCCGCCGCGCCGACATTCACTGTGTGTCGCAGAGTCCGACGAAGATGAGCATCGACAGTGAGCACGAAAAGGTCATAGTCGGCAAGCTTTTCGAGCGGGTAATGGACCACATTCCCGCCCAGTATGAGCGCCAGAGTGGCAAGTGCGTGGGCTGCGGGAAAGAGTTGCCGTCTGCAGCGGACGGCTTGCTTCGTCTAAGCGGCGAGCTTGAGTGCATTTCCTGTGCCCTCAAGGGGCACACTCCCCCGAGTTGATCCCCCCGTCGCAACACCCGACGGGCTTGCTCCTGGTGTCCAGCACAGCCAGAGTGGCACGGAATACACCAGGCGAGACGCGAGCCTCTCTCAGGGGTGTCCGACAACACCGGCTCGGTGGGACATTTCGAGGGCACGCCAAGCCACGGCGGGATAGTCTCCGCAACAGAGCGAGGGGCTCAAGCGGCGGAGGACCCAATGGCGTACCTAGTCACCCATTTCTTTGAAGGCGGCACTAAGGAGCAGTACCAGGTAGTCGTGGATGCCGCCCACCCAGGTGGAGCCCTTCCGGCTGGCCAGACGTACCACGCAGCCGGACCGACCGAAGGTGGATGGCTGGTGGTGTCGGTGTGGGACTCAAAGGATGAGTGCGATCGCTTCGTGCACGAGACGCTCATGCCCACGCTGACCAGCGTGCCGGGTGGCCTCTCCGGCCCTCCACAGGAGCGTGCCGCTGAGGTCGAAAACCTAGTCACTGCTTGAACTGGCATCGCTGATCGGGTTGCGCCTCAGGTGCCCCCGATCGCAGTGGGTCTGTTCTACGTCCTCGCCATCGAAGTCTTGGCCCCGCCTCGTGAGTTCTTTCGGCGCCTGATGAGGAAGTCCACGCCACATCCTCCTGATGCCGCCACAAGGACGGTGGGGACCCAGGCGAACCAGGGCCACGGACTTCGAGGCGTACACGTCCAGTCCCGGCCACTACTTGAACCACCACAGCTCTGGAACACCGAGTGGGGATCGAGGCGCATCATGACCCCGAGGGTGAGGGCCAGCATGAACACGCCGCAGATGAGGACCGTTGAGCCGACGAGAAGACTTCGTGCAACTCGTCCCATCGGCTCATCTTGACAGGTTGGTTGACCACCACACGGAGTACGGGAGGGTGTCTTCGAACGCCGGGTCGGTGCGGCACTCGTGGGATCAGCCCGACAGACAGTCAGTCGAGCTCATCGAGCTTGCGTTGCAGGTCGGCGAGATGCTCCGCTTCAGCCTTCTCCCTGGCCCTGCGCTCCAACTCCGTTTGTCCCTGCCTGACAAGCTGAAGTCTGTATTCGTCGTTGGTGGCTTCGACTGAGCTCTTCACGAAGGAGTCCGCACCGGCAATATCACCTTCGGGCACCTGCCAGGTCACCATCTCCGTCATGTCCACGCGGGGATCTCCACTTCCTGTCACGAATGCCGGCGATCCCTTTTTCGAGCCAGAAGGTCGGAAGCACCATGCCCACTCTCGAGTGAAGCCACCGACAAGGCGCCACTGGATGGTGACGCGCCCATGGGAGCTGGAGATTGCCGTCCTTCCTCCGATCTCGACTGCTTCCCACTCTTGGTCGTCTGCCATGGAGCCTCGTTTCTGTCGGATCGTCCGGCCACCTGGACTTGCCCAACGATACCGATGACATCGGGCGTCTTGTCCGCGATGAAGGAGATTGACGATGGAAACCCGCGGGTCGATCCGGCTGCACTATGGAGCTGACCCGCAATTGCGCGCCCCCGATAGTCGGCTTCGGTCCACAGGATGGGATGCCCCAGAACGGCCGGCTCTGCGCGCGTTATCGAGGGACCCGTGCTTGCCGTCCGCGAACTGCCACCGACC
>JBKQRT010000345.1:0-3138 GCA_052143895.1 Acidimicrobiales bacterium | reverse complement strand
TGGGCTTCCTCCGGTTTGACGGACATCCACCATCAGGGGCACAGCCCCGGAAAGGATGTTCAAAATGGAGACTATGGAACGGAAGAAGCCCCGTCCTCGTCGGTCGTTCACCCGGGAATTCAAGGCTGAGATCGTCGAGCGCTGTAAGCGCGGCGATCGCAGCATCGGCCAAGTGGCCAGGGACTTCGACCTCAGTGAGACGGCAGTGCGGGCATGGGTGATCCAGGCCGAGACCGATGCCGGTGACCGGCCCGGTCTGACGACCGAGGAGCGGACTGAGCTCACCCAGTTGCGTCGGGAGAATCGACGACTGCGTGAGGACAACGAGACGCTCAAGCGAGCGACGGCTTTCTTCGCCCGGGAGACCCGATGAGCGTTGACCCGTTCATCGAGGCGGAAGAAGCCGCAGGCCACAGCGTGATGAACGCCTGTTGCCTGCTCGAGGTCTCCCGTGCCGCCTACTACCAACGCCGCAAAGCCGTCCGCTCTCACCGGGCCGTCACCGACGCCAAGCTCACCGAGAGGATCAACGCCATCCACGCCGAGTCCAAGGGGACCTACGGATCCCCGAGGGTGCACCGGGCCCTGCGCAAACAGGGCGTCGGCTGCGGCAAGCGACGGGTCCGCCGGCTGATGCGGGAAGCAGGCCTCGAGGGGCGCTGCAAGAAGCGGTGGCGCACGACGACCGTGGCCGACCCGGACGCAGAGGCGGCCCTCGACCTCATCCGGCGCCACTTCGGCCCCGGTGTCGAAGTCGACCGCCGCTACGTGGGCGACATCACCTACATCGCCACTTGGGAGGGGTGGGCCTACCTGGCCACGGTCATCGACCTGTCGTCCCGTCGGGTCGTCGGATGGGCACTGGCCGACCACATGCGCACCGAGCTCGTTGCCGATGCGCTGACCATGGCGTTCAAGAACCGCAGCCCCGAGGAAGGGCTGATCTTCCATTCGGATCGGGGATGCCAGTACACCAGTGCGGACTACGGAGAGCTCGCTCGAGCAAACGGTGTCGTGCTGTCGGTCGGGCGCAAGGGTGAGTGCTGGGACAACGCCGTCGCCGAAAGCTTCTTTGCCACCATCAAGCGCGAGCTCGTCGATACCCGGGCCTGGCCGACGCGTGCCGGTCTGCACCGTGCCGTGTTCGATTACATCGAGGGTTGGTACAACGTGCGCCGGCTACACAGCTCGCTCGACTACTGCAGTCCCGCCGAATGGGAAACTATCCACCGCAACGCCGACCGTCAGGCGGCATGATCAACACAAGCAACCTGTCCGCCGAACCGGATCAAGCCCATCCCAGCCCTGAGCAAGGCGGGCGCCCTGCCTCCGCCCCTCCGCCCCTCCCCGTTCGGGTGGGGCCCGCCGGCCTTCCTGGGCTCCGGCGTCCTCCCTGGTGGCGGCCCCGGCGGCCCGGCCTGCGCGGCGGTTCTGGCCCGCGGGGCGGTGGTTCTCCCTCTCTCCCGCCGAGCACAGTGCCGAGCACACTGCCGAGCACACTGCCGAGCGCGCTGAGGAAGTCCAGTTCAGAGTCCATGGCAGCCACCGCCTATGTCTTCTCATCTGACCCTGACGGGAACGGCCGTGTTCCGGGGCTCTCCAGATCTATGACCAAACCTGACCTAATGTTGCGACATGCCTGGGTTCCATCCAACGGCCGGGAGTTACGACCCCGATGCCATCCGCGCCAAGTACCTCAACGAGCGCGACAAGCGGCTGGTCCCCGGGCGCGCCGACATCCGCGACCTGCGGACCGACGAGCACTTCGCCCGCTATCGTGACGACCCGTTCACACCGGTAATCGAGCGCGACCCGGTCACCGAGGACGTCGACGTCGTGATCGTGGGCGGGTGGATCGCCGGGATCCTCGCCGGCGCTCGCCTCCGCAGGGCCGGCGTCGAGCGGATCTGCATCGTCGACCAGGCGGGCGGCATCGGGGGAACCTGGTACTGGAATCGCTACCCGGGTGTGATGTGCGACATCGAGTCGTACATCTACCTCCCAATGCTCGAGGAGCTCGACTACATCCCCACCCGGCGCTACGCGTACGGGGAGGAGATCCTGAGCCACCTCGAGGCGATCGCCGACCGGTTCGACCTCGTGGCCGACGCCCTGCTCCACACCGGAGTGACCCGCGCCGAGTGGCAGGAGGACGCGGCCCGGTGGCGGATCCGCACCGATCGCGGCGATGAGCTCAGCTGCCACTGGTACGTGCTGGCCGTCGGGATCCTCAACCTCATGAAGCTGCCCGCCATCCCGGGGATGGAGGACTTCGCCGGGCGCTCGTTCCACACGGCGCGGTGGGACTACGAGTACACCGGCGGCGAGCCGCACGAGCCCCTCACCGGTTTGGCGGACAAGGTCGTCGCCCTCATCGGCACTGGGGCGAGCGGCATTCAGTGCGTGCCGCCGCTGGCCGACTCGGCGAAGCACGTCTACGTGTTCCAGCGCACGCCATCGGCCATCGGCGAGCGGGGCAATCGGCCGACCAAGCCCGACTTCGCCCACGGGCTCGAGCCAGGCTGGCAGCGGGCCCGAATGGACAACTTCCAGGCGATCATGCTGGGCCGGCCCGTCGAGGTCGACCAGGTGGACGACGGGTGGACGCACCACTACGCGGCCGTCCAGCACCCCCCGCGAAAGGAGGGGATGACGACGGCCGAGTACCTACGCAGCGCCGAGGAGTTCGACTACCGGATCATGGAGGCGCACCGTCGCCGGCTCGAGGAGCTGGTGGCCGACCCGGCCACGGTCGAGATCCTCAAGCCGTACTACCGGTACCTCTGCAAGCGACCGTGCTTCCACGACGAGTACCTGCAGGCGTTCAACGAACCCAACGTCACGCTCATCGGCTGTCCCGCCGGGATAGAGCGGATCACCGAGCAGGGTCCGGTCGTCGACGGGAAGCTCTACGAGGTCGACTGCATCATCTACGGCACCGGCTTCGAGGCCGAGCTCACCCCGCTGTTCCGTCGCGCCGGCCACGAGATCGTCGGTCGCGGCGGTGTCACCCTGGGCGAGAAGTGGGCCGACGGCGCCGCCAGCCTGTTCGGGATGATGAGCAGTGGCTTCCCAAACCTCTTCGTCATGCCGGCGCCAGGGCAGCAGGCGGTGGTGACCGTCAACTACACGCAGCTG
>JBKQRT010000344.1:0-3557 GCA_052143895.1 Acidimicrobiales bacterium | reverse complement strand
AACTCTTGCCAGCTCGGCCCTCTTCTGCCGGGGGATGGATCAAGGTCGTGGCGCTGGAGGATATTCCAGACGCTCGAAGCAGCCAGGTCGATGCCCAGGACGGAGAGTTCCCCGTGGATCCGGCGATAGCCCCACGTCGGGTTCTCCCGGGCCAAGCGGATCACCAACTGGACCGTTCCGGCAGGGATTTTCGGGCGCCCCGGGGGCTTCGGGTAGGTCCACTTGCGACGGACCAGCTCGCGATGCCAACGGAGCAGGGTGTCGGGTTCCACGAAGAATCGATGGAGCTTCGCCCTGGGGAGCAGCCGGCTGAGGCCGGCCATGAGCGCCCGGTCCGTCGGTCGCAGGGCCGGACCGTCGACCTGGCGACGCAGGACGGCAACTTCGTGGCGGAGCATGACGACCTCGATGGCCAGATCGCCGCTGTCACGCCGATTCAGACACAACAAGTTGGAGCATTCTGACGAACGCGAGGTAGAGAAACGACAGGGCCATGTGCCGGGCCATTCCGGGAAAATCCAGGTCAGAGGACTCGGATGACATTTTTGGCACCCACAGGGCTGCGTGACCCCACAGATCAGGTTTTCGGCACCCACAGGATCAGTCGTCGCGCTGCTGTAGGTAGGCTGGGAGCGTGTTTCACACCTTTGAAATGGCGATGCGCACCGTCGCGCCAGACACCGTTCCACCCGGTCGCTTCGTCGAGCTACCTGGCCGAGGCACCACCTTCGCGGTGGACGTGGCCGGACCCCCCGGGGCGCCGACGTTGCTCCTGCTGCACGGGTTAGCGGTGACCGCGTACCTCAACTGGTTCCCGGCCTTCGCCGCTCTGGCCCAGGACTTCCGCGTTGTCAGCATGGATCTCCGCGGCCACGGGCGAGGCATCCCGCTGCGCGGCCGATTCCAGTTGGAGGACTGTGCGGACGACGCCGTCGCCTTAGCCACCGTTCTGGGCATCGAGCAAGTCGTTCCCGTCGGTTACTCACTGGGCGGACCGGTGGCGCAGCTGATGTGGCGACGTCACCCGGACCGGGTGGCCGGGATGGTCCTTTGCGCTACCAGCCGTAACTTCGGGGGAACGCGCCAGGAACGTGCCTTCTACGCCACGCTGATTGCCGGCATCTACGGGATCCGGGCCGTCCGCTACCTGCCTGGCCCGTTCCATCACCCGGCCGCCGTGCCTACGTCCCCGCGTATCGAGGAAGAGGTGGAACGTGGCCGCATCGCTCCCTGGGCCATCGCCGAGCTGCGCCAGGTGAGCCCTGACGTGGTGATCCAGGCTATGCATGCCCTGGGTCATTTCACGTCGCACACCTGGATCGGTGAAATCGACGTTCCGACCGCAGTCGTGGTGACCACCAAGGATCGTTTCGTCGCCACCCAACGCCAGCTCAACCTGGCCCGGGCCATCCCCGGGGCCACCATTCATCCCACCCGCGCAAGTCACACCGCCTGCGTGCTCGGAGCCGAGCAGTTTGTGCCGAGCCTGGTCGAGGCGTGCCGGTCGGTTGCCTCGCGAATGGATTCTGCTGCCTCCGAAATCGCTTGATCTCGGATCAGCGGTGCGAATTGGGGGGAATGACTCCGAGCAACGACCGAGAATGGAGCTACGAGTTTGAGCGAAACGGATTGCTGGGAATGTCAACTTCATTTGGCCCCTGTGGGCGCCGAAAACCGGCACTGTCGCATTAACCCAGGGCTAAAGACCTTCGTGTAATAGCGCGCGGATCCTCAGCCACGAGTCGCTAGGTCCTGGCTGGAGTCCCGACGACCTCGGGTGGAAGGGTATCCAGCGAAGGCCTCCAGGTGGGATGATTCGGCCAGCGATCGGGGGCCAAATGCGAGACGAGGCGACATGGAGCGGCTGACCGGGCTGGACGCGACCTTCTTGTACCTGGAGACACCCAGCCTGCACATGCACGTGTCAATGGCGGCGGTCTTCGACCCCTCGACCGTCCCCGGCGGGTACTCATTCACCAAACTGCGCGACCTGGTGGGGTCGCGCCTGGCGCTGGCCCCGGTGTTCCGACGCCGGCTGGTGGAGGTTCCCCTGCGCCTCGGCCACCCCTACTGGATCGACGACCAGCACTTCGACCTCGACTACCACATGCGCCGGGCCGCACTGCCGACACCGGGGAGCCTCGAAGAGCTCGCCCAGTACGTGGGAGATGTGTGCAGCCGCCAGCTCGATCGCACCAAGCCGCTGTGGGAGATGGACATCGTGGAGGGGCTCGAGCACGGCAACGTGGCCATGGTGTCGAAGATCCACCACTCCACCATCGACGGCGTTTCGGGCGCGGAGCTCTTGACCCAGCTCTTCGACCTCGAACCCGACCCGCCGGCGCGTGACCTGCCCGAGGAGGTCGGCGGCACCGACACGATGCCCTCGGACCTCTATCTGATCGCCCAGGCGCTGGCCACACGCATCACCGCGCCCATCGACATCACCCGTCTGGCCTGGCGCACGGGGCGTTCGGTGCTCAACGTCCGCCGGGTCCGGCGCGAGCCCAACGACGGGAAGGCGGCACTGCCGCTCACGACACCTCGCACCTCGCTCAACGCGGCCATCACGCCGCACCGCAAGGTGGCGTTCGCCTCCATCTCGCTCAACGACGTCAAGGAGCTGAAGACGGCGCTCGACGCCACCGTGAACGACGTGGTCCTGGCCATCTGCACCGGCGCGCTGCGCCGGTACCTCCAAGGGCGCGGCGAGCTTCCCACCGACCCCCTGGTGGCCACGGTACCGGTGTCGGTGCACCCCTCCACGGCCAATCCACGCGGCGCCAACAATGTGTCGGCCATGTTCGTGAGCCTGCCCTGTGGCACCGCCGACCCCAAAGAGCGCGTAGACGTCATCCGCTCGGTCACCAAGGGCGCGAAGAGCGAGCACAACGCTCTCGGTGCCGACGTGCTGCTCAACTGGGCCGAGCACGCCACGCCCAACGTCTTCTCCGCCGCCGCCCGCACCTACACCCGGCTGCGCCTGGCCGACCGCCATCGCCCGATCCATAGCCTGGTGATCTCAAACGTGCCCGGGCCCGACTTCCCCCTCTACCTCGGCGGCGCCGAGATGGTGGCCGGGTTCCCCCTGGGCCCGGTGATGGATGGCGCCGGCCTCAACGTGACGGTCATGAGCTACCGCGGGGTGCTCAATTGGGGGCTCATGGCCTGCGCCGAGACCGTCCCGGGCGTGGCGTCCATCGCCGCAGCCATCCCGGAGGCACTAGACGAGTTGCGCGCTGCCGCCGGGCTCGTCCCGTCCACCCCGGCGGGCATCGCGCCGGGAAGGTCGCGCCGGCGGCGGGCCGCGCCGACGCGACGGGCGGGCGCGGTGTCGAAGGGCACATCGCCGGACACCTCCTCGCCTCGAAGCCGAGGGGCCTCGCCCGTCGTACCCTGAACCGCGCCGGGCGTCGAGGTCGCCCAACATCACGCCGGGCGCGAGCAGGTTGGCCGCGGCGTCGAGGTCGCCGTCACCCCGTAGTGTCCGAATACCCGATCTGTAGGCCACCAATATGGCTCTTCCGGAATGAGTGGGGAATCGACCGGGCGCTGAG
>JBKQRT010000343.1:0-21783 GCA_052143895.1 Acidimicrobiales bacterium | reverse complement strand
AGCCGACCTGGCAATGGTCCTCGGCGCCGTCCTCGGCCGTAAAGAGTAGGAAGGTCTTGTCGCAAGTGAGCGCGTCGAACAGCTGCCTCGCCTGCCCCTGGTACCACAGGTCGCCCTCGGAGTCGATCACGAGCGTCGGGGAGGTGATCTTCTCGGCGATCCCCGCCAGCGTGTAGTCGAGAGCCTTGAGGTAATAGTCGGCCGGAGAAGAGGCCCGGAACGTAAAGATCCCATTCTCTATGCCCCACCTAGTGTCGGTGCTCGCCTCCATCAACGCTCGCATCATCTCGTTGGTCCCACCGGGATCGCCGCGCACCCCGTCGATGGCGGCTTGGCGCGACATGCCGCTTGGCAACCGATTCGCCATGAAGTCGAAGACGCCTCCGTTGGCGATGCACGCCGCGAGCCGGTGCTCGAACGCGGCGGCCCGCGGAGCCAGGTAGCCGCCGAAGCTGATGCCCAAGAGGGCGATGCGCTCCGGGTCGACCGTCGTAAGGCCCAGCAGGTAGTCGACGACCGGAGTGACCACCGCCTCCCAGTCCGGCCGGAATCCGAGGCCCTGCTCGCGGATCACCGCACCCTGCCCCGGTCCCTCGAACGTCAGGCAGTTGATGCCACGGGCGGTGGCGGCCATCGCGTAGGCACGGAGCTCCTCTTGGGTGCCGTCATACCCGGTGTGCACGATAAGCGTGGGAGTCCTCGCCACGGCCTCATCCGCACGGTAGAAGTACCCGGGAAGTGCCGTACCCTCATAGGGGATCGCCACACGCTCGACGGCCAGGGGGGTCAAATCAAGCGCCTGTTCGAAGCAGGCCCGCGCCTTGCGGGAAAAGTCGGTGATGCGAGGGTCGCTCGGGTCGCCGTGGAGATAGAACTCGGCGGCGCGGTAGTAGTTGGAAGCCCGGAAGTAGGCCTCCCGGGCGCTGACCCGATGATCGCGCTCTCGGCTTCGCTCGGCAATCTCGTCCACCCGTTGTGCGGTCTTCAGCCATTCGGCGGTCCAGCTCTCGAAGTCGCCTTCCCGAATGCGGTTCGCGGTCGACAACACTTCACCAGCCTCAGCGTCACCCGAGGCTGCCGAGCCGAGTAGCCGGAGCGTCTGGAAGTCGAACTGGGGATCGTTGAAGTAGACGCGCATCACTGCCTCACCTCCCGGGGAGACTTACCGGACCTGACCCGTCCATCGTCGCATGCCGCCCGAAACCGCGGTAGAGGCATTAGTTCCAGATAGCGCTTACTACAAGCGCCACCGCATGGCGACGGTCTTCTTGGCCGGCGTGTGGGGTCCTGAAGGTTCCAACTGTAGAAGCGCGGGCCCGTCGAGTCTTGTCTGGCCAGATTCGAGCATGGAGACGCGGGTGGCACGACCGTCGGGTCATGAACCCGAAGATCCAAGGTCGCGGAGACAGTATTAGGGCCGTCGGGACTCCGGACCTCAATCTGGGGACATCTCCCGATTCGTGCGACGCGCCATCGTTGAGGGTGGCATGGTGAACGTGCGTAGCCGGCGGGTCTGTCCGACTCCTATCCGCCAGGATCTGTAGCGGGTGTCGAGGGCTCGTTCTAGGTGCCTCGCCGTGGCGAGTCCGCAGGCGTGTGAGGTGCGCTGTCGTCGTCGCCACGCCGTGGTGGGTCGAACTCAGCCTGGAACAGGTATGCGGTGGCGAGGCTGCGGTAGGGGCGCCACGGCTTGGCGATTCGCAGCACGTCGTCTTGGGTGGGTAGGCGATCGAGCTGATAGGTTTGCTGGATGACCTTGCGCAGGGCGAGGTCGCCGGGCAGCACGACGTCGGGCCGGTCGAGGGCGATGATCAGAAAGCCATGGACGGTCCACGGGCCGATACCGGGGATGGCGGTCAGTCGAGCCTCGACGTCTTCGTCGGACAGCTGGGCGAGGTCGTCGGTGTAGAGCGAGCCGTCGGCGAACCCCCGGGCGACTGCTCGGAGCGTGTCGACTTTTCGCCGAGAGAGTCCAGCCTGGTGGAGGCGGTCGGGGTCGGTGTCGAGCAAATCAGCGGGGGTGGGGAGCCGACCGCCGAAGGAGTCTTGGATCCGCTCGAGGATGCGCCGGGTGGCGATGACGGAGAGCTGCTGGCCGATGACCTGGAAGACCAGTGCCCCGAACGCGTCGAGCGGAGGCAGCTCCGCCAGCCACGCCCTGGGGTCGAAGTCGGGATGCGCTGCGATGACTCGCGCTAGGACGGGATCGGCCCGGCGGAGGTGGTCGACCGCCGGGTTCGGCCCACGTCGGTAACCGGGTCGGGGGGCGGTTGTGGAGGAGCCATCCGACGCCAAGGTCGATCAGCCGGCTTGGTGGATGGTGATGGGGTAACCGGCGGGGTCGGTGAAGCTGAATTGGAGGCCGAACGCGCCTCGCGTGGGGGCTTGGGTGATGGTGGTTCCGGACTCGGCGAGGCGGTCGTAGACGGCTTGGGCGTCGTCGGCGGCCAGCCACAGCGCCACGGCCCAACCCAGCCGCGATGCTGTGTCGAGGTCGACCATGGGCTCGCGGATGGCGAAGGGGATGGGGCTGGTGTCGAACACGATCGCGCCGGGTGGGCTCGCCGGGGCCGGGTTCAGGCCGAGCTGGTCGGTGTAGAAGAGCCGGGATCGATCGAGATCGCGGACTTGAAGGGCGACAAAGTCGGGTCCGGTCTTAGCGGCCACAGAGGCCTCCTTTCGATCCAAGTATCAGCATGCTTATTCTGGCACACTGGGACGGTGGAGGCCAACGAGCTTGGCTACGTGATCAAGCGGACCCAACAGGCGCTGCGTAACGCGATCGACCCGGCGCTCGCCGATCTTGGCCTCACGATGGCTCAGTACGCGGCCATGTACACCTTGCACCGACACCCGGGCACCTCCAACGCGGAGCTGGCACGTCTGTCGTTCGTCACTCCCCAGACGATGGTCCGCATCGTCGCCGACCTCGAGCGGCGAGGGCTGCTCTACCGGACTCCGTCGCCGGCCCACGGTCGGGTCCTGGAAGCGGACCTGAGTGATCGAGGGAACAACTTGTTGAAGAGGGCGCAGCGCCGTGTCGATCTCGTCCACGCCCGCATGCTCGAAGACGTTCCTGCGATCGAGACCGAACGCCTCTATCGATGGCTCACGCAGATCGCCACGAGGCTCGAGGCCGAGTGAGCCTGCGTCACAAGACTTGACGCAGGCACGGCAGGGCGCCATTCGTCGGGCACCGAACCCGAAGGTCTCACCGGGTCGATTGTGGAACGGGGTCTTCTTATCTACCGGCCGCCCCGATCGCAGCACGAGCACTAGGTTGGGGATTATGGAAGTGAGCGAACTTCCCGACTCCGGCACCGCGTTCGGCCAGCGGGTACGGCGTCGGTTGAGCGAGGAGCAGGTCGTCTGGATCACTACGGTCGGCAAGGACGGCACCCCACAGCCGAACCCAGTCGGATTCCTGTTCCAGGACGACAACTCGATCCTGATCTACAACATGGTCAACGCGAATCGGATTAACCATGTCGTCGAGCGACCTCGGGTCGCCCTGCACTTCGATGGCGACGGCACTGGCGGCGACATCGTGGTCTTCACTGGCACTGCACGCCGCGCGGATGACATCCCCCCGCCACACGAGAACCGGGCATTCCTCGCCAAGTATGGTGACAGCCTGCTCCGGGTGAGCGACAGCGCGGAGGAGTTCGGCAAGAAATTCCCGGTGCCCCTGCGGATCGAGATCACGCGGACCCGAGGCTTCTAATGGGGACCGGTGGTAATGGGGACCGGTGAGCGCAGCACGTTTCTCGGGACTCCAACCTGGAAGCGACGGAATTGAGTAGTGCAACGCCTGGGCGGGTGCATAGTGCAAGTCCTGTGACCAGCAGTATTGTCGGGATTGAAGCCCGAAGGTGCACGATGGTTCTGAACCCCCGCCACCACTGAAACGCTGGTCCGGGCGCCTCGTGCGTATGCACGGCGCCTTGACCAGCGGTTTCGCCTCCGGCCTGGTGGCCGGAGGCGGGGTTTATCGGGGCTCTTTCTCGGGACTGACTCCTACTTGAAGGCCATAGGGTTCGAGGCGTCGACGTACTGAGGCGTGAAGCTGTGGCACGCTGAGAAAGGCGTCGGTGGCGGCCAGGTCGTCGAGTGGTGCCCTGCGTCGGGGGGGGTGTCCCGTTGCTGGGCTGGGCTCATGTGCACCCGGGACCTGCTGACGCGGATGGCTTGCGTTCGGTGGCGGCCAGCTCGATCACCGGTGCGACCTCGTCTCAGGCGACGCCGCCAGTAGCTATCGATACCGGCGGACCTGTGGCGTGGGGCTCGTGTCGTCGGCTCGACCCGCGCAAAGCGGTCCAGGCCCGCCCGGTCGCATAGGAGAAGGCGCTGATCGAGCCGACGAAGAAGCCGATCGGCAAGTTGGAGAGGTAGGAGATGGCGATGGCCGCCCAGACCGTGACGAGGGCGATGAGAATCGACAGTGCAATGGCGTGAAGAGGTCTGTTGGTGAAGGCACGGGCGGCGGCGGGGGGACCTATGAGGAGGCTGAAGATGAGCAGCGATCCAACGACGGGAACAGCCATAGTGGTGGTGAGGGCGATGACGATGAGGAAGTAGAGATCCATGCGCCGGGTTCGGATGCCCCGGGCTTCGGCGACCTCGGGCGCGACTGATGAGAGCATCAGCGGCCGGTACAGCACGAAGACCGCGAGAATGCACACGGCAGCGATCGCGGCCGTGGGGGCGATCTCATTGCTGGCGACACCCAGGACCTCGCCGAAGAGCAGCGAATAGATCTCGGGGGCGTACTCGGTGGTCCTGGATAAGAAGAGATCACCTAGGCCGAGCATCAGCACGATGGTGAGGGCGGTGGCGACGTCATTGCGAGCCCGGCGGCCGAGCCCAGCGATCGTGAGTGCACCGGCGAGGGAAAACGCACCGAGTCCGACCAGGGCGCTCACGCCGATGAGGCTGGCACCCGCCGCCCCGGCGAATGCTCCGTTGGGGAGGGAGTGGGCAGCGAAGGCCGAGCCGCGCAGCACGGTGAAGAACCCGACCACCCCGGCGACGACCGCGACGATGGTGGCGACCTCCCAGGCGTTGATCATGAAGTTCGCGAACATCAGTCCGTCTTCCCGAGTGCGGCATCACTCTGTTCGTCGCGGCGCCGACCGCTGCGAGGGGCCAAGACTGACGCCGCGAGGTAGAAGGTGAAGATGAGGGCCACGATGCAAAAGCTCACCGGCCACCCTTGTCCTGCTCGCGACCATGAGGCACTGTCGTAGGCGAGCAGGATCCCGAGCCAGGTGGCCGCTACTCCGATTGCGGCGGCGACCCCGATGGCGGTACCGGTGCGCTTAGTGACCCGGAGCGCCGTCGCAGCGGGGCCGATCAGCAGCGCGGTGGAGAGGATGGCGCCGATGGTGATGGCCGAGAGGGAGACGGCAACGGCCAAGGCCAGGAGATAGCAGATGCCCACCAGACGGACGGGAACCCCGCGCGCCACGGCGAGGTCGTAGCTGACCGAGCTGAGCAGCAGCGGGCGGTAGAGGGCGATCATGGTCAATAGGGTGGCCGAGCCGAGAATGGCGATGACCGGGATGGTGGATCCCGAGATCGTGAAGATGGAACCGAAGAGCACGTTGAGGGTCGCCCCGGTGGTATTGGTGAACGTGGTGTCCCAATACAGAAACAGTGCGGCCAGTCCGAGCGAGGCGCCGAGCACGATGCCCGTGGCGACGTCGCGACCGCGTGGTCGGCGGATGCCGATCAGTTCCATGACCCCAGCGGCGGCCATGTTCATGGCCACGAACCCGTAGATGGTGGGAATGCCGACCAAGAGGGCTCCCGAACCCCCGGCAGTGCCGATATCGGAAAGGGCGTGGCCGGCGAAAGACTGCCCCCGGATGACGGTGAAGGTGCCGACCAGCGCGGAGACGACGGCCACGATGGCCCCCACGGTCAGCGCCACCTGCACGGGGGCACTGGAGAAGAACCCGGGCTCGAAGATCGGAGACACGCGACCGGATCCTGCTAGCCCAGCTCGGTGAGGGAGACGGGGCTGCCGGCGAGCACCTCGCCGCTGCCGCGTCCGGCGACCACCAACACGCGGTCCCCGGCGTGGATGACTTCCACTGGGTGACCGTAGAGGGAGCTGAGCGTCTCGGTGCAGACGACCTCGTCAGTGGTCCCGCTGGCCGCCCGACCGCCGGCCAGGTACACGATGCGGTCCATGAACGGTAGCAGCGGATTCATGTCGTGAGCGGAGAGCAGCACAGCGATGTGCTGCTCTCCGCAGATCCGGGCCAGCAGCTCAACCACCTCTTGGCCGCTCTTGATGTCGAGATTGGCGAGCGGCTCGTCGAGGAGCAGCAGCCTCGGCCGGCTGATCAAGGCATGGGCGATCATGACTCGCTGCTGCTCACCCCCCGAGAGCTCTCCCACCCGGGCGTCGGCAAAGCTCGTGGCGTTCACTGCATCGAGCATCTCGCTGACCGCCTTCTTGCGGCCAGCGCTCGGACCGGCGATCCCGAAGCGGTGTCCGTCGAGGCCGAGCCCGACCAGGTCTCTGGCCCGCAGCGGCATGTCCGGTTCCAGGGCGACCTTCTGGGGCACGTAGCCGACGAGCGGGTGGCGATGGCCTCGCTCCCGGTCGGCCAGCCGTACCCGGCCGGCTCTCGGCGACACCAGCCCGAGGATCACCCGCAACAGCGTGGTCTTGCCCGCACCGTTGGAGCCGATCAGCCCGGTGAAGCTACCCGGCGCGACGGCGAAGGTCACCTGATCGAGGACGTCTCGACCTCCGAGCACCACGCTGATGCCTTCGACGCTCAATAGATCGGTGGCACCATTCACCCGACGCAGCCGGTCCGTCATCACAGGTGCTCGGTCGAGGTCCCGTTGGCGACGGCGCTTTCGATGGCGTGGACCTCGGCCAGCATCCAGGACTGGTAGGCGTAGCCGGGCGTGGGCATGGTCTCGTACACCGCGACGACTGGCACCCCGGCCGTGATGGCCGTCTGGCGGATCGACGTGGTGAGGGCGTCGACGACCTGCTGGTTGTAGCAGAACACCTTCACCTGGTCCTTGGTGAAGAACCCGTTCTCCAGGGTGATGTTCTGGGCTGAGGGGTCCACCCCGTTCATGATGTCGGCCTGGAACTGGAACGGGGTCAGGTTGTCGATCCCCATGGCGGTCAGCAGGTAGTCGGCGACCGGCTCCGTCGTCGCCGCGGTGGTGCCGCCGTACTTGGCCTTGAACGCCGCGATGGCGTTCAGCCACGGCTTGAGCGATGCGATGAACGTTGCCGCATGCGCCCGGAAGTAGGCGGCATGCGAGGGCTGGGCATGGGAAAGGTCAGCCGCCAGCTGGTTCGCCACCGCCGGCATAGTCTTTGGGTCATACCAAAGGTGCGGGTTGGGGGTGCTGTCGGGCAGCCCGAGCAGGTGCTGCACATTGATCACCTGGCGGTTCGACTTCGGTGACGCCGCCTCGATCTTGGTCATGTAGTCGTCGTAGCCCACGCCGTTTTGGATCACCACCTGCGCCGAGGCCACCTCGCTCGCCACCCCGGGGCTGACCTCATAGGTGTGGGGGTCGGTGTTGGGATTGGACTCGACCGATGAGACTGTCACGTACCGACCGCCGATCTGGGCAGCGACGTTGCCATACTCGTTCTCCGCCGCCACCACGGCGACCGTCCCCTTGGCCGAGGAATCGCTTGCCGTCGCAGACGATCCGCAGGCGGCGGCCAGCAGCCCCACACTCAACGCCACCAGTCCGACTCCCACTGTCTTGCGGACACGCATTGCTCCGGCTCCCATCGTCAACGTTGGCTCTCCTCTCTGCCCGACCACAGCCCCATCGACGCTGCCCTCGGGGGTGGCGATCTAACGAACGGCCATTATCAGAAGTGGTTGCAAATAAGCTAACTCGTAACGGGAACGGATGCAAATAGAATTCCTCCATGGCTTGCTTCCTATATAAGGAACTGCTAATGTTCACGAGGTGGCCATCGGTGCAGCACAGCAGCAGCCCGATTCGCTGGCCGGTGCGGTCGAGCTGCTCAAGGCGCTGGCATCACCCGTCCGCTTGGCCGCGGTGGTCGAGTTGAGCGTTGGACCACGGTGTGTGCACGAGCTTCAGGAGGCGTTTCGGGCCGACGGTCGCGAGGTCAGCCAGCCGCTGCTCTCCCAGCACTTGAAGGTCCTACGTAACGCCCGGCTCGTGACCGCCACCCGGCGGGCCACGGAGATCACCTACCAGCTTGCAGATGTTCACGTCGGCCACATCGTTCACGACGCCATCCGACACTCCCAGGAGGAGCAACCATGACCACAGCCCATATCGAGCACCCCAACCACGCCCACGTGCACGGCGAGGGATGCGGACACGTCGCGTTTACCCATGGCGACCACACCGACTACGCCCATGATGGCCACATCCATGCCGTACACGAAGATCACGTCGACGAGTGTCGGACCGAAGGGCATCGCGAACACCCCGAGCATGACCATGTTCACGGTCCGGGCTGCGGGCACGTCGCTGTGCCCCATGATGATCACGTCGACTATCTCCACGATGGGCACCGCCATGCCGCCCACGCCGGTCACTGGGATGACCACTAGTAGAACCAGCGCACGAAGCCACGTGACTCCAGCGCCTTCTGATCTTCCCCTACGAGTGCCCCAAGAGCGCTCGACCAGGCAAAAGCGAGCCCTCGCGGCCGTCCTCGAGGGCTCTGATGGATTCCGCTCCGCTCAAGACCTGTTCACGGAGTTGCGCGCTCGCGGCGAAAATGTCGGGCTCACTACCGTCTACAACCAGCTGAGAGTTTTGGCCGAAGCCGGCGAGGTCGACGCCCTACGCGGCGACGACGGTGAGACCCGCTACCGTCGTTGCGGTACCGAACATCATCACCATCACCTCGTGTGTCAGACCTGCGGTCGTACGGTCGAGGTGGAGGGTCCCGAGGTCGAGCAGTGGGCTGAACGGATGGCGACTGAACACGGCTTCGTTGACGTGACCCATACCCTTGAGATCCTCGGGGCGTGCGCACAATGCGCTACAGGAAGTCCGTCGGAAGCGGGACGATCAGCTCAGTAGCAGAGGACCCTCATTCCGTTGGCCAGACGGCTCCTCAGCGCAGATCTGGCTGCCCAAGCGCACGCGACCCTGGACCAGGCCAAATGCCCGGCTCGGCAACGCCGAAAGGGAACCGGTCGACTCGAGAGAAGGCACGACGATGACCAACGTGGTCGGCACGGAGCAGCCTGCGATCCGGACCGAGGGACTGACCAAGCGCTATGGCGACACGGTGGCGCTCGACTCGCTCGATCTGACGGTCATCGAGGGGGAGGTGTATGGCTACCTCGGACCGAACGGGGCGGGCAAGACGACCACCATCCGGCTCCTGCTTGGCCTTCATCGGCCGACCTGCGGCCGGGCCCGACTGTTCGGCGTCGACGCTTGGGACGGTCCCGTTGAGGCGCATCGCCGCGTTGCCTATGTCGCAGGAGAGCCGTTCTTGTGGCCGTCGCTGACGGGCGCGGAGACCTTCGAGTTCCTCGCCCGGGTGCATGGCAGCATCGACGCGGAGTATCGAGAGCAACTGATCGAGCGATTCGCCCTCGACACCAGCAAGAAGGTCCGGGCGCTGTCGAAGGGCAACCGCCAGAAGGTACAGCTGATCGCTGCACTGGCGACCAGAGCCGATCTGCTGCTGCTCGACGAGCCAACCGCCGGCTTGGACCCGCTGATGGAGATGGTCTTTCGCCAGTGCGTGCAGGAGGCCAAAGAGCGCGGCCAGACGGTGTTCCTGTCTTCGCACATCCTCAGCGAGGTCGAGGCGCTTTGCGACCGGGTTGGGATCCTGCGCAACGGTCGCCTGGTCGAGCAGGGAACCCTCGCCGAACTGCGCCATCTGAGCGCCCAGACGGTCGAAGTCACCTTCGAGGGGCCGGCACCTCAGATGCCCGTTCTGCCCGGCGTGCACACGGCCACGGTCGGGCCGAACGCTCTTCGCTTCGAGGTCTTCGGTCCGGTCCGCCCGTTGATCGCCACACTCGGCCAGTTCCCGATCGCCACCCTCACCAGCCGCGAACCGTCGTTGGAAGAGATCTTCTTGCATCAGTATGACTCTTCGAACGGTCATGTCGGCGACTGACACCCGCACCTCGACGCCCGTGCATCGGTCGGTACCGGGCAGGGGAGTCTCGGCCGGCGTTGCGCTGTCTCGGCGTGCGTTCGCCGACGCTCGGATCCGCACCATCGCATTCGGGTATGTGTTCGCCGTTTACTCCTGGCTCCAAGCGGCTGGCTTTCGCAGTGCGTATCCGACTCTCGCTGACCGGGTCGCCTTCGCACGCAGCTTCGCCGGCAATGACGCCATCCGCCTGTTCTACGGCTACCCGTACGACGTTGTGACCGTCGGGGGGTACAGCGCCTGGCGTGTCGGCGGGACGTTGGCCCTCGTCGCGGCCGCGTTTGGGGTGCTCGCCGCGGTCCGAGCACTCCGCACCGAAGAGGACGCGGGGCGGGCCGAGATCATCCTTGCCGGTTCCGTTCGGCGTCGGACGGCCTTTCTCTCGGCGATGGCTGCCATCGGGGCCGGCACTGCCATCCTGTGGTTGGCCGAGTTCGTCGGGTTCGTCGTCGGCCGTCTCCCGGTCGCCGGGTCCGCGTACCTGGCCCTGGCGACGGCCTCGGTCGTGCCCGTGTTCGTCGGTATCGGCGCCCTCGCCAGCCAACTGGCGCCGACTCGCCGCATCGCCCTCGCCTTGGCCAGTGCCGTCACGGTGCTGTTCTGGTTGCTCCGAGTGATCGCCGACACCTGGATCGGGGGAGCCTGGCTCCGCTGGACGACGCCGCTCGGCTGGGCCGAGGAGCTGCGTCCGTTCGCCGACGCCCGTCCGATCGTTCTGCTCCTCCCCGTTGCGGTCAGCGTCCCGTTGATCGTCGTGGCGGCCCGGATCGCTGCCGGTCGCGACATCGGCACGGGAGTGCTACCGGTGCGTGACAGCGCTCCGCCGAGGCTGCGGCTCCTCTCGTCCCCCCTGGCGCAGGCGCTGCGCAGCGAGCGCGCGACATTGGCCGTTTGGGGGTTCGGGCTCGCTGCGTTCGCCGCGATCCTGGGCATGATCTCGACCAGCATCTCCTCCGCCGGAGTCTCAGAGAAGCTCCAAAAGGAGCTCGCCAAGCTCGGATCTGGCTCGATCACCACGCCCTCGGGGTACCTGGCGTTCGTCTTCATCATCTTCATCCTGGCCGTCTGTCTCTTCGTCTGCTCACAGGTCGGTGCCGCTCGCGAAGAGGAAGCTGAAGAACGACTCGAAACGTTGCTCGCCCAACCCGTCGGCCGCACCAGTTGGCTCGGCGAGAGACTTATCATTGCAGCGCTCGCGGCCGCCATTCTCTCTTTGCTGGCCGGGCTGATCACCTGGGCGGGTGCTGCTTCCCAGGGCGTCAGCATCTCGCTGCCGCGAATGCTCGAGGCCGGCGCCAACTGTCTACCTGCGTCCCTCCTGTTCCTGGGCATCGCCGCCCTCGCCTACGCCATGGTGCCCCGAGCCAGTTCGGCAATCTCGTACTGCCTCGTCAGCGCTGCGTTCCTCTGGTACCTGGTCGGCTCCCTGCTCAGCCTCCCGAAATGGGTGATCGACCTCACCCCGTTCCAGCACATCGGCCTGGTGCCAGCGCAAGCCTTCCGGCCCGCGGCCGCTGGCATCATGGTGGCGATCGGGCTGGTCGCCACGGTCGCGGCGCTGGGCGTGTTCCGCCGCCGCGACCTCCTTGGAGCGTGATGCAGCCGAACCTCATGCCGAAAGGCAACTGATCACCGGACAGCTGGCGGCCGACCCTGAGACCGAATGACCCTGCCTCATGATTCTGCTTCGGGCCCGGAACCCGAAGGTCGAGGCAAGTCGAGTTCCTTGGGACTTTCTCCAGGGATGGCCACGAGTTGAGCAGGCGGCTGCCCTGGCGGCTGCCTAAGCGCATCCCGTCTACCATCGCTTCCGTAGCTGTAGGCGTTCTTGCAGGCCACGAATCGGCGTAGCCCAGGCCACCAAGAGAGCGGATTGGGGCCGGTCCGAGAGGACCGGCCCATCTGGTGCCCGGTCCGCAATCCGTAGGACGCCAGCCGAGATCCCTGCGAGGTACCCGACCCGAGGCATGATGCAGGGTCCGAAACGTGCGGGTCGGCATGGCATCAGTGGGCGGTTCGGGTGAGCGCCGTCCGACGTCTGCCTGTGATCGGTTGCGTCAGATCCGGCGAGGACGACCGTTGTAACGCGCGGGCCGGCGGGACGTTTAATCATGGGACACTCCTGAGGAGGACTGGTCATGGTTCCTCGTCGCCGCAGGCGGTCGATGCTTGCCGCCGCGATGGCTCTTTTCGCCGGGTGGCTGGTAGTGACGGTCGGTTTCCCTGTCGCTTCTGCCGCCAGCGACACGACCCGCGCCGATACGGCCCCGCCGCAGTGCGCCCTGAACGAGGTCGACATAAAGGCGTCGACCGATCATCCGGTATATCCGCCCGGGCGCCCGGTGACAATGACATCGTCCATTACGAACATATCCGACGCGACCTGCACGATCTATCTTGGCTACGACCCTGGTTTCTCCCCGAGTTTCACCGTGACGAATGCCAACGGCTCCGTCGTGTGGGACCGTTGCTGGCTCAACGACGAGCCAGGCGCCTGCTTCATGCTGCTCAAGGCGCACGAACTGCGCCCTGGTCATCACTACCAGCAGAAGGTCAGCTGGGATCAGCGATCTGGACCGGATGGCGGGCCGGTCGTTCAGGTTCCCCAGGGGCAGTACACGTTCACCACTCACTATCAGTACATCGGAACGGCATCGACAACCTTCGACATCCTCGTGGGATGAACCAACGCTGTGCCGCCGTACCCGAGCTGAGACTCGAGGCTCGAAGCAGCTCGGGAGCAGGGCTGTCGATGTTCCGGCACAGAGCTGTTTGTTGCGTGCGACCGAGAGGCCGGCCCTGTCACGGAGGACGCCGACCCGACCGTGAGGGGTATCGCTGCAGGCGCGTGCGTCCCTTGTCCCGGGAGGCGCCGCGGACGCGATCAGCCAGTCCGCGTCGTCGACCGCCAAGCGCAAGGTGACATCGTCCCCACCAGATGGGGGCGCGACCACCGCAATCGCGGGATGGACGTCTGAAAGGAACGTTGATGAGCCGAGGATGTCCAGCTCGGCACGGCCTACACGTCCGTCGGACAGTCCGCCGGCCGTCGAGAGGTCTGGGTCGAGAGGTCTGGAGGGCTGAAGCGCTGCTCTGCGCCTCGGAACGCCTGAGCCACCGAGTGCCGGCTCACCGATGAGTTCTGCCCATCGGCTCCGTCCAATCGTTGATGGCAGGCGACGTGCTCGAGGTGGCTTCTGTAGGATGTAGTGCCGTGGTCGCCCGTGAGGCCTCCCTGGCGCAATCCGATCTGGAGCCCTTCCGGCGGGAACTGACCGGCTACTGCTACCGCATGCTTGGCTCGGGCTTCGAAGCCGAGGACGCCGTCCAGGAAGCGATGCTGCGGGCCTGGCGAAATGCGGAGGGTTTCGAGGGGCGTTCGAGTCTGCGCTCCTGGCTGTACCGCATCGCCACCAACGTGTGCATCGACATGCGACGCCAGGTTCAGCGCCGGGCGCGGCCCATGGAGATGGGCCCGGCCTCGCCCCCGGACGAGTCGTTCCTCGGCCCGATGTTGGGTGAGGCCGCGTGGGTGACCCCGATTCCTGATGCCCGCGTGGCACCCCACGGCGCGGATCCTGCTGACGTCGCCGAGTTCCGCGAGTCGATCCGCCTGGCATTCGTCACCGCCCTCCAGCACCTTCCGGCGCGACAGCGCGCTGCGCTCATCCTCTGTGAGGTGCTGCGGTGGCAGGCCGGCGAGGCCGCCGAGCTGCTCGACACGAGCGTGCCCGCTATCAACAGCGCCCTCCAGCGGGCACGTGCCACCCTCCGTTCCCGCACTGGCGAAGTGCAGCCCGATACCCTGGACGACGCCGACGTCGAACTTCTCGCCCGCTATGTGGATGCCTTTGAACGGTACGACATCGAACGGCTCGTGACGTTGCTGCACGAGGACGCCGTTCAGTCGATGCCGCCGTTCGCCATGTGGATCCAGGGAGCGGCTGACATCGGTCGTTTCATGGTCGAGCCCGGTCCCAGCGGTTGCCGGGGCTCCCGTCTCCTTCGGACCTCCGCCAATGGCTGCCCGGCCTTCGGGCAGTACCGGCCAGACCCGGCCGGCGGGTATACGCCGTGGGCACTGCATGTGCTCGAGATCTCACAGGGGAAGATCGCCGGGATGAGTTTCTTCTTGGCCTTCTTGGATCCCGAGCGGCTCTTTCCCGACTTCGAACTGCCGCTCCATCTCGACGTCTAGACCGGCCAGGTCGAGAAGCGAACGGAGCTCCTGCGTGACGTCAGTGAGGAGGATCTCGACGCCGAGGTGCTTCGCCAACAGCGAGAGGCGCGCAACCTCGTCTACGGCGCCGAGATCCGGAGCTCCTGGCCCCCGCAGTGTGCAGCATGCCAGCTCGGTCGCATCCGCCCCGACCAACCTGATCCGACACCACGCCTGGAGTGAAGCCATCGAAAGGATGGACGGGTGCTGGTGGTTGTCCTCAGCGGTCGCCACCAAGGGCTGGAAGTGACTACGGTCCCCACTGTTCACAAAGGTGAGAATCCAGGAAGACCGATGATTCCGAATCCGCCCCCACGTCCAATCAGGTGACGGACCGACCCGACAGGCAGGAGATCAGACGGTGGCACGAGTGAGCACATACTTGAACTTCATGGGCAATGCCGAGGAAGCGTTCGAGTTCTACAAGAAGGTCTTCGGAACCGACTACCTCGGACCCATCCAGCGGATGGGTGACGTTCCCACTGATCCGAGTGGGACGAGTTTGTCAGACGCCGAGCAACAGATGGTCATGCACGTCGAGCTGCCTATTCTCGCCGGTCACGTGATCATGGGGACCGACATGTTGGAGTCGATGAACCACGAGCTGAAGATCGGAAACAACACCACGATCAACCTGGAACCGGACACCTGCGAGGAAACGCAACGCCTATTCGACGCGTTGTCCGAAGGCGCCAGCGACCGTGCACCCCTGGCCGATATGTTCTGGGGTGCAACGTGGGGAACGTGTCTCGACAAGTTCGGAGTGCGGTGGATGTTCAACTTCGCCCCGGCCTCGGAGCAAGAGCGAGCGTGAACCAGTCGTCTCAGATCGACCCGTTGCTTCATGGAGACTCCTCTCGCCCATTGGCATATCAGCGCGAGCGACCGCATCGTTCTTGCTGTCAAACCCGACAATGTCGATAATCTGTCCGCCGCGCACGGTAAGGACCTGCCATCGAAAAGCCGTACCGCCCCGCACTTTCGCCGCCGTAGGACCACGCACCCTCAAACCGGCAAGAATTCGATCGCCGCAGACGACGACCTCGGACACTTGTGCCTTCACGCCCGACTGAATTCCACGCTGATACCACGAGAAGACTTGGTCACGGTTCTGACAGGTGGGTCGCCCCGCGTCGGGTGCGCCCCACTGCACGTCGGGAGCAAGAAGCTCGGTGAATGCAGACATGTCGGCCGTCTCCAGAGCCTTTCGCAGCCGTTGTGCGATCGGTTGCACAGCGTCCAGCTGTTCCGGCACGGCAACCTCCGGGATCGGCGTTGGATGGTCCACGATGCCTCTCGGTCGTCCCAATCGCCAGCATCAAGAGGGCCGACCACTGTCCGACAGCCGCCACGGACCCCCTGCTGGGACTTCCTCCGACCCGGAAATGCTCCGAGGACCGATGACTATCGCTGGCGGAGTCCGTCGGAGCAGGTGACGGATTTCTTTGACCAAGCGAAGGAGTAACGATGCCGACCCGTGACCGTGCCCCCATCGGCTCGCCCTGCTGGGCCGATCTTTGGACGTCCGACGTCGAAGGCAGCCGCAGGTTCTACGGCGAGCTCTTCGGATGGGAGGCCCAAGAACCCAGCGAAGAGTTCGGCGGATACTTCATGTTCACCCGCAGCGGCGTTCCGATCGCCGGCGGAATGGGTGACATGGGCGACATGCGCGCCGACAACACGTGGAAGGTCTACCTGACCACCGAGGACATCAACGAGACCGTCGAGACGGCGCAGGCCGAGAGGGCCCAGATCGTCAGTCCTCAGATACCGGTCGCCGACCTCGGCATCCAGGTCGTGCTCATCGACCCTACCGGTGCCCAGCTCGGAGCCTGGCAGCCAGGGACCTTCCCTGGGTTCACCGTCCTCAACGAGCCCGGCGCCCCGAGCTGGTTCGAGCTTCACACCCGAGACCACGCGGCCGCCGTTGCTTTCTACCGTAGGGCCTTCCACTGGGAGACCAACATCGCGGGCGACACCGACGAGTTCCGGTACACGACCATGCGCGACCCGAGCGGCGAGGGTGATCTGGCGGGGATCATGGACGCCTCGGCGTGGCTCCCCGAGGGCGTTGCCGCGCACTGGTCCATCTACTGGGAGGTCGACGACGCCGACGCCAGCGTGGCCAAGGTCAAGGCCCTCGGTGGTTCGGTCGTGATGGATCCGGTGGACACCCCTTACGGTCGATTGGCGACGGCGCTGGACGCCGCCGGCGCCCAGTTCAAGCTGCGAAAGCCAAACAGATAGGAGTGTCTCAGCGTGCCGAAGATCACAACGTTCCTGACGTTCGAGAGCAAGGGCAAGGAGGCGGTCGAGTTCTACTTGTCCGTCTTCAAGAGCTCCTCGCTTCACGCCATGATGATCATGCCCGGGACTGATCGTCTGCTCCACGCTGCGTTCTGCCTCGACGGGAGCGAGTTCATGGCGATGGATGGCGGAGCAGAGTTCGGCTTTGCTCTCGGCACGTCGCTGTTCGTGAACTGCACCGATCAAGAAGAGGTGGATTACTTCTGGGACGCGTTGACTGCTGGCGGCGGTGAAGGCGGCCGCTGCGGGTGGCTGAAGGATCGGTTTGGTGTCTCGTGGCAAATCATCCCTCAAGCGCTCGGTGAGCTGATGAGCGATCCCGATCCAGCCCGATCCATGAGAGTTCGAGACGCAATGCTGGCAATGGACCAGCTTCAGATCGAGGGACTCAAACGTGCGTACGACTCCGCCTCGTGAGAATGGCCAAGTGCTGAAGAAGAGCTCCACTGCAGTCCTGCAGTAGAGCCCCACCGGAAGGGGCAGGGCGTACGTCGTCATGCCCGGTTCAGCTGAGTTCTTCGAGCCGCGGGCCTGGTGAAGGTCTGAGGCACCGTTGATGGTCAGCGGGTCCGCAGTTCATTCATGGCGATAGGTGACGGTACTCGCAAGCTGCCCGTCAGAGCCGAGGGTCTGCCGACTGGCGTCTCGGGCTTGCGGATGCTGCTCTCCGGCTGCTCGGCAGCGACGACGTTCCGGCGTGCGTCAAAGCCGAAGCGGCCCGGGAGCTCACTGCTGCCGTCACCGAGGGATCGCCCCGTTCTCGGATCGCCGTGCGATTGCCCCTCGACGAGATCGCAAGAGCCCACAAGCTCGCCGAACGGGGTTCCGATGGCCGCGTCCTCTCTCAGCTGACGGGCTGAAGCTGGGAACGACCGGTCCGGTTGCTCCCGCGAATGGTCCCCCGGGTGGGGGACGCCAACGAGGGCAGCCAGTGCGAGACCCCCGCGTGAAGGGTCGGACCGCAAGGTGCAGGCATGGCCGCTCAGGGTCGGGAGCGGCCATGCCCGGGCCCGGGCCCCTTCCGATCGTCCTGGCCGTCGCCCGATCATCTCTTGCCGGTCCGAGGTCTCGTTGCTGTCGGAGTTGACGCGTTAGTCTACGCTAACGTATCTTCAGTGCGTGATCTGGTCGTGGTCCTGGCTGAGCCCAACCGCCGGCGGCTGCTCGAGCTCCTCTTGGAGGGCGAGAAGTCGGTCAGCGAGCTGTCGGCCACGTTCGACGTCACCAGATCGGCCGTGTCCCAGCACCTCGGCGTGCTGGCTCGTGCCGGACTCGTCCAGGTCCGACGCGAGGGTCGCTTCCGCTACTACCGGGCGGACCCGGCTGGGTTGGCCGAACTGCGAACGTCGCTGGATGTGTTCTGGACAAGGGAATTGGACGAATTGGCGGCCGCCCGGCCGCCCCGACAAGGAGATGACTCCATGACCGTAGAGAAGTCCGTCGTCGTCCCACTCGCCGCGGACGAGACATTCGCACTGCTGACCGAACCGGAACGGCTCCGGCGCTGGCACACCATCACCGCCCGCATCGATCTGCGGGCGGGCGGCGACTACCGGTGGACGGTCGTTCCCGGCCACACCGCAGCCGGAACGGTCATCGAGGTCGAGCCCGGTCGCCGACTGGTGATGAGCTGGGGATGGGAGGGCACCGAGGACCTACCGCCCGGGGCCTCGACCCTCACCATCACACTCGAGCCCGTCGACGGCGGCACTCTCGTCCGTCTGGTGCACGACGGCCTCACCGAGGAGCAGGCCGCCGGCCATGGCGAGGGATGGGGCCATTACCTCGATCGACTGTCGCTCGCCGCCCGCTCGGGAGACGCCGGCGCAGATGCCTGGGTCTTCGATCAGACGCCGACCGACAGGCTCAGCGCCGCCGAAGGATCGCTGGCCGCATGTCAGCTCGTCCTTCGTGGTCTGAAGGCTAGGGATGGCACGCTGCCCACCCCGTGCGCCAAGTTCACCGTCGATGACCTGGTCGATCACCTGCTGGAGTCGATCTCGCATCTGGGGAGCATGGCGGGAGCGAGGGTGGTGCCGACCAACGGTTCCCCCGAGGTCCGGGTGGCGACGGCTGCGCAGCAGGCACTCGAGGCCTGGCGGAGGCGCGGGATCGACGGTGAGGTCCAGTTCGGGAGCTCCCAGCTGCCGGCGTCGCTGGCTGCCGACATCCTGTCGGTCGAGTTCCTCGTCCATGCGTGGGACTTCGCGACCGCCTCGTCGCAGCAGGTGACGGCCAGCGACGGACTGAGCGACTACGTGCTCGGCCTGGCGCACGAGCTCATCGCCCCACAGATGCGCGATGGCGATCGGTTCGGTGCCGAAGTCGAAGTCGGCCCCGACGCCGACAATCTCACACGCCTGGTTGCGTTCACCGGACGCACTCCGTAGCAGGTGGTCATCAAGGACACGGTTCGACAGGATACAGAGAGCAAAGGAGACCACGATGGCGAAGTTCGTGCTGGCGTACACCGGGGGGCGAGCATGGCCGATGCCCCTGAAGAGCGAGACACAATCATGGAGGCCTGGATGAACTGGTTCGGATCCCTGGGTGAGGCAGTCACCGATATGGGCAACCCGTTCGGGGCATCGTGCACCGTGTCGTCGGACGGCTCGGTCCGTGACGGTGGGTCGCTGGGTCTGGGCGGCTACTCGATCGTCGAGGCCGAGAGCCTCGCTGATGCCGCCACAATGGCGAAGGGATGTCCGGTGCTGTCGGCCGGAGGCGGCATCGAGGTCTGCGAGGCGCTGCTGCCCGGTTGATCGCTTGCGGCGCTGCACCCGTCGGGGCGACGACGGTTCGGGCGACGGGGGTCGATGGGCGCCCCGCGGCCGCCACCGGACGGGTGCGGCTCAGCCTCGCCCACCTGGCTGGGAGTCCGACAACGGACCAGTAGCGGCGCTCCCTGCACCACGAATGCCGCCATCGCCCTGCTGGAAGACCCCCTGCACGCGCCGGGGTGCGTCGCGCGGGATCCCCGCGTGCCACTCGGCCTACTCCATGATCACCCGCTCGCCGTCCATGGGCACCCCCTCGTGGGCGAGGAGTGCGCGCTGGCGCCCGCGGACGGGATCGGCGAGCGTCCCGTCGGCGCGTACGACCCGGTGCCACGGGACGGTCGTCCCCGACCGGGCCAGGACCCGGCCGACCACCCGGGCGGCACGGCTCCCTGCCGCAGGCAGCGACGCCGCCGTAGGACATGACCTCCGCCATCGTTCCCGTGCCCACCATGCCCGGTTGGCTCCAGCCCTTCGCGGCCAATCAACCGGTCACCATCACCGTCGACGCCGTGCGAGCCCTGTTCGAAGGTGGGCCCGTGCACCCCTACCCATGGCAGCCGGTGGTGTGGTGCGTCGGGATCTCCGTGGGGTTCCTCGTGGTCTCGCTCAACCTCTATCGGCGTGCGACCGCCTAAGCGGACGGCTGAAGGGCGACACCTGCGGCACCTCCGTCGATCGGACCGGGCCGGACTCCCAGGCCTGACGGACGCGGCCCACGGGACGCGGGCCGCTCCACCGTCCCGCCCTCGTCGCGACCCCCATGCCGTAGCATTCGAATCGTGTACAGCGAGATCGCCAGGAACAAGCGGCGGAGCGTCCTGTTCATCGCCCTCTTCTTCCTGATCTGGATCGCCATCGGGGCTGCCTGCGGCTTCCTCTTCAAGGCCCTCTACCATCCCTCGGGCAGCTACTACGCACCGGCTCCGCCTACCCACTACGGCTGGTCCCCGGTCATCATCGGCATGGTGATCTGTGCGCTCCTCGCCCTGGCCGGGATCCTCTTCTCCCTCACCTCCGGGGCCTCGCTGGTCCTCCGGGTCTCGGGGGCTGAGCCCGCCGACCCGGCCCGCTACCCGCAGCTCCACAACCTGGTGGAGGCCCTGGCCATCGGTGAGGGCATCCCGAAGCCGGCCGTCTACGTGATCGACGATCCCTCACCGAACGCCTTCGCCACCGGGGTCAGCCCGGACAAGGCGGCCATCACCTACACCACCGGGCTCCTGGCCATCATGAACCGCGAGGAGCTCGAGGGAGTGACCGGCCACGAGATGAGCCACATCAAGAACCACGACATCCGCCTCCTGCTCGTGGTCGGGACGATGATCGGCATGGCCGCACTGCTGGCCAGCATCCTCTGGCGCAGCGCGTTCTTCGCCGGTGCCGGCAGAGGGGGCAGCCGGGGCAATCAGCTCGTGCTCGTGATCTTCGTGGGTGGGGCGCTCCTGGCCGTCGTCGGCTTCGTCTTCGGCCCGCTCATCCGGCTGGCCCTCTCACGGCGCCGCGAGTCGTTGGCCGACGTCAGCGGGGTCGAGCTGACCCGCAACCCGGCCGGACTGCTGAGCGCCCTGCGGAAGCTCCAACAGAACGACAGGCCGTTCAAGAAGATGAACCACGCCACCGCGGCCATGTGCATCGACGACCCATTGCAGCACCACGAGTCCTGGTACCACCGGCTCTACGACACCCACCCGCCGATCGAGGAGCGTATCGCCGAGCTGGAGCGCATCGCCTCGGGCCAGTCGGTCTGACCCGGCCGGTGTCGCCGGCCGGTCCTCAGCCCGGTGGCGGAGGCGTCTCGGGCCCGGCGGTGGGCGGCGTGTCGTCGGTGCCGACGGCGAGCGGCGGACCCGACGCCGGCGGACCAGGTTCCCCCGGCGTGGATCCGGCAAAGCTCACCTGGGGGACGGCGCGGTCCTCCTCGTCGGTGGCGAAGAACGCCACCGCCTTGAAGCCGAACGGCCCCGCGATCATGTTGCGCGGGAACGTCTGCAATGCGATGTTGTAGTCGCGGGCGCTGGTGTTGTAGTAGCGACGGGAAAACTCGATCTTGTCCTCGGTGGCGGTGAGCGTTTCCTGCAGCTGAAGAAAGCTCTCGACCGCCCGCAGCTGTGGGTAGTTCTCGGCGACCGCGAATAGTGAACGCAGCGCCCCGGACAGCACGTTCTCGGCTGGGGCGATCTTGTTCGGGTCACCCGTCGCTCCGGCGGTGACGGCGTTGGCCCGGGCCTCGGTGACCGCCTCGAAGGTCCCCTGTTCGTGTGCGGCGTAGCCCTGCACCGTCGACACCAAGTTGGGAATGAGATCGTGGCGAC
>JBKQRT010000342.1:0-3710 GCA_052143895.1 Acidimicrobiales bacterium | reverse complement strand
CCGCGCTGTCGGGCCTGGCCGCCGAGGTCGTGGGCGGCCTGGTGGTCGCTTACGAGCCGATCTGGGCCATCGGCACCGGGAAGGCCGCGACGGCGGTCGACGCCGAGGACGCCTGCGTCTTCATCCGCTCGCTGGTGGCCAAAGTGGGGGGCGACGAGGCGGCGGCAGCGGTGCGGATTCAGTACGGGGGGTCGGTGAACGGGGAGAATGCGGCCGACCTCATGGCGTAACCGGACGTGGACGGCCTCCTGGTCGGGGGGGCAAGCCTGGAGGCGGCGGGCTTCACTGACATCATTCGGGCCGCCGCCGCCTGCTACCGTTCCTAGGCCGTTAAGGCCCGATCCGCCGCGAGTGGGAGGCTCCTCCGTGTTGATGCTGGCAACCTTGGACGCAGTGACCTGGGTCTACGTCGTCATCGAGGTGCTCGCCGCGCTCGGACTCATCTTCCTCATCCTCATGCACAGCGGGAAGGGCGGTGGGCTGTCCGACATGTTCGGCGGCAGCGTCGGCGCGGCGGCCCAGGGCTCGACGGTGGTCGAGCGGAACCTCGACCGCATCACCGTCACTGTGGCCATCGTCTTCGCCTTCGCGACGGTCACCCTGGATCTCCGGCTGCAGTGACGGGCCGGGGCCGACGCCCCCGGTGGCGAGGGCTGATCGGCGGGCTCGGAGCACTGGCGCTGTCGGCTGCGGCGTGTGGGGGAGGTGGCGACGGCGGCACGACGGTGACCTATGTCGGGGTGGCCGGAGGCAGCATCTCCTTCGGCATGACCGAGAGCCCGACGGGGTGCAACCCCAACACGCCGGCGGGGGACACGCCGGGCACGCAGACGGTCCTGGGCGCCGTGCTGCCCAGCCCGTTCATCCCGGACGTGGTGGACAGCGCCGGGACGCCCACGTCCAACTCGGAACTGATCGTGTCCGCCGAACCGATCAGCATCAGTCCCCAGACCATCGTCTACACCTTGAACCCCAAGGCGGTCTGGTCCGACGGCGTACCCATTACCGCGGCCGATTTCAAGTACGCCTGGGAGCAACAACGCGGCGACCCGGATGTGCCGTCCGACGAGGTGGCGAGCATCGCCGGCTACCGGGACATCGCGTCGGTGACCGGATCCAACGGGGGTCACACCGTGACGGTGAAGTTCAAGACCACGTTCGCCGACTGGCAGATGCTCTTCGCCAACCTCGTGCCGGCCCACGTGATGGAGAAGACGGGCTGGAATCCGAGCTGCACCACCGTGAACCCCGACATCGACCTGTCGGGCGGGCCGTTCAAGATCACGTCGGTGACACCCCAGGCGATCACCCTCGTGCAGAACCCCAGGTGGTGGGGGACGCCGGCCAATGCCCGCACCATCACGATCCACATCGCGTCGTCGACGGCGCAACTGGCCCAGTGGATGACATCGGGCTACGTGCAGGTGGCGGAGCCCAGCACGGTGACGCAGTCCTTCCTGACCCAGATGACGGGGCTGCCGGGAGCACAGAGCGAGGTGGACACCTCGGCGACGCTGTTGCAGCTGGACATGGCGAGCTCGCTCGAGTCGGACCTGTCGCCTGACCTCCGCTATGCCATCGCCCTCAGCATCAACCGCCAGGACCTGGTCAACCAACAGGTGAGCTGGGCGGTGCCGGGGATCGAGCCGGGGAACAGCCACCTTTCCGTGCAGGGGCAGCAGAGCTACAAGCCGGCCTCGACCGGCTCGCCGACCACGACGATCCCGCCCCCGACGTCGTCGACCTCGACGACGGTGATCGGCGCCGGCGGGAGCGTGAACTTCCCGGTGACACCGGTGCCGACGCAGGCGGCCGCATACATCGCGGCTTCGGGCCTGGTCAAGACCCCGGGCGATCCGTACTATCACTCGGCCTTCGGCGCTCCCTTCCAGCTGCACATGGTCTACGACTCGAGCGATCCCTGGGCGTCCGCGGCGGCCCCGACGATCCGGGCCGAGCTGGAGGCGACGGGCCTGGACACGACGCTGCTCCCGGTGGATGGCGCGACCGAGACGGGCGAGGTCCTGGCGGCCGGGTTCGCCGACCTGGCCGTGCTGCCGGTGACCTTCACGCCGTACATGAGCCAGACCATGGCGTGGTACACGACGCTCCTCGGGCCGGCGGGCAAGAACGGGTCACAGGATTGGACGGGCTACTCCGACAGCCAGTTCGACAAGCTGGTGGAGACGGCCTCGCAGCAGCTGAACCCGGACACGGCGGCCACCTCCTACAACCAGGCGGACGCCATGCTGTGGGACGACATGGTCTCGTTGCCCCTCTTCGCCGAGCCGACGGTCCTGGTCTGGAGCCGGACGATCGGCGGCGTCACGGCGATGCCGCGAAGCCCCAGCCTCTTGTGGTCCGCGCAGCTGTGGGCGGCCCGGGCACCCGAGTCCACCAGCAACACCACGCCGTCGCTCCCCGGTCAATAGGCCGTGTCGCCCCCCGGGCCGCTCTCCCGTAGCCCTGAAGTGGGCCTTTGGCCACGCGCTACGATCTCCGGACGCTGCGACCCAGTCGTACGCCCGTCGGAGTGGCGGAATAGGCAGACGCGCCAGCTTGAGGGGCTGGTGCCCGCAAGGGCGTGGGGGTTCAAGTCCCCCCTCCGACACGCTCCAGGTCCACGCCTCGCAGGCCCGAGACCTGCGAGTCTTCGGAGCTGGTCTTTACACCGACACGCTCCAGGTCCACGCTTGGTAACGCCGAGGTGAGCTTGACCTGTTCGGTCGTGCCGATACGGCGGTACCTGACGGTCAGTCCGAGCGCCTGGTAGAGCGCCGCCCGGTCGGCCTGTTCGATCGTCTCGAGGAGCTCGGGGAGGTTGTGCAGAGCCGAGAGCGTTTGAAGCACCTGGTCGAACGTGAGGGCCTCTGGTGGCGGAGGAGCCGTCGCCAGCACCGCCTCGGCGGCTGCCCTCTCCCGTTGGGTGGCCGCTATCCGAGAGGCGATCACCTCGGCGGGGATACCCGCCTCCAGACCGTCGAGATGCTTGGCCTGTTTGCGTTCGCAGTCGGCGAGCGTGGCCCGGGCCCGGACGACGGCCGGGTCTTCCCGGTGTCCCGAGGTGTCAGCTTCGACCACCTGGGCCGCGGTGGCCTCGATGCGCTCCGGTGCGAACAGGCCACACAGCCAGGCGTCCACGTGGGGGAGCAGCCGGTCCTCGCGCACGGCCAGGCTCTGGGGGTGGCCGTCGACCGGCACCGGGTAGTCGCGGCTCAGCTTGCAACGGTAGAAGGCGTGTCCTCGGACCTGATTGCCCTGGAGCATCTTCCCGCAGCAGTCGCAAACCACCAGTCCGGCCAGCGGGTAGCGGGACGGTGCGGCACGGCGCACCCCCGTATGGGTCCGGCGTCGGGCCGGCGTGACGGCGTTGGTGCGGGTGTTGGCGGCGAGGAGCGCCTGGACCCGGTGCCAGGTCGCCTCGTCCACGATGGCCTCGTAGGTTTGCACCCTGGCCGTGACCCACTGGCCCCGTTCCTGCCACTCCTGCCTGGTCACGTGTCCGAGCATCGGCGCATCGGGGTCGAGCAGCACGTCGGTCTTCTTGGTGCGGCCGGAGACGTGGTAGCCGAGGTACCGGGGGTTGGCCAGGATGCTCCGCACGGCCGACATGGCCCAGGCATGGCCGGACCGGTGCGGGTTGCGGGTGCGGTCGTGGGCTGACGGGCAGGGTACGCCCTCATTGGTCAGCACGGCGGCGATCTGCTTGT
>JBKQRT010000341.1:0-2558 GCA_052143895.1 Acidimicrobiales bacterium | reverse complement strand
GGCCCCACCTTCCGCCACCTCGACGATGCCGACCTGCCGTGGCAGCAGGTCAAGGTCATCCGGAACGCGGACGGGACGACGTCGTCGGTGTGGGAGAAGTGGCTGGCCTTCTCGCCGGATCCGCAGTACCTCTCGCTCTACGCCCGGTGGGACCCGGGGATGGTCGTCCGACGCCACGGCCATTACAGCCCGCACGTGATCTTCGTCGTCGAGGGGGAGATGTGGTGCGGCGGTCGGCACTGCCCGGCCGGGACCCACGTGGAACTGCCCCTCGGTGCCGCCTTCGGCCCGTTCGTGGCCGGCCCGGAGGGCACGGTCCTGCTCGAAGTGATGATGGGTGACCCGCGGTCGTGGGGGGACGACCCCGGCGCCTTCCTCGAGGCTCTGCGCGAGCGGGGCGCCGAGGCGCTGCCCGACCCGGACATCGACCTTCCGGACTGGCTCGAGGACCTCCGGTCGCGGTGGGTCGTCGAGGACGCCGGACCGGACGGGCACCTGGGGCGCGGCTGACGTGGTCAGTCCGATGCTGAGCTGACGTGGTCAGTCCGATGCTGAGCTGACGGGGTCAGCCCGACGATGAAGTCGTCGTCGTCGGGACCTTGATCTTGGCGAGGTTGGCGAGGATCAGCCGGGCCATGCCCTCCACCTGGTCGAGCGAGCTGGTGCTCGTCACGACGGTCTGCAGCGAGCCCTTGAGCGTGACGACCGAGTTGACCGTGTCACCACCGCCCGGCATGAGGCTCACCGAGTAGGCCTCGTTCCCGAGTCCGGTGATCGGCGTGGTCGGACCCTGCTGGGCCTGGATCTTCGCCTCGTCCTGGGCGAACGTGATCCTCGTGGCGGCGACGACGTACTGGATGATGACGGACTGTGCCGAGTTCGCCGCCGAGTACGTGCAGGTGGTCACCGTTCCCTTGAAGGTGGCACGGGGCTTGCCCACCGTGGTCCCTAGCGTCGACCGGACCTCGGACGGGGAGACCACGCTGCACGCCTGTTCACTCCCGTCTGAGCCCGTGGGTGCTTGACCGGCTGTGGTGGAGGTGGCCGACACGGTCGACGAACCGGAACAGGCGGTCACAGCGACAGGCAGCAGCACGGTCGCGAGACCGGCCAAGAGGAAGGACCTGGAGCGCGGTGACCGAGTGTGCGGGGACCGGAGCATCGGCGCAGGATACACGTCGACCCGTCCTCGGAAACGTCGGTCACAGAAACGTCACTGTTGCGTGACCGCATCTACGTGATCGCATCACCGCGGGTTCGCCCGCACTCACGCGGTCATGGCACCCACCACGTGGTTGATGCAGGCGCACAGGGCGGCGACGTCCTCGGGGTCGATGGCCGGGAACATGGCGACGCGCAACTGGTTTCGACCCAGCTTGCGGTAGGGCTCGGTGTCCACGACGCCGTTGGCCCGTAGCACCGCCGCCACCGCTGCCGCGTCGATGGAGGCGTCGAGGTCGATGGTCCCCACCACGTGGCTCCGGTCCTGCTCGCGCGTCACGAACGGCGTGGCGAAGTCGGACCCATCCGCCCAGCTGTAGAGGATCTCTGCCGACCGGTCGCACCGACCGGAGGAGAAGGTCAGCCCGCCGTTCTCGTTGAACCAGGCGACCTGGTAGTCGAAGAGGAATAGGGTGGCGAGGGCCGGCGTGTTGTAGGTCTGGTCGAGCCTGGAGTTGTCGAGGGCGATGGTCAGGTCCAGTGAGGCGGGCACCCACCGGTCGGTGGCAGCGATCCGGGCGATGCGCTCCTGGGCGGCGGGGGAGAGGAGCGCCACCCACAGACCCCCGTCCGACCCGAAGCACTTCTGGGGGGCGAAGTAGTACGCGTCGAACTCGGCCGGGTCGACCGGCAGGCCGCCGGCTCCGGAGGTGGCGTCCACCGCCACCAGCCCTCCTCCGTCGGCCGGCAGGGCCGCGCCCTTTGGCCGGGTGATCGGCATCATCACCCCGGTGGAGGTCTCGTTGTGGGTGAGGGCATAGAGGTCGACGTCCTCCCGGCCCTCGGCCACTGGATGGGTCCCCACCGGCGAGGAGATGACCTCCGGCTCGTCGAGGTGCGGCGCGTCGTTGGCGGCCGTCGCGAACTTGGACGAGAACTCGCCGAAGCTGAGGTGCTGGCTCTTCCGCTCGATGAGCCCGAAGGTGGCTGCGTCCCAAAAGGCGGTGGTGCCGCCGTTGCCCAGCGCCACCTCGTACCCGTCGGGGAGGGAGAACAGCTCGCGGAGACCCTCGCGGAGGCTGCCGACCGTGGACTTCACGGTCTTCTGACGGTGGCTTGTCCCGAGGAAGCGCTCGGCGGCGTCGGCGAGGGCCTCGACGGCCTCGGGGCGCACCTTCGACGGCCCCGAGCCGAATCGCCCGTCGGCGGGGAGGAGGTTGGCGGGGATGGCGATGTCAGAGGTGTCGGTCACGTATGGAATCATGGCACCATGGCCCACCAGACAGAAACCGGACCCGCCCGGGGCACGCGGGCGTCATGACCCGGCAACGGGTCTCCGCCCGCATCGCGGCCGTCTCCCCGTCCGCCACCCTGGCCGTCGACGCCAAGGCGAAGGC
>JBKQRT010000340.1:0-2611 GCA_052143895.1 Acidimicrobiales bacterium | reverse complement strand
GGGGGAACCTGTCGGACCCCGACGTACTCGCCTACCTGCGCGGGCTCGGCAAGTTCGGCAACGACGACGCTGACGTCGATCGTCACACAACCTACGCCGTCGACCGATTCGTCGAGATGCTGGGCCGTTGTCGCAACACCCGCGGCGGGCCCTATACGACGGGGCTCTACTCGATGACCGCACACTCCTACTTCGGAAGCCGCACCGGTGCGCTGGCAAACGGGAGGCGGAAGGGCGAGCCCTTCTCCTCCGGCATCGGTCCGGGAAACGGCATGGACCGGAACGGTCCGACGGCACTGTTCAACTCGGTGAACCGACTCGAGTTCACGCGGCTTGCGAACGGCGTCAACCTGAACGTCCGTTTCGACCAGCGCACCCTGCGTGGCGAGGCGGGTAGCGCGGCCTTCGCCAGTTTGGTCAGGACCTACTTCCGCAGGGGCGGCATGCAGGTCCAGGCGAACGTACTCGACCCGGCAGTCCTGATCGCAGCCCGTGACAACCCGAACCTCTATCCGAACCTCCTGGTGCGCATCTCGGGGTACTCGGCGTACTTCAACGACCTGACGCCGGAGATGAAGGACGAAGTCATCCGACGGACGAGCTATTCCGCCGCCTGAGTCGCCGCGACGGCGGTGCCACCTAGCGACGAAGCGGATCGCCTCGTCGCGACAGACCCGCTGGCACTGCTCATCGGCACGGACCTCGCAGTGCCGAAAACTCACCCGTGCCGTTGACCAGGCGGTTCTTCAGGGTAGATGTGACCGCAAAATGGGGCCGTGGCCTGTGGGGGCCGAGAATCCCATCCACGCCCTTCACCAGCGGCTGTGGACCGCCGCCCCGAGGACACCAGGACAATGAGTACAGACATCCCCGTTATCGACAACGCCCCGTCGATGGAACGACGACAAGGCAGGCGTTGGGCGATCCTGTCGGTGTTGTGCGTGAGCCTCCTGATGGTGAGCCTCGACAACACAATCCTCAATGTCGCCTTACCCCAGATCGTTCGCAGCCTGCATGCGACATCGAGCCAACTGCAATGGATCGTCGATGCCTACGCGGTCGTGTTCGCCGGCCTGTTGCTCGTGCTCGGCAGCACTGGTGACCGGCTCGGGCGAAAATGGGTCTTCATCTCGGGCTTGGTGGTCTTTGCCTCCGGATCAGCCCTCTCCTCGTTCTCGGGTACGCCCGACCGGTTGGTCGCTGCGCGTGCCTTGATGGGGGTCGGGGCAGCGGCCGTTATGCCGATGACGCTGTCGATCCTGACCAATGTGTTCACCGCTCCGGGCGACAGGGCACGGGCGATCGGCGTCTGGTCGGGAACCACCGGGCTCGGTGTTGCCATTGGGCCGATCGTGGGCGGGTGGCTGCTCGCGCACTACTGGTGGGGGTCGGTGTTCCTCGTCAACGTGCCCATTGCCGCCGCAGGGCTGCTGGCCGCCTTGTGGCTTGTCCCGAACTCGAGGAATCCAGTGAGCAAGCGGGCGGATCCACTCGGCGCTGCCCTGTCGATCATCGGGATGGGGCTGTTGCTCTGGGCCATCATCGAGTCGTCGAATCGGTCATGGACATCTGAGGTGATCCTCGCCGCCTTCGCGTTGGCCGCTATGGCGATCGCCGGCTTCATCGCCTGGGAGCGACACTGCGACCACGCAATGCTGGAGCTCTCGTTCTTCCGATCTCGTCGGTTCAGCGTGGCGATCGCTGCCATGGGGATGGTGATCTTCGGCCTGATGGGAGTGCTCTTCCTCCTCACCCAATACCTCCAGTTTGCGCTGGGCTACACCGCCTTCCAGGCCGGGCTGCGAGTCGCGCCGATCGCCATGGTGCTCCTGGTCTTCGCCCCTCTATCGATCGTGCTCGTCCGTTGGTTCGGGACCAAACCCGTCGTTTTCACGGGCATGGTGACGATCGGAGTCGGGTTCGTTCTGCTTTCGCGCACGACCGTGGGCTCTTCGTACGGCGAGGCCGTACCGGCATTGCTCTGCCTGGGAATCGGCACCGGCCTAGCGTTTGCACCGTGCACGGACTCGGTGATGGGCTCGGTTCCCCCCGAACAGGCTGGGGTCGGCTCGGCTACGAACAGTGCCGCTCTACAGATCGGCGGTGCCCTCGGCGTTGCCGTCTTGGGGAGCCTGCTGAACACTCGCTACCAGGATCGCATGGCGCCGCTGCTCGTTCACCAGGCCATCCCGCAGACGGTGGACCGAGTGATCACAGGGTCACTCGGCGGTGCGCTGGCCGTCGCCCAGCAAGTCGGTGGGCCGCTGGGCGCCGCGCTCGCCGCGCTCGCTCGTCGAGCGTTCGTGAGCGGGATGGATCGAGCACTCCTTGTTGGCGCCATCGTCGTGAGCGCCTCCGCATTGCTCGTTCTCGGATTGCTCCCGAACCGTGCCGGACGCGTAGAGGCGAGGATGGACCAGTCGGTCAGAGATGAGCCGGGGGATTGAGGCCGTCCCAGCTCTCGTCCACCCCAAAGGCGACGCTGCCACTTGCCGGCCGGCAAGGCCGCCCCAGTTCGCCGAGTGCGTGAGCGACGAAGCCCGATAGGACGAGCAAGACGGGCATCGAGCCCTCGCGATCAGATCGATGACCGGCGGGTGCCGAGAATCGC
>JBKQRT010000339.1:0-43586 GCA_052143895.1 Acidimicrobiales bacterium | reverse complement strand
CCCTCCTGTGCGTGCAGACCGGCGCACGCATCGACGACCCGAAGCGGTTCAAGTTCGAAGGTGAGGAGCACTACCTGAAGACGGCCGGCGAGATGCGCCATCTCTTCGCCGAGCTTCCCGAGGCGTGCGACAACACGCTGCTCATCGCCGAGCGGGCCAACGTCGAGATCGACTTCGGGCGTCCGAGCCTGCCCCGCTTCCCGGTGCCCGACGAGTTCACCGGTGCGACCTACGAGGAGCGGGCCGCCGACTATCTGCGCTCCCTGAGCATCGAAGGAGCCAAGGAGCGCTACGGCCTGCCGGTCCCCGCCGAGGTGATGTCCCGGCTCGACTACGAGCTCGGCGTGATCCGGGACATGGGGTTCTCGGCGTACTTCCTGGTTGTGTGGGACCTCATCCGGTTCGCCCGCTCCAAACGGATCCGGGTGGGGCCGGGGCGCGGGTCGGCCGCCGGCTGCTGTGTGGCCTACTGCCTCCAGATTGTCGACCTCGATCCCATCCGCTACGACCTCCTGTTCGAGCGCTTCCTCAACCCGGGCCGCATCCAGATGCCCGACATCGACATGGACTTCGACGAGCGGTACCGCGGCGACATGATCAAGTACGCCGCCGAACGATACGGGGCCGACCATGTGGCCCAGATCGTCACCTTCTCCACCATCAAGGCCCGGGCGGCCGTGCGCGACGCCGCCCGGGTGCTCGGCTACCCCTACATCGTCGGCGACAAGATCGCCAAGGCCATGCCACCGCTGCTGATGGGTCGGGACACGCCGCTGGCCGCCTGCCTGGAGCGGGTCGACGGCCACGAGGACGGGTTCGCCGCCGCCAGCGAGCTGCGGGCTATGTACGACGCCGACCCCGAGGCCAAGCGGGTGATCGACGTGGCCAAGGGGCTCGAGGGGCTGCGGCGCCAGGACGGCATCCACGCCGCCGCTGTGGTCATCACCGACGAGCCGCTGACCGAGTACGTTCCCGTCCAGCGCAAGCCGGACGGAAACAATCCCGACGACGCCCCCGTCGTGACCCAGTACGAGATGCACGGGGTCGAGGACCTGGGCCTGCTCAAGATGGACTTCCTCGGCCTCCGCAACCTCTCGGTGATCGAACGGGCCCTCGACCTCATCGAGATCTCCACCGGCTCGAGGCCGGACATCGACGGGGTGGCGCTCGACGACCCGGACACCTTCGCCATGCTGCGCAAGGGCGACTCCATGGGGGTCTTCCAGCTGGAGGGCGGCCCGATGCGCTCGCTGATGCGCTCGCTCGCCCCCACCACCTTCGACGACGTCGCCGCCCTCGTCGCCCTCTACCGTCCGGGCCCGATGGCGGCCAACATGCACCGCGACTACGCCGACCGTAAGAACGGCCGCCAGCCGGTCGCCTATCTCCATCCCGACCTCGAGGAGATCCTCGGGGACACCTACGGGCTGATGATCTACCAGGAGTCGGTGATGCGGGTGGCCCAGAAGTTCGCGGGCTACACGCTGGCCGAGGCGGACAACCTGCGCAAGGCGTGCGGCAAGAAGATCCGGGCCCTCATCCAGGCCGAGCGCGAGAAGTTCGTGGCCGGCTGCGTCACCCAGGGCTACGGCGAGCCCCTCGGCACCGCCCTCTTCGACATCATCGAGCCGTTCGCCGACTACGCGTTCAACAAGTCCCACTCCTATGGATACGGCTTCATCGCCTACCAGACGGCGTGGCTCAAGGCCCACTACCCCGTGGAGTACTTCGCCAGCCTCCTCACCTCGGTCAAGGACAACAAGGACAAGACGGCGGTGTACCTCGCCGAGTGCCGCTCCCTCGGCATCGAAGTGCTCGTCCCCGACGTCAACCGCTCACTGTCCGAGTTCGCCGCCGACTTCTCCGACGGGAAGGGCACCGTCGGGGCGCAGGGGGACAGTCCCGGCGCCATCACCTTCGGGCTGGCAGCCGTGCGCAACGTGGGCGAGGGACTGGTCGCCCACATCGTGGGCGAGCGCGAGCGCAACGGGCCGTTCGCCGACTTCTACGACTTCTGCCAGCGGGTCGACCCGCAGGTCCTCAACAAACGGACCATCGAGTCGCTCGTCAAGGCCGGCGGGTTCGACTCGCTCGGGCTCCCCCGGCGCGGGCTGTGCCTGGTGTTCGAGGACGTCGTTGACCGGACGCTGGAACGCCGCCGCGAGCACGATGCCGGCGTCGTCTCCCTCTTCGCCACCCTGGAGCCCGAGACCGACGGCCAGGCCACTGGCTTTGCCGACACCCGGGTGCCCATCCCGGACACCGAGTTCGACAAGTCGATCCGACTCGCGTTCGAGAAGGAGATGCTCGGTCTCTACATCAGCGACCATCCGCTGATGGGCCTCGAAGCCCCGCTGGCCCGGCTCACCGACTGCACGCTGGCCGAGCTGCGGGACTTCGACCCTGACACGGCCGTCGGGGTGGGGGGTGGGTTCGGCGGCGAGGGCCTGGTTCGGGTGGTGGGCGGCGTCGTCACGGAGCTGGTCCGCCGCTACACGAAGAAGGGCGACCTCATGGCCACCTTCGTCCTCGAGGATCTCAATGCGTCGATCGAGGTCTTCGTGTTCCCGAAGACCATGGCAGACTTCGGTGCGCTGCTCGACGACGACGCCGTCGTCGTCGTCAAGGGCCGGGTCGACCTGCGGGACGACCGGCTGAAGCTGGTGTGCATGGAGATCCAACGCCCCGAGCTGGCGGTCGAGGGCTCCACCGACCTGCGCATCTCCCTCCCCCTCCACTCGCTCACCGACCGGACGGTCGAGGGGCTGAAGCGCCTGCTCAAAGAGCATCCCGGCGACTCCTCGGTCTACCTGCACGTCGGCGACAAGGTGCTCCGGCTGCCCCCCGAGTTCAACGTGGACAGCCGCCGGGGCCTGATCGGCGAGCTCCGGGTCCTGCTCGGCCCCAACGCCATCCAGGGGTGAGGCGCCCCTCCCCACCTGCCCGCACATCGAGCCGGAACCCCAGCCTGCGGGCAGGTGGAGGCCGTCTCTTGGGGCCGGATACGACAGGCGCCTCCAAAACCCGTAAAATGGGTGAACGGCTCGTGGCGTGGAGGCCCGCACATCCGTCCGGCCCGGCCGGCAGGACGTGGGGGCTCCGCGGCAGACGCGGGTCGTCGGCATTGCGCCGCAGGGAGACCGAGGAGTACGGAACGGCATATGTCCATCCAGGTGGAGACCAAGGACTGCACATCGATCAGTGACGCCGAGCTCGCCGAAATGGCTGACCTCTGCGCCGAGCGTGAGCCCCGCTTCGATATCGGGTTCCTCTCGAAACAACGGGAGGAGTGGGTGCTGGTCACCCGGGCCCGGGAGGGGACCAAGCTCCGTGGCTACTCCTTCTCCACGCTGGAGCGGATCGGCGGGACGCCGTCCTTGCTGATCGGGCTGGCCACCGTGGACCGCACCTCGCGGGCCGACACCGTGCTGCGGGCCATGATGGGCGACAAGTACCGGCGGGCCCTCCTGGCCTTTCCGGACGAGGACGTGCTGGTCGGGACCAGGCTCCTGGCGGCCGAAGGGTTCCGGGCGTTCGCCGGCCTGACCGACGTGGTCCCCGGGCCCGAGCACAAGGCGACGGGCGAGGAGCGGGCGTGGGGTCGGCGCCTGGCCAAACGCTTCGGTGCAGACGGGAGGATCGACGACCGCACGTTCGTGGTGGCCGGCGACGGTGGCGAGGCCGGCGGGTTCGACTTCGCCAGCCCCAAGGCGCCGACGGCGAGCGAGATGTGTGCCTTCTTCGAGCGCGTCGACGTCGTCGGCGGTGGACGGCTGGTGGCCTTCGGCTGGGCGATGGCCGAGGACCTGGCCGCCGGCAAGCTCGGGCGCTGACCGCTCGGTCCGAGCGGTCGCCAGGCGGCACGTCCGTCCCGGTGCCGCGAGGACCGTCCGCCTGAGTCGTGCAGGCAATAGCATGGGCCTGTGAAGGTTTCGACCCGAGGTGACTATGCGAGCCGGGCGCTCTTGTCCCTCGCGCTCCACACGGACGGTGAGGGTCCGACCGCGGTACGTGACATTGCCGAGCGCACAGGTCTTCCCCAGCCCTACCTCGAACAGATCCTGCTGGCCCTGAAGGGGGCCGGGCTGGTCCGCTCCAAGCGGGGCGTCGGCGGCGGGTACGTGCTGGCCAGGCCCCCCGACGAGATCACCCTGTCCCAGATCGTCTCGGCGGTCGACGGACCGATCGTGGCCGGTGACTTCGGGCTCCCCCACGAGAACGGCGCCTGCGACCACGAGGGGCAGTGCGTCCTGCTCACGGTCTGGGCCGACGTCGGCGAGCACATGCGGACCCATCTCGAGTCGTTCACCCTCGCCGACATGGTGGCGCGGGCGCAGGGCAGGGTGCCGGCCCTGCGCCAGGATGCGGGCTGAGCCGTCCACCCAACCAGCCCGCCGCCGCCGCCGCCGGCGCCGGACCCGCGCCGCCGTGAGCGTGGGGTGAGGAGCCGGGCGCCGAAGCGCCCGGTCAGCGGCGGCCGCTGTTCCAGGTGATGACCGCCGGCTGGTCCCGCTCCCACCCGAGCTCGCTGAGCGAGGCCGGGGCCAGCACGAAGTGACGCCCGGCGGTCGGATCGAGATCGATCCACCGGGTGACCAGGACGCGCAGGACGTGGGAGTGGGCGACGCAAGCCACGTCCCCCCGAGCGGCCCGGACCCGCTCGATCACCCGGTCCACCCGGGCGGCGACGTCCTCGGCCGCCTCCCCACCGGGCGCACCGTCGCGGAAGAGGTCCCACCCCGGCCGCCGGGCTCGGATCGCCGCCGTCGTCTCGCCTTCGTAGGACCCGTAGTCCCACTCCGCCAGATCGGGGTCGATCACCGCGCCGTCACCCAGACCGGCAAGGCGGCAGGTCTCCCGCGCCCGGAGCAGCGGGCTGGTCAGCACGGCGACGAACCGGTAGCCGGCAAGCGCCGGGCGGAGCGCCTCGGCCTGGGCCTCGCCCTCCAGCAGGAGCGGCAGGTCGGTCCGGCCGGTGTGGCGCCCGGAACGGCTCCACTCCGTCTCGCCGTGGCGGATCAGCACGCACCGGTGGTGGGAGGTGGTCATCCGGACAGCCGACCATTCCGAACAGATGGTACGCAAGCCGTGTGGGTAGAGCTGACCAGGATCCAGCTTCCGGCCACCCCGAATGACAACGATGGAATGTCCCGACCGGATCGGGCGTTAAAGCTCCTGTCGACCCTGTGACGATGAATGAGGAGAGGGATGACGACTCGTACGATGAGTAAGGAGAACCAGCGAGGGGCCGGAACGGGCTCCGCGCGGCGTGTCGCGGGCGGGGCCGCCGCCCGGAAGCAGGCTGCGCCGACCGGTCCGGGCGCGGTGGGTCGGACCCGGAGCGCGGATGCCGACAGCCTCGGTCTCTTCCTCCGTGATCTGGACCACCACCCCCTGCCCGATCACGAGGCGCAGACCGAACTGGCCAAGCGGGTGGCTGCCGGTGACGACGCCGCCCGCCGGGAGATGTTGGCGGCCAACCTGCGATTGGTCGTCCACTGGGCCCGCCGCTACCAGGACCGCGGGGTGGACCTCCCCGACCTCATCCAGGAGGGGACGTTCGGGCTGATGCGGGCGGTCGACAAGTTCGACTGGGAGCGCGGGTTCCGCTTCTCGACGTACGCAACCTGGTGGATCCGCCAGGCCCTGCAGCGTGCGGTCCAACAGCACGGACGCACCATCCGCCTCCCCATGGAGGTGGCCGAGCGCAACCAGCAGGTCGACGCGGCGCTCTGGGAGCTCACCCACCAGCTCCAGCGTCCGCCCACCGACGACGAGATGGACAACGCCACCAACACCACGGCCGGCGTCCGCTCCGACCTGTCGCAGGTGGCGCGTGTCGTGGCCAGCCTCGACCAACCGGCCACCGCCGACTCGACGGCGACCCTCGGCGACCTCGTCTCCAGCGACGTCAACGAGTTCGAGGACGAGGTGGCGGCGGGGCTCACGCTCGACCTGGTCCGCCAGGCGGTGGACCGGCTGAGCGACCTGCAGCGCCAGGTGATCCGGCACCGGTTCGGCTTCGACGGGAGCGACCCGGCGTCGCTCCAGACCACGGCGGAGCGGATGGGCATCGGCGTGCGCAAGGTGCGCCAGGCCGAGGCCGAGGCACTCGAGGTGCTGGCGGAGAGCCAGAACCTCGAGGCCGCCCACGAAGCCGCCTGACCTCGGCGCTCAGCCGAGCTGATCGAGCAGGTGTTCGAGCGCCGCGGGGAGCTCGGACGTCCACGCGACCTCCTCGCCCGTTAGCGGATGCCGAAAGGCGAGCGACCCGGCGTGGAGGAAGGGTCGGGCGGTGGTGACGCCCGGGAGGGACCGGCCCCAGCCGTAGACCTCGTCGCCGACAACCGGATGGCCGATCGCCGACAGGTGGACCCGGATCTGGTGTGTGCGACCCGTCTCCAGCGAGGCGGCCACCAAGGTGCTCGCTCCCGGGTGGGTGAACCGCCGCTCCACCCGGTAGCGGGTCCTCGCCTCCTTCCCCTTGCGTGACACGGCCATGCGGGTGGGCGACGTGGCGGAACGACCCACCGGCGCGTCGACCAGCCCCGACTCCCCCTCGACCGTGCCGAGGACGAGGGCCTGGTAGATCCGGGTGACCCGCCGCGCCGCCAGCTGGGCCACCAGCGACCGGTAGGCGTCCGGAGTGCGGGCCACCACCAGGAGGCCCGAGGTCCCCCGGTCGAGACGGTGCACCACCCCAGGGCGGTCCGGGTCCGAGCCGACGGCGGCGGCCAGCGTGCCCAGCTCCGGATAGCGGGCCAAGAGGCCGTTGACGAGGGTCCCGCTCCGGTGCCCGGCGCCGGGGTGGACGACCAAACCGGCGGGCTTGTCCACCACGACGATGTCCCGATCCTGGTGGACCACCTCGAATACGACGGTGGGATCCGGCTGTGGTGCATCGGCGGCACGCACCTCGTCACGGTCCACCTCCAACTGCTGACCGGCCCGGAGGACGGCACTCCGGCTGCGCACGGTCCTCCCGTCGACCCGGACCCGACCCGCGTCGATGAGGGCGCTCACCGACGACCGGGTCATGTCGGCCACCAGGGCAACCGCCTTGTCCACCCGGACCCCGTCGAGCGACGCCGGTACGACCACGGAGAGCACGTTCACGGGATCCGGGGCCTCCGGATCAACGAGATGACCAGCAGCGCGCACCCGACCACGATGCCGGCGTCAGCCACGTTGAACGTCGGCCAGAAGTGCAGGGCGACGAAGTCGACCACCGCGCCGTGATCACCTCGAAACAGCCGGTCGGAGAGGTTACTCAGTGCGCCGCCGAGGATCAGGCCCAGCACGGCGGCCCGGCCGGTGGTCGGCGACCTCCACACCATCACCAACAGCGCGATCACCAGCACCACCACCACCGGGACCAGCACCAGCACGCGGCCCTGGAACAGGCTGAACGACGCGCCGGAGTTGAAGGTGAGCTCGAGATCGAGCGTCCCGATCACATGGATCGGTCCGTGCACCAGACGGTTCACCGCCCACGACTTGGTCAGCTGGTCGGCGGTCACCACCCCCGCCATCACACCGGTCGCCACCAGCAGCCGCCGGAGGCCACCGGGCCACCGGGACCGTCCCATGACCGCCGTCGGCTCGTCGATCAGCGCCGTGACAGGCCGCCGCTCTTGCAGGCCACGCACAGCCGGGCGAACGGCAGAGCGCGCAGTCGGGCCTTCGGGATCGGCTGATGGCAGCGCTCACACCCGCCATAGGTCTTCCGGTCGATCTTGCGCAGGGCGTCGTCGATCTCCTCCACCGCCGCCGACGCCTGGGCCGAGAGTGCAAGGTTGCGCTCGCGGTCCACCGTGACCGTGCCCCCCTCCCCGGACTCCTCGTCGAACTGGACGTCGCCCGGCTCGCGCTCGAGGGCGAGCGAATCCGCCTCCGCCCGCAAGTCGACCGCCTGCCCGCTGTAGACGGACCGCTCGTCGAGCAGGAGCGTGCGCTGCTCCTCGAGGAACTTCGCCTCCTTGGCGTATGGTCCGGTCGTCGGCCTCGCCGGTGCCGCAGGGTACGACGCCTTCTTCGCCGGTGCAGCCTTCTTCGCCGGTGCAGCCTTCTTTACCGGTGCAGCCTTCTTTACCGGCGCGGCCTTCTTCGGTGCCGGGGGCGCGGCCTTCTTCTGCGCCGCGGGCGCGGCCTTCTTCGGTGCCGGGGGCTCGGCCTTCTTCGGTGCCGGGGGCGCGGCCTTCTTCGCGGCCGGGGATGCCTTGGCGGCCGGCTTCGTGGCGGCCGGCTTCTTCGGGGCCGTCTGCGGCTTCTTCGCCGTCACCGGCTTCTTCGAGATCGTCTTCTTGGTTGCGGGCACTGACTTCTTTCCGGCCGCAGCAGCCTGCTTCGGCACTGACTTCTTGGTGGACGTCGTGTTCTTGGCTGCCGGAACGGTCTTGGCGGCGGATGCCGCCCGTTTGGGCGTGGATGCCACCGCCTTCTTCGCTGCCGTCACATCGACCTCCTTCAAGGTTCGCCCGATCGCGACCGCTCCGGAGCGGAGGGCAGGCGCATTCCTGACACCCGACGGGCGGGTGACGATACCGTGCCCAGCTCATGGCGGCAATCCGGACCGACCAATCGGTCCCCCGGACCATACCGGTGGGGCGCCGGACACCGAGCGCCGGTTGCCGGGGAGTGGCGGCGCCGGGCGCCTACAGGGGAAGTGGCGCGTTGGTGTTGGCTGGGCGGGTGACGACGCCGGTGGGGCGCATCTCGGTCACCTCTCCGCTGGGTCCCGTCCCGCTCACCTGCGGGGAGGGCGCACCTTGTGGTGCGGCTGGGCGGTTGCCCCCCTGGATGACGGTGGCCGGTGTTGCCGGCGGCGGCGCCGGCTGGGCGGGGACGGCGCCAGTCGTGTCATCGGCGCCGGTCGGGCGGAGCTCGTCATGGGTGGTGGTCGGCTGCACGTTTTGGTCCACCCAGCGAAGGATGTCGCCGAGTGCGGAGCGCAGACGGTTGCGCTCACTTTCGAGGTGGCGGGTCATGGACTCGACCTCGTTCGACAAGCGGCTCCGCGACTCTTCCAGGCGGTTGATCTCCTCGCGGAGGCGCTGCTCGGACTCGGCGGCGATCTGGGTGGCCTGTGCCTGGGCCTGCTCGGTCACCTGGCGGGCCTTGGCCTCGGCATCGGCCACCGCCCGGGCAGCCTGGGCCTCGGCGTCGGCCTTGGTCTCGTCGACGAACTTCTGGGCCAAGAGCAGCGTGCGCTGCAGCGTGTCGTCTGCCACGACCGCCTCGGCAGACTGGGCGGCCGGCTGCTGCTCGAGTGTCGTTTCGAGTTGCGAGATCCGCTCGGCTGCCTGGCGGAGCCGTTCGCCGCTCTGGCGCAGCTGTTCCTGCAGACCCTCGGCCTCGACCGCGGCCTTTTCGAGGTACTCGTCGACGTCGTCCCGGTGATAGCCCTTCAGGGTCTCACGGAACTCGACAGTACGGAGCGAATCAAGAGCGGATTGGGAGGCGTCCATGGACGCCATGCTAGCGGCGCCGGAGCCCGGCTCCAGGGATTCGTCGAAAACTTGCCTGCGGGATCCGGCGGTGGCCCGCCGCCCCGGGGCGCCTGCCGGTCAGCGGAAGAGCGGGAGGAGGATCACCTCGACGACGAGGAACACCACGAGGACCGAGAGGTCGAGGCCGACGCCGCCGACGCGGGCGGTCGGGATGATGCGCCTGACCGGGTTCAGGACCGGATCGCAGATGGCCGACAGCACCCGCTGGAGCTTGTAGGCCGGCGAGTCGAAGGTCACCCGGGCGTAGGCCAGGTACCAGCTCAGGACCGAGTAGACGATGAGGACGAGGAGGAAGAATTGGAGCAGGAAGTAGATGATCTCGAGCACGTCAGCTCACTCCCCCGTGCAGCGCCGGGCGGTGGGTCGGGTCGTCGTTCAGGGAGCGACCAGTCCGCGATCGGTCAGCCGCTGACGCTCCTCGTCCGAGACCTTCACGTTCGACGGGGTCAGCAGGAAGACCTCGTCGGCCACCCGCTCCATCCCGCCGGACAGGGCATAGGTCACGCCACTGCAGAAGTCGATCATCCGCCGCTGCAGGTCCCGGTCGGCCGTCTGCATGTTGACGATGACCGGCTGGTTGTTCATCAGCCGGTTGGCGATCTCCTGGGCGTCGGCGAAGCGGGCCGGAGCCACGATGTGCACCTTGGCACCGGCCGTCTCCTGGGAGATCGGACGCACCGAGGACGAGCCGACCGTAGCCCGGGCGACCGGTGAGGGCGACGCGGCCACCGCGGTGCCCGACGTCTCCTCGCGGGTGAGGGTGCGGATCCTCGGGTTCGCGGGCGATGCGACCTGCTCATCGACGTCGTCGAGACTGCTCGCCGAGCGCTGCCCCACCCGCCCGACGGGGGCCGGCGACCGCGCCTCGTAGTCGTCGTAGTCGTCGTAGTCGTCATCGACGAGGCCCAGGTAGGCCATCGTCTTTTTCATGAACGAAGCTGGCATCGTGTCCTCCTGCTCACAGCGTAGTGCCTTGGTCCGGGGGTGGGTGGACGACGTCCCGGGTGCCCCGGGGTACCCGCTCACCGAACAGTGCCCGCCCCACCCTGAGCATCGTCGACCCCTCGGACAGAGCGACCTCGAGGTCGTCGGACATCCCGAACGAGCGCACGGGCAGGTCCAGGGAGTCGGCCAGCCGCGAGACCAGGGCGAACCCGGGTCGGGCCGCCTCCGGCGGTCCCGGCGGTCCCACCGCCATCAGCCCGGCCACGCGCAGGTCCTCGTCGCGCAGGGCGGCCACCAGGTCCACGACCTCGTCGGGGGAGCAGCCGCCCCGCCCCGGCAGGCCGGCCACGTCCACCTGGACGAGCACGGTCGACCCGGGCCGATGGCGGGCGATGGCCCGGCCCTCCTCGACCCGGCGCAGACCCTGCCACCAGGTCACGAGCGGCGCCAGTCGAGCCACCTTGTTGCGTTGGACGGCACCGAGGAAGTGCCAGGTCGGAAGCACACCCCCGCACTCGCCGGCCGGGAGCGCCGCGGCCTTGGCCACCAGCTCGTCGGCATAGTTCTCCCCGATGTCCGGCAGGCCGGCGGCGAGGGCGGCCGCCACCGCCGCGACGGTGAACCCCTTGGTCACGGCCACGAGAGTCACCGACGCGGGATCGGCCGACCCGCCGTCGATCCTTCTGCGGACGTCCTCGAGCCCGGCCTCGAACCGGGCGGGATCGAACTCCCCCGGCGCAGCCGTCACCCGGACCGGACCGCCCCGCCCGCCCATACCACCAGTGCCTGGCGGCCCTGGTCCCGGCGGGACCGGTGCGAGAAGTACCCGTCGCCGCACGCCGTGCAGTCGTCGACACCGGCCACCTCCCGCACCCCGCTCGAGGCGAACGCCGCGGACACCGCTGCGGGGAGGTCGAACGCCGGGCGCCCACTGCCAGTGGTGGCCCGGACCGCCGGACCGAGCCGTTCGGTGAGCGCGGCCAGGTCGTTCTCGGAGAACTCGTAGCAGCCGGCGTGGATGCATGGTCCGAGGGCGCCGTCCACCTCGGTCGCCCCGAGCGACCGCATGGTGGCGACGGCGGCTTCGACCACACCGGCGACCAGGCCCCGCCACCCGGCGTGGACGGCCGCGAACACTCCCTCCTCGCTGCCCAGGGCGATGGGGGCGCAATCGGCCGTCAGGACCGCCACCGCCACCGATGGGTCGGCCGAGACCAGGGCGTCGCCCCTGCCGGCACGGACCGATCGGTGGCGGCTGGTGGCACCGCCATCCCCGAGTCGCGCCACCACCACGCCGGCACCGTGCACCTGCTCCAGCCACTGGACCTCCCGCACGGCCCCCGGACCGACGCCGGTCGGCCCCTCCGCCCAGCGAGCCAGACCGGTGACGGTACCGGGGCCGTCCGCGATGGGTCGGAGGTCACCGCACGCCGCATCGCTCCATGACGCCAGGACGGGCCCGAGGACCGGGACCGGGGTGCAGGTCGGGTTCAGCGAAGGAACGACGGCACGTCGAAGTCGTCGTCGCCCAGGTTGAGCTCGTCGTCGGTCGGCGTCGCGAAGATGTCCTCGTGGGCGGACTCCGCCCCGAGGACGCGGCTGCGGGTCTCGTCGCGGCTCGACGCCTCGGCCTGCCCACCGGCCCCTCTCGCCTGCGCCTCCCACCGCTCGAATCCGGCGGCGATGACTGTGACCTGCACCTCGTCGCCCATGTCCTCGTCGATGACACTGCCGAAGATGATGTTGGCGTCGGGATGGGCGACACCGTGGATGATCTCTGCCGCCTCGTTGACCTCGAAGAGCCCGAGGTCGGGCCCGCCGGCGATGTTGAGCAGGATGCCCCGCGCCCCTTCGATCGACGCCTCGAGCAACGGGCTGGTGATCGCCGCCCGCGCCGCGTTGACCGAGCGACCCTCGCCCGTGGCCGAGCCGATGCCCATGATGGCGGTGCCGGCGTTGCTCATGATCATCTTGACGTCGGCGAAGTCGGTGTTGATGAGGCCGGGCACCGTGATCAGGCTGGTGATGCCCTGCACACCCTGCATCAGCACCTCGTCCGCCATCTTGAAGGCGTTGACCATCGAGGTCTTCTCGTTGGACACCGTGAGCAGCCGGTCGTTCGGGATGATGATGAGTGTGTCGACTTTCTCCTTGAGGTTCTGGATCCCCTGCTCGGCTTGGACCGACCGACGGCGGCCCTCGAAGGTGAACGGCCGGGTGACCACGCCGATGGTCAGGGCGCCGAGCCCCTTGGCGATCTCCGCCACGACCGGGGCGGCGCCGGTTCCGGTGCCCCCGCCCTTGCCGGCGGTGATGAAGACCATGTCGGCACCCTTCAGCGCCTCCTCGATCTCCGACCGGTGCTCCTCCGCGGCGAGCCGCCCCACCTCGGGGTCGCTCCCCGCACCGAGCCCACGGGTCAGCTGCCGACCGATGTCCAACTTGAGGTCCGCATCGCTCATCAGGAGCGCCTGGGCGTCGGTGTTGGTGGCGATGAACTCGACTCCCCGCAGCCCGGCCTCGATCATGCGGTTGACGGCGTTGACGCCACCCCCGCCGACTCCCACCACTTTGATGACGGCGAAATAGTTGTTCTGGGCCGGAACGGTCATGGAATCCCTTACCCTCGACCAAAGGTTGAAACCGTTCCAACCGGCGAGTTGGCCACCACGATAGGGTCAGTGGACTACCTGGTCAAGCACAGTCGACACGCAACGGACACCGTGAACGGCCCGTCCGTTGCCGTCACCCGCCCACGGTCGGCGACTGGGGCACCGTGACGTCGATCGTGGAGGTCGCCCGGAGCGCCCCGTGGGCGATGATCGAGGACACGTCCTCGTACTTGGCCGTGAGGTCGGTGGCCGGGCCCAGCAGGACGGTGATCCCCGAGTCGACGACCAGGCTGGTCGTGCCGTCCGGAGCGACGGTGATCGAGTCGACCTGGGCGGAGAACGCCGTGGGGAGGGTGCGGGCCACGAGGAGACCCCCCCCCGCCGCCGGGGCCAAGGAGCCCCCCACCGGTGCCGGGGCCACGACCCCGGTGGGCGTCCGCACGACCAGGGTGCGGAGACCCGGAACGGGCGCCGGCGTGATCTCGAGCGTCCGGCCGGCGGCGTCGAGCACCGACCACGAGGCGCCCGGGCCCGCCATCTGCACCGCCGGGACCCGCTCGGTCACGGCGATCTCGACGCCGTCCGGCCAGTGGCGACGCACCCGGGCGGCGGCGATGAACGGGAGGGCCTCGACCCGGGCGGCGGTGGCCCCGGGGTCCACGCTGATCAGGGCCGGATGGTGGCTCAAGCCCGCCGCGTCCACGATGGCGGCGTCGCTGGTGCGCGGGTGGGCGCCGGTGACGGTGACGACCCGGGCGCTGAACGGCGGGGTGTGCAGCACAGCGACCACGCCCACCAGCACGGCCACCGTGACCAGGGCCGCCAGCGTCCACCGGAGCCGTCGCCGGACGCGGCTCCGGTGGACGGAAAGCCGGCGCTGGCGGATGCGGGGGTCGATGGAGCGGGACCCGGCCGAGGGAGTTCGGGTGGCCGGGGTCACGGCCGCCCGGATCCGGGGTCGTCGAACCCGATCAGCTGCACCTCTGGATGAAGCGTCACGCCGGTGGCGTCGACCACCGTCCGCTGCACGTGGGCGATGAGGCGTCCCACGTCGTCAGCCGACCCACCGGGATCCGCCTGGATGAAGTTGGCGTGCTTGGTGGAGACCTGGGCGGTCCCGAGCCGGAACCCCTTGAGACCGCAGGCCTCGATCAGCCGGCCCGCCGAGTCCGCGGGGGGGTTGGTGAACACCGATCCGGCGTTGCTCCCTCCGGGCTGGTTGGCCCGGCGCCAGCGGACGATCTCGTCGACGGTGGCCCGGCACCGATCAGGGTCGCCCGGCTCGAGATGGTGCACTCCCTCCACCACCACGTCCGTGGGTGCCAGGCTGCTCCGGCGGTAAGCGAACCCGAGCCGCTCAGCGGCCGCCTCGTGCACGCTCCCGGTCGACAGGTCGACCCAGCGGTAGCTCACCAGTGTGGCCGCCGTGTCCGACCCGTGACCGCCCGCGTTCATCCGGATGGCGCCCCCGACCGAGCCGGGCACGCCGACGGCCCACTCGAGCCCGTGCCATCCCGCCGCCGCGGTGCGACGGGCCAGTACCGGCAGGCGCAGGGCGCCCCCGGCCCGGACCCGGTCGCCCTCGAAGTCCATCGATTCGAAGCCGGCCCCGAGGGAGACCACCACGCCGTCGAAGCCCCGGTCGGCGACCAGCAGGTTCGAGCCACGCCCGAGGACCAGGACCTGGACGTCCCGGCCAGCGAGTCCCCGGGCCAGCGCGACCAGCTCGGCCTCGTCGGCCGGCTCGGCGAACAGGGCGGCCGTGCCCCCGACCCGGTAGGTGGTCAGCGCGCCGAGCGGGTGCTCCGGGCGGACGAGGGCGCCGAGCGACGCCCGCAGCTCGGTCAGGGACGCGGCTCGTCGGGGCACAGCGCTCGTCACCAGACCGGGTCGGCGATGAGTTCGTCGGGCAGGGAGGTCAGGTCACCGGCGCCGAGCGTGCAGCAGAGGTCCCCCGGTTCGAGCAGGTCGCCGACCACGTTCCCGACCTCCGACCGGCCGGCCACGTAGTACACCGGGAGGTCCGGCGAGGCACGGCGGATGGCGTCCACCACCAGCTGGCCCGACACCCCCGGCACCGGCGGCTCGCCGGCTCCGTAGACGTCGGTGACGACCACCAGGTCGGCGGCGGCGAACGACGAGCCGAATTCCTGCCACAGCTCCGCGGTCCGACTGTACCGGTGGGGCTGGAACACGGCCACCACCCGGCGCCAATCCCCGTTGCGGGCGGCCGACAGGGCGGCGCGGACCTCGCTCGGGAGGTGGGCGTAGTCGTCCACGAAGGTGACCCCGGCCGCCTCGCCACGGAATTCGAAGCGCCGGGCGACGCCGGCGAACCGGGCCAGGGCCCGGGAGGCGACGGTGAAGGGCACGCCGGCGACCAGGGCGGCGACCGTCGCCACCGCCGCGTTCTTGGCGTTGTGGAGCCCGGGGACGGGGACGTCGAGGCGACCGAGCCGGACCCCGCCCGGATCGAGCAGATCGAAGGAGAGCGAGCTACGGGCCAGCTCCAGCTCGACCATCCGGAAGGTGCACCCCTCCGCGGTCCCCACGATGTCGGCACCCACGTGGCGCCCGATCCGGGCGGCGACGGGGTCGTCCCCACCCACGACGCAGCGGCGGGCGCCGGCGACGAACTCCTCGAACGCCGAGCGCACGGCGGCGAACGACCCGTAGTAGTCGAGGTGGTCGGCCTCGACGTTGGTGACGACGGCGATGTCCGGCGCGAGGGCGAGGAACGTGCCGTCGCTCTCGTCGGCCTCGACCACCAGCCACTCGCCGTCGTCCCACACCGCATTGGTGCCGATCTCGTTGACGTCGCCGCCGATGAGGAAGGACGGCCGCATGCCGGCGTCGACCAGCAGGAGGGCGAGCATCGAGGCGGTGGTGGTCTTCCCGTGGGTGCCGGCCACCGCAAGGCACCGGCGCAGGGAGGCGATGGCGGCCAGAGCCTCGGCACGGGCCAGGACGGGGACGCCCCGGTGGTGGGCCTCGGACACTTCCGGGTTGTCAGGGGGGACGGCCGAGGAGATCGTGACCAGTTCGGCGGATCCGAGGTTGGTCCCGACGTGCCCGATGGCCACCGGGATGCCCGCCCGGACCAGCCGGGCCGTCACACCCGAGGCCCGCAGATCGCTGCCCGTCACCCGGTGTCCCATGGCGTGCAGGGCGGTGGCGATGGCACTCATACCGGCGCCGCCGATGCCCACGATGTGGACGTCGACCGGGTGGTCCGGGTCGCCGAACGACGAGTGGTTGGGCGTGCTGCTCACGGGGTGGGCTCCGGCCGGGCACTCGTCTCGACCACCGTCGCCCCGGCTGAGGCGGCGTCCTTCCGGCCGAGCCCGGCGGCGGCCCGCCCCATGGTGTCGAGCCCGGCGGGGTCGTCGAGCATACGGTCGAGCGTAACGCCCAGGGTCTCGGTGTCGCAGTCGGCGTCGGCCACGAGCACGGCTGCCCCCGCTCGCTCGAGCACCCGGGCGTTGGCCGTCTGGTGATCGCCCGGCGCGCCGGGCAGGGGCACCAGCACCGAGGGGACGCCCGCCACGGCCAGCTCGGCCACGGTCATGGCACCGGCCCGGCACACGACCACGTCGGCCGCGGCGTAGACGGCGGCCATCCGCTCTTCGTAGGGAACCCTGGCGACCCGGAGTCCGGATGCCGGCGGTGTCGGGTCGGACCCGGCGTACCGGTCCCAGTCCCGACGACCGACGATGAGGTAGATCGTGCGGTCCCGGTGGTCGTGCCAGCGGCCGATGAGGCCGGTCACCGCCTCGTTGATGCGGCGGGCGCCGAGCGAGCCGCCGAACGCGACCACGGTGAGGCGGTCCTCGGGCAGTCCGAGCCGCCGGCGGGCGGCGCAGCGCTCCTCGGAGGAGCGTCCCACGGCGGCGATCTCGGGGCGCACCGGGGTACCGGTGACGACGGCCCGCGGCAGTGCGTTCCCCTCCCACCCCACCACGCACGCCCGGGCGAACCGGCCGAACAGCCGGTTGGCGGCCCCGGGGACGGCGTCCACGTTGATCAGCACCAGGGGCACGCCGAGCACCACCGCGGCGAGGCAGGTGGCCAGGGAGGCGTACCCCCCGACCGAGACCACCACGCGGGGTCGGGCCCGCAGCACGACGCCGAACCCCCGGACCGCGGCCACGGCCAGCCCGGCGACGGCGCCGAGGTCCGTCGCCAGGTCGCGGGGGCGCAGGCTCCGGACGACGCCCCGCCCCGGCAGCAGCGTCACCGGGAAGCCCCGGCCCTCCAGGGCAGCCCGGTCCTGTCCGCGGGTCGAACCCACGAATTCGATGGTGTCCCGCCCGTGGCCCCTGGCCACCAGGGCCTCGGCGATGGCCAGCGCAGGCTGGAGGTGACCGGCGGTGCCTCCTCCGGCCATCAGGGCGTACCGCTCGCCGCTCACCGCTGGGCGGGTCGCCGCCGCGGCGCGGCGGTCGCCGGTTTCGGCCGCTCGTGCCGGGCGATGTTGAGCAGGATGCCCATGGCGGCCATGTTGATGATCAGCGACGACCCCCCGAAGGAGACGAACGGCAACGGGATGCCAGTGACGGGGAGGACGCCGATCACCGCCCCGACGTTGATGATGGCCTGACTGGTGATCCACGTGGTGATGCCCACCGCCATGAGGCTCCCGAACCGGTCCGGTGCCCGGGTGGCCGCCCGCAGGCCGAACCAGGCCAAGGCGAAGAAGAGGCAGAGCAGCACGATGGCGCCCACCAGGCCGAGCTCCTCCCCCACCACCGAGAAGATGAAGTCGGTGTGGGCGTTCGGCAGGAGGCCCCATTTCTGCCGGCCGCCCCCCAGACCGAGGCCGAAAAGGTGCCCGGATCCGAGTCCGATGAGCGACTGCCACACCTGGTAGCCCGAGCCCGACTTGTTGGCGCCGGGATTGAGGAACGACAGGATCCGGTCGCGCCGGTACGGATCCGCCAGGCCGACGACGAGGGCCAGAGCCCCGAAGGCGCCCAGGATCTTGAGGATCGGGGCCATCGGCACACCGCCCATGAACAGGATGCCGAAGGCGATGCAGCTGAGCACGAGCGCAGTCCCCATGTCCGGCTGCTTGAGGATGAGCAGGCCGGAGATGCCGAGGACGGCCAGGACCGGCACGATCACCAGCTTCGGGTCGTCCATGCGGTCGACCCGGCGGGTCAGGAGGTCGGCGGCGAAGACGGTGAGGGCCAGCTTCATCAGCTCCGACGGCTGCAGCTGGAGCATCCCGACCCCGATCCATCGGGACGAGCCGCCCGAGGTGACGCCGAAATGGGGGACGAGGACGAGAACGAGGAGCGCGACGGTCCCGATCACGAGCGGTCCCCGGAGGGCCCGCCACCTCCGATAGTCGACGCGGGAGAGGATGAGGAGCGCACAGGTGCCGACGCCCATCCACAGGACCTGCCGGACGAAGATCGCCCAGGGCGATCCGTAGAGGCCGAGCGAGATGACCGGCGAGGCGGAGCCGACCATGACCAGGCCAAACACGCAGAGGACCCCGAGCAGCACGGTCAGGGCGCGGGCCGTGCTCACCCGGGCCAGGCGTCCGGGGGGCGAGGCGGTCGCCGCCACCGCCCGCACCCGACCGGGCGGCGCCGGGCGGGCCGGACCCGTGCCGGACAGCCGGCTCGACGGGTGACGCCTCCGGGTTGTCGTCCGCGGCGCGGCCCGCTCAGCCACCGTGCCCGCCTTGCACCGGGGACCATGCCCTTGCCGCCCGACCTCCTGGTCCGTCCATCCCCCAAGCCTCCTCCACCCGGGGCCCGCGATGGTGGAACCCCTGGCGGTCGTGGAGGGTCACCGGTCGTCGCCCACCGGCCATCAGACCGTTCCCTCCGGCCATCGGACCGTGGCCTCCGACCATCAGACCTTGCCCACCGACAGGAAATCCCCGTAAAAGATGCCGAGACCGAGCGCGGCGAAGAGGCCGGCCAGGATCCAGAACCGGACGATGACGGTCGTCTCGGGCCAACCCAGGAGCTCGAAGTGGTGGTGGAGCGGGGCCATCAGGAAGACCCGGCGATGGAACAGCCGGAAGCTCACCACCTGGATGACCACCGACAGGGTCACGATGACGAACAGGCCCCCGATGACCACCAGCAACAGGTCCAGGTTCATCAGGAGGCAGAGCGCAGCCAGGCCTGAGCCGATGGAGAGCGAGCCGGTGTCACCCATGAAGATCTTGGCCGGGGCGGCGTTCCACCACAGGAACCCGGTGCAGGCCCCGGCCAGGGCCACCGCGGCCAGGGCGAGGTCGAGGGCGTCCGGCACCCGGTAGATGACGAAGTGCCGGTACTGCCAGTAGCCGATGATGGCCAGGCAGGCGAAGCAGAAGGTGGCCGAGCCCGCGGCCAGGCCGTCGAGGCCGTCGGTCAGGTTCACCGCGTTGGCCGACGCGGCGATGATCACCGTCGCCCACACGACCCACACCGCCGTGCCCATGTGGAACCCGATGGAGTCGTAGCGGGTGAAGGAGAGGGTCGTCGAGGCGTGGGCCCAGTACACGGCCAGCAAGGCGAAGGCCACGCCGAGCCCGATCTGGGCCCCGAACTTGGCTCGCTTGTTGAGGCCGAGGCTCCGGCGGTGCCGGACCTTGATCCAGTCGTCGGCGAAGCCGATGAGCGCGGCCCCGACGACCGCCAGCATGATCAGGGTCCCCGAACGAGAGAAGGTGACACCGGGGATGGCGTGCGCCACCAGGTAACCGAAGACCACCGCGCCCACGATGCCGATCCCGCCCATGGTGGGTGTGCCGGCCTTGGCGATGTGGACCTGGGGGCCGTCCTCACGGATCTGCTGGCCGATGTTGTGCTTCACCAGCCAGCGGATGAGGACGGGGGTGGACAGGACGGCCACCCACAGGGCCACCCCGCCCGCGGTCATGAGCGAGATCACCGGGCCAGACCGCCGAACCGTTCTGCCAGGGCCGCTCGGGCCTCCACCCGGTCGTCGAAGGGCCGGGTGGTCTCTCCGACGGTCTGGGTGGTCTCGTGCCCCTTGCCGGCCACGAGGATCACGTCTCCCCCATCGGCCATGCCGACGGCCGCCCGGATCGCCCGGGCCCGGTCGGGCTCGACCACCAGGCGGGCCGGGCCGCTCACGCCCGACCGGACCTGGTCGATGATGACCAGGGGGTCTTCCGACCTCGGATTGTCGGAGGTCAGGACCACGGTGTCGGCCCACCGGCTGGCAGCAGCCCCCATCTCGGGGCGCTTCCCCCGGTCACGGTCGCCGCCGCACCCGAACACGCAGATCACCCGGCCGCCACCGGCCACCTCCCGGAGCGCGGTGAGAGCGGCCTCGATCCCGGCCGGCGTGTGGGCATAGTCGACCACCACCGCGACCGGGGGCCCCGCCGCCACGACCTCCATGCGGCCCGGCACCGGGCCGGCGGCCGCCAGACCGTCCACCACCTGGGCTTCGTCGATGCCGAGCTCGACCGCCACCGCCGCGGCCATCAGCGCGTTCTCGATATTGAACGCCCCCGTCAGCGGCAGTCGTACCGCACGGCCGCGCCACCGGAAGGAGGACCATCCGACGGCGGCCACGACCTCGTCGGCCTCGGCACGGCGCACCGGGACCACCCGTCGATCGTCGAGGCGGTCGGCCAGGCGCCGGCCCCACGGATCGTCCATGTTGACGACGGCCACCTCGGCCCGCGACGGCTCGAACAGGCGGGCCTTGGCCTCGAAGTACTCCTCCATGGAGCCGTGGTGGTCGAGGTGCTCACGGCTCAGGTTGGTGAAGGCGGCGACGTCGAACACGATGCCGTCGACCCGGTGCTGGGTCATCGCGTGCGAGGAGACCTCCATCGCCACGGCCCGGCGACCGTGCCGCCGGAACTCAGCCAGGCGTTCTTGCAGCACGGGCGATTCGGGGGTGGTGCGGGCGCCGTCGAGCGTCCCGATCACACCGGTCGGCACACCAGCGTGATCGAGGAGGTCACCGATGAGGCGGGTCACCGTGGTCTTCCCGTTGGTGCCGGTGACACCCACCGTGGTGAGGTCGCGGGCCGGGTGACCGTAGAAGGCCGCCGCGACCTGGGCCATCGCCGGGCGCACGGCGCCGGGCGGGACCTGCACCTGGGTCACGTCCAGGTCCAACAGGTGCTCGCAGAGCAGCGCGCTCGCCCCCCGGGCCACCGCGTCGCCGGCGTGCCGATGGCCGTCGGTGTGCTCACCGGGTACGCAACAGAAGAGGAAGCCGCGCTCGACCCGGCGGCTGTCGAACCCGACGCCCAGGACCTCGGTGGACGCGAGGTCGCCACGCACGCCGACCACGTCGACGTCGTTGATCAGCTCGTTCATCTGCACGGTGGGGTGGTCCAGGGGCTCCGGAGGGGCGGTGTGATCACGCAGCGCCGGTCGGGACCCACCTACGGCCCTTCGGTGGTCGCGCCGGCCGGCACCGAGATGGTACCGGTCGCACCGATGGCCGACGTCGACGTCGAGGCGGTGGCCGCAGTGGTGGTGGGGATGCCGTAGTGGTGGAGGGCGTAGGCCATGATCGTCGAGAACACGGGGGCGGCCACGGCACCACCGTAGATCGGCGTCGGGTGGTCGAGGACCACCACGGCGGACAGGACCGGATCCTGGGCCGGTGCGAATCCGGCGAACGAGCCCACGTAGGCGCCGGGGATGTACCCGAGGTGGCTCGGGTCCGGAATCTGGGCCGTGCCGGTCTTGCCGGCCACGGTGTAGCCGTCAATGGCCGCACTGGTCCCCGTTCCCGATGCCACCACGCCTTCGAGCATTGACACGAGCTCGGCGTTGGTGGTCGGGTCGATGACCCGGCGGGACGGCGAGGGACCGGAAGGGGTCACCTCGCCGGACGGGCTGACCGTGGCCCGGACCAGGCGGGGGGCGACGTACACCCCGCCATCGGCTACCGCGTTGTAGGCGTCGAGGATCTGCTGGGTGGTCACGGCGTCGTCCTGGCCGATCGGCGTTGAACCGATGGAGGTGCCCGTCCAGGCCGACGGGCCGGGCACCAGTCCCTCGGACTCGCCCGGGAAGCCGAGGCCGGTCGGCTTGCCGAACCCCAGGTTGGCGATCTGGGCCAGGAGCCGATTCTCCCCCAGTCCCTCGGCAACCTCGATGGTGCCGATGTTGGACGACTGGGACAGGATCTGGCCAGCGGTCAGCTCCTCGTTGCCGTGCGCCTCGGCGTCGTGGAACGTGTAGGTGCCCATCGGCAGGCTGGCCGGTACGTCGACCTCCTGGTTGGGACTGGTGATGCCGTCGGCCAGGGCCGCCGAGAAGGTGACCAACTTGAACACCGAGCCCGGCTCGTAGACCTGGGTCACCGCCGTGTTGGACGGCGCCTCCTCCACGCCGGCCGGCAGGGTGTCCGCCTGCGAGACCAGCGTGGGTCCCGAGGTCGACCCGGACGTGGCCGCGCCGGTCGGAGCGACTGCGGCTGCGGACCCACCGGTGAAGCTGCCGGTGGTGGGCGAGCCGCTGGTGGCCTGCAGGTCGGCCATGGCCAGAACGTCCCCCGTCTTCACGTCCATCACCACCGCGGTCCCGCTGTAGGCATGCGAGACGGCGATCTCGGAGGCCAGGGCCTGCTCGGCCACGTACTGGATCGATTCGTCGATAGTCAGCTCCAGTCCGGTCCCGGGCTTGGCCGCCACCGAGGCGTCGCCGCTACCGGGGAGGGTGACCCCGTCCGGGGCCTGCAGGAGGCTCCTCGAACCGGCCCTGCCGGCCAGGCGGGACTGGTACTCGTACTCGAGGCCCGATGCACCGCTCCCGTCCCAGTCGACCGTCCCCACCACCGGCAGCGCCAGCTGGCCGTCGGGCTCGACCCGCTGCGTCTCGGGCACCAGGTTGATGCCGGTGAGGTTGAGCGCCGCGACCTTGGCCGCCACCACGTCCGACACCCGGTGGGCGAGATAGACGAACCCGGAATGCTCGGTGAGGTCACCCAGCAGCTGGTCGGTGGGCAGCCCGAGGACGGGCGCCAGGGCGTCGGCCACGGCCCCCGGGTGGTCGATCAGCAGTGGGTCGGCCACCACGGTCTGCTTGGTGACGGTCTCGGCCAGCACCTCGCCGTTGCGGTCGAAGATGCCCCCGCGCACGGCGGGGACCGGGACCGTCTGCGTCAGCTCGGACGTCGACAGGGACGCATAGTGCTGGTGGGAGAGCTCCTGCACGGCGACCAGTCGGGCGCCCAGTCCCAGGAACACGAGGACGAGGACCAGCCGCATGGCGCGCGTGCGCCGCCCGAGCAGGATCGAGGGACTCACCGCCGGGCGGGAGCAGTCGGCGTGGTGTGGGGGGCCGGGAGCGGGACGTCGAGGGGCACCTGGGGGAGATAGACGACCTGGTCGGGAATGACCATCCCGTCACGTTTCGCCTGGCTGACGACCACCGGGGGTGCCGCTTTCTCGGCCACCGCCACCTGGAGCGCCTTCTGAGCGGCCGTGGCCGCCGCCACCTGGCCCTGCGTGGCCGAGAGGCGCACCTGGCCCTCGGCCACGAACGCGTCACTGACCACGACGGCGAAGAGGCTCCCCACGACGAGGAGGCACGACAGCCACATGGAGGAGCGGCCGATGCCGCGTCTCGACGGCTGCCGTCTGGGCGCTGGCTCGAAGAGCCGCAGTGGCGGCCGTCGCGGGCCGGACGGCGCGGGACGGGGGTCGGACCGGGTCGCCGTCCGTCGGGCGGTTGCCGCCGCCGGCGGCGCCATCAGGCCACCTCACCGTTGGTCGACGAGCGCTCCGCAGCGACCAGTCGCTCAACGGCCCGGAGTCGGGCGGCCTCTGCCCGGTGGTTCCGCTCGACCTCCTCGGCGCCGGGCCGCTTCGCCCCGCGCACCACCAGCCGGAACTGCGGGTCCGCGCCGCACACGCACGGTAGACCCGGCGGGCAGTGGCAGTCGTCGGTCACCGCCCGGGTGAAGGTGGCCTTGACCAAGCGGTCCTCCCCCGAATGGTAGGAGATGACCACGCAGCGCCCTCCTGGACGCAGCAGCTCGAGCGCGGCGTCGAGGGCCGGTCCGAGCTGGTCGATCTCCTCGTTGACGGCGATGCGTATGGCCTGGAACACCCGGCGGGCGGGATGGCCTCCGGTCCGGCGGGTGGCAGCGGGAATGGCCGCCTTGACCACGTCGGCCAGCTGTCCGGTGGTGGTCACCGGCCGGGCGGCCACGATGGCGCGGGCGATGCGCCGGGCGAACCGCCCTTCCCCGTTGTCGGCGAACAGGTCGGCCAGGTACTCCTCGCTGGACCCGTTCACGACGTCGGCGGCGGTGCGCCCCGAGGTCGGGTCCATCCGCATGTCGAGGGGCGCGTCGCTGCGGTAGGAGAACCCGCGGTCGGGCACGTCGAGCTGGTGCGAGCTCACCCCGAGGTCGAACAGCACCCCGCTGAGGCCCGCCTCCCCAGGGGCGACGCCGGTGACCGCCTGCACCTCCCGGACGACTCGACCTAGCCCGTCGAACCGGGCCTGCCGGACGACGGCACGGCTCCCGAACGGCGCCAGGGCCTCGGAGGCGGCCGCCACGGCTGAGGGGTCTCGGTCGATCCCGAGGATCCCCAGGTGTGGCAGCGCGTCGAGGAGGGAGCTCGCATGGCCCCCTCCGCCGAGGGTGGCGTCGAGCACCAGGCCCGGCGGCACCGGGCCGAACAGGTCGACGACCTCACGGGCCATGACCGGCTGATGGGAGAAGGCCTGGCTCATCCGCAGTCCCCCGACCGGCAGGATGCCTGCGGGTGGAGTGCCGCGACGCTCGCCCTGGGAGCAGGCGGAGGAGGATTCTCCCAGGGTTCCGGTCGAGGGACTGCGCATGGGCCAGACACGTTCGATGTGCACGTCGTGGCGGGCCACCGCCGCCAGACCCGATTCGTACGGTGTGAGCCGGCGGTGGCCGGCGGTCGTGCCGCCCGGGAGCGGCCCGGTGGTCGCCACCGTCGCGGTGCCGATCCTCCGGATACCGGACGGACCCGTCCCGGAGGCCCCGGCCGGCGCGGGCTCGTCCTCCGGATGGTACCGGTCGGCATCGTCGCGGAACCGGTCGGTGCTCGGATGGTCGGGGCTGACGCGGGCGCCGTCCGGTCCTTCGGCCGCCGTCGGGGCGGGACCGGCGTCGGGAACGACCTGGAGCCTGCGTCGAGCGGCGGAGGGACGCACCGTGCCACTCAGCCGTCGTCGCCCTGGGTGAGTCGTTCCTCCTCGGGCAGGACCTTCTGGTCCCATGACTCGCGGTTCCACAGTTCGACCCGGTCGATCGCCCCGAGAACCAGAACGTCCGACACCAGGCCGGCGTACTCGCGCAGCCGCGCCGGGATGGCCATCCTCCCCTGCCGGTCGATCTCCAGCTCGTGGGAGGTCGAGGCCCACAACCGCACCAGGTTCCGATCGCTCCGGCCCGCCGAGGCCCGCTCCAGCATCGACTCCATCTGCAGCTCGAACTGCTCCGGTGTCCACAGCGACAGGCACCCGTCCTGGTACTCGGTCAGGTAGCCCCCGTGTTCGAACGGCCCGCGGAACTTCGACGGCAGGATCACCCTTCCCTTGTCGTCGAGCGAGTGCTCGTACCTGCCGAAGAACCGTGCCACTGGTGATTGCTCCCACAATGCTCCCCGCAGTGCCCGGAACCCGCTGGTACGAGTTCCTCCCTTTTACACCACTTTGCGCCACTTTACGCCCTGATCCCCCACCGGTCAACCACCGCGGCCCAACCCGTGCCCATCTGTGCGGTGCCAGCGACTCCGGACTGGCGTCGCCGCGGACTCCGGACCGACGCTCAGGACGCCCGGACGGGTGTCCGTCTGACGGGGCCCGATCGGCGGCTCGGGCCGAGAGCACGCACCATCGCGTGGGCGTCGATGTCGATGTCGACACGGTCACCTGACGGCATGCGTGGAATGAGGCCGGGCCGGGGACCACGAACCGTGGCCACGGCGGAGCCTCGGACCGGCGGGTCGGCCGGTCAGGCGCTCAGGGCAGCGAGGCGAGGAAGGTCGACACCACCGTGGCGGCGTCGACCGGCGGCGCGCCGGCGGACTCGGCAAGATCGGCGACCCCCACCACCGACACACCGAGGTCGGCGGCGGCCGACGCCCGCTCGTCCCGGGTGAGCGCCAGCAGCGCCACCAGGGGCCGCGGGTCCCACCGGACCACGCAGGCACCGTGGAACCAGGTCCCCTGTCGGACCCGCCGCTGGGCCAGTCCGACCACCTTGCGGCCGTCGTCGGTCACCACCTCGCCGCTGCCCACGCCTCCGAAGCAGACGAGCGACGACCACCGGGAACCGGTGCGGGGGGCTCCACGGTGCGCCACCACCCCGGCCACGCCCACGCGCCGCAGCGCCGCCACCCACACGTCGCCCAGCCAGTCGAACGCCCGGCCGACGTCGCGGTGCCAGAGGTCGTCACCGGCCGGGACCCACACGTCGACCCAGGCCGGCTCGCCGGGACCCACCAGCACCGCGCCACCACCCGAGCGCCGCTTGACCACCGCCACGCCGGCGGCCTGCGCCCGGGAGCCGTCGACCACCGTGCCCGGCTGGGTCGAGCCCAGGACGACCGCGGCGGCCCGGGGGCGACAGACCGCCACAGCCCGCTGGTCGGGGCGGTGCTCAGCGGCCGGCCACCGCTCGTGCAGCGAGCCGGCGTCGCCGACCCGCTCGTCCACCCTCCACCCGACCGTCATCCCGCCACTCTCCCATCCCGCCCATCCCGACGGCGCGCCCCGGTCGGCCGGGCGTGCACGAAGTTCAGGCGGTCAGTTGCCGGCGGGCCGGGCGCTCGCCCAGGTAGGTGTACCAGTCCTCGCTGGCCCCGCCGCACAGTGCCAGGAGTTGGACGCGGTGCCTCGGAGCGGCTGGCGTCGTGCGCAGCACCATCCCGGCCTCGTGCGGCAGACGGTCCTCCTTGCGGGTGTTGCAGCGTCGACAGGCGGCGACGACGTTCTCCCACGTGTGCGGGCCCCCCTTGCTGCGGGGGATCACGTGGTCGAGGTTCTCGGCGGCCGATCCGCAGTACTGGCACCGCGAGCCGTCGCGGGCGAACACGGTGCGCCGGTTGACCGCCACCCGGTAGTGGCGCGGCACCTGGACGTACCGGACCAGACGGACGACCGACGGCTCGGGGACCGAGAGGCGTTCGGCCCGGAAGACGCGCTCGGTCGTATGGACCAACTCGGCCTTGGTGTCGAGCACCAGCAGCACGGCGCGCCGGGACGACACGATGCCCAGCGGCTCGAAGGTGGCGTTCAGGACCAGTGCCCGGCGCGACGGTGACATCGGCGAGCGGACCGGGCGGGCGGCATCGGGTGCGGCCCTTCCGGGCTCCACCGACTTCGCCGCGAGCTTGGACCGTCGATCCATCAAGTCGGGAATTTAGCCCGGGCCGTCCGGCCAGGAGCGATTGGTGTGCCGGAACCCGACGGTCGCCCCGCGGTTCCTCCGCCGCGGACCACCGGTGGCGCGGCACCAGTCGAGGTAGGCGATCACATCGGCGGGTGCCGGGTCGTGGGTCGGGTCCCCGTAGGCGGTGACCATCCGGAAGGCCCACAGCCGGCGGTCCGGCAGCGGGAGGTGGGGAGGCGACCGCCACCAGCCGGGGGCCGCCAGCCGCCGCAGGGCGCCGAGTCCCGCCCACCAGAGCCCCGGTCGGGCGGCGACGGCTGTGAGCACGACGGCGATCGCCTCCCGGGACGGGCGAGTCCCCGCCGGGGTGCTCATCCGACCACCCGGACCCGCTCGCCTGCCGCGCGCCGTCGACCGACGGCAGCGGCACCGATGAGCGGACCGGCGGCACCGAGGCCCGCCGGTGCGATTCGGGTCGCACGCGAGAAGTCCAACCTGGACCGGAGCTGGATCTCCTGCTGGGCGGCCTCGAAGAAGCGCGGGCCGAAGCCGAGCGCCACCGATCCCGCCACGAGGGCGAGTGGGACGTCGAGCAGGTTGGCCACCGAGGCGACCGCCCGTCCGACCAACATCCCGGTCCGGCGACGCACCTGATCCGGGGCCTCGACGGCAGGTCGTCCGGTGACGGCCTCGATGGCGAGTCCGGAGGCTTCGGCCTCGAGGCACCCCCGACCGCCACAGGCGCACGGCCGACCGTCGGGCTCGACCACGACGTGCCCGATGTGGCCGGCGTTGCCCTGGGCGCCGTCGAGCAGGCGCCCGTCGACCACGATGCCCCCACCGACCCCGGTGGAGACGACGATCGCCACGTAGTTGCCCTGGCCCCGCGCCGCCCCGATCCACCCCTCGGCGAGCGCGAGCGCCTTGGCGTCGTTGTCGACGAACACGGGCAGGCCGGTGAGCGCGCTGAGGCGCTCACCCAGCGGGAAGTCCACCCAGGCCGGGATGTTGAGGGGGGAGACGGTCCCGTCCGCCGACCGCATCGGCCCCCCGCACCCGACGCCGCACACCTCCGGCCGGGGATGCGGACCGGCCAGGGCCTCGCCGACGACCGCCGACAACGTGGCGTAGACCTCGTCGGCCTCGTCGGAGCGGGGGGTCGGCCGGCGCGCTTCCGTCAGGATGGTGCCCGTCCCGTCCACAACGGCGGCGGCCATCTTCGTGCCGCCGATGTCTACGGCCAACACCACGGGCCCCCGGCCCTCGTCCAGCATCGACCCCCCTGGGCCGGAACGGCCCTCCGGGACGTCGCCGGTCACCGGTCAGTCAGTCGTCGCGGTGGAAGCGGCCGCGGATCCAGTCGCGTGGATCGTGGACCGTGTTGCCGAGGTTTCGGCTGTGGAGGGAGCGGGAGATGTCGTCGATCCCGGCCTTCCCCATGCGCCGGGCGTTGTTGGCGAAGACCACGCCCGACAGGAACATGACCACGACGCCGACGAACCCGAGGACGACGGATCTCGAAAAGGTGAAGAACATGAACACCAGGGCCGCCACGAACACCAGGGCCGACCAGATGCAGTACCGTCCGGCGTGCCGGTAGACCGTCTCCGACCGTACCCGCTCGGCGAAGTCCGGATCCTCCTGATAGAGAGACTGCTCCAGTTCGTGCAGTATGCGTTGTTCGTGCTCAGAGAGCGGCAACAGCTCGTCCCCTCCACCCGTCCTCGAACCCAGTGATGATCGCCGACATCATCCTCGCGCATTCCACGTCCGTTGTCACCGCGCATCGGAGCGGGTGGAGCACTGACGGGAGCCTGCGCCGTGGGTCGGACATCGCCCCTATATTACAAGGTGGCGGGTCCCGGATCATCCCCCGAGGAGTGCGAGGGAGCCGTCGGGCCCCACTGGGCCTCCCCCCGGCGCTTCACCTGGAGCCCGTCGCGCCCCACCAACGAGGCCGGTCCGACCGAGGATCCCCCGTACCGGGCCCGGATGGCGTCGACGGCCCGGGTAACCGGCGCCCACACCTGCTGGATGCGGTCCACTTCGTCCTGGCCGGGCGCCGATCGACCGAGTGCCCCTCCGGCGACGGACTCGCCCGCCTCCGGACCGAAGTCGAGACTCAGCTGGACACTGTCGTCCGGTTCACCGAAGCCGGACAGGCTCACGCCGAGCAGCCTGACCCCCTTGGAGAGGTCGACCGATTCGAGAAGGGCACCGGCCACGGCGCCGATGGCGGGAGCCCCGTCGATCGGCCGGGCGATCGAGTGGGAGCGGGTGACCGTCGAGAAGTCGCCGTACCTGATCTTCACCGTCACCGTGCGGGCGGCGAGACCCGCCTGGCGGAGACTGGCGGCGGAGGCGTCGACCATGCGCAGCAGTCGGCCGCGAAGGTCGGCCGGGTCCCACAGGTCCGAAGGGAAGGTCTCCTCGTGACCGATCGACTTGGCCGGCTGCTCGGGCACCACCGGACGGGCATCCCGACCCCGTGCCAGGGCCGCCAGGTGCGCGCCTTGGGCGTGCCCGAGGTACCGCTCGAGAGCGGCGGGCGGCAGGGCTGCGATGTCCCCGACCGTCGTGACGCCGAGCCGCTCGAGCCGTCGCCCGGTCACCGGTCCCACCCCCCAGAGGGCGCGGGCCGGCAGGGGGTGCAGGAATTCGAGCTCTCCGTGGGGCGGCACCACCACCACCCCGGGGCCAGCGGTGATCCCCTCCCGGGTGGCCACGGGCTTGGCCGCCTTGGACGCCAACTTGGCGATCAGCTTGGACTTGCCCACGCCCACCGAGCACATCAGGTGGAGCTCGTCCGCCACCCGCCGACGGATCGCCGTGCCGATCGACGCGCCGTCGCCGAGCCGGTGCACGGCCCCGGTCACGTCGAGGAACGCCTCGTCGAGCGAGACGCCCTCGACCAACGGCGTCACGTCCTCGAGGATGGCGTGGAGCTTCTCGCTCTCCTCCATGTACCGGTGGTAGCGCCCGTCGAGGAACACCGCCCCGGGGCACAGCCGGCGGGCCACCGACGACGCCATGGCCGAATGGACACCGAACATGCGGGCCTCGTACGTACACGCCGCCACCACGCCCCGCGCACCGGAGCCACCGACGATCACCGGCTTGCCGGCGAGCGACGGGTCGTCCAGTACCTCGACCGAGGCGAAGAAGGCGTCCATGTCGACGTGGAGGATCACCCGGTCCGGCGCCACGCCGTCGCCCTCGCGCTCGGAACGCGGCGCGTCCGTGGTCGGGTGCGTCGGGTCAGACACCGAGGCGCAGCCTCCGGAAACCCTCGGCGAAGGGGACCCCGGCCCGCCGGCCGGCGTCTTCCGCGTTGAGCCGCACCGCCGTCGAGGCCCAGTCCGCCCCGTCCGGGAACTGGCTCCGGTGACAACCCACTGCCTCACCTTTGACGCCCACGGTCGCCGAGATGTCCACCCACACGTCCGGCTCGAGCGTGCCCGACAGCAGGACGCTGGAGACCTGGTGGGCTGGGCCGGCTGCGGGAAAGTAGTGCGGCAGGGCGGCGGCCGGCGAGACGGCGTCGAGGGCCGCCATGCCGGTGATCCGGTGGTCGCGGTGGTTGAAGTACTCCTGCCCGAAGAAGACCGCGGTCGGATCGGGACAGAGCACGACCTCGGGCCGGAACCGCCGGACGGCTGCGACCAGCGCCTCGCGGAACGCCGGCTCGTCGGTCAGCTCGCCGTCAGGATAGTTGAGCCAGTCCTGGCCGGCGACGCCCAGCACCGAGCCGGCTTCGGTCGCCTCGGCCACCCGCTGCGCCGCCAGTGCACCGGGGTCGGCCAGGGGATCCGGTGATCCCTTGCCACCGTCGGTGCAGAGCAGGACCCGCACCTCGCACCCCGCGGCGGCCCATGCCGCCAGGGTTCCGCCGCACGACACGTCGGGATCGTCGGGATGGGCGTAGATCGCCAGCGCCCTCGTCGGCACCGCCACCACGAGCTCGGGCACGCCCTACCTTTCGGGTCGCTTGGGGGCGGTGGTCTTAGTGAGGAGCCCGACCTCCCGCCGGAAGTCGTCCACGCCCTCGAAGCCCTTGTACACGCTGGCGAAGCGGATGTAGGCGACCTCGTCGACGTCCCGCAGGCGCTCGAGCACGGCGATCCCGACCTGTTCGCTCGGTGCCTCCGGTCCCTGCTCCCGGAGCTCGTCCTCGACGTCCCGTGCCAGCACCTCGAGCTGCTGCTCGGTGACGGGACGGTTCTTCGTGGCCGCCCGCAGCCCATCGATCAACTTGCCGCGGTCGAACGCCTGGCGGACCCCCGATCGCTTGACCACCATCAGCGGGACCTCGTCGACCCGCTCGAAGGTGGTGAACCGCTGCCCGCACTCGCTGCACTCGCGGCGGCGCCTGATGGCAGCCCCGTCCTCGGCCACCCGGGAGTCGACGACACGGTCATCGTCAGCCAGGCACCAGGGACACCGCACGACACGAGGCTACCGCCCGGTGCGCCGCTCGCCCCCGCGGCCACCGCGCTGCGAGCAGGCCGTCGCCCCTTCAGGGGAGCACGAGCCGCTCCCCCGGCACCACGTGGTCCGAGCCGGTCTGCGCCGACAGTTCCGCCACCAGAGGTCGGGGGTCGGCGGCGGGGGCCATCCGTTCGGCGATGGACCAGAGCGTGTCACCCGGCTGCACCACGTAGCTCGACGGGTGACCGGCCTCCGCCGGGGTGGAACCGGTGGGGTGGGAGTGACCACCGGCTCCACCCAGCGGAAGAGCAAGGGCGATGAGCAGCAGGCCCATGACCGCCAGCAGCGTGCGGCGCCGGCGGACCTCGACCGGGACCCGGTGCGGACGACGGCCGTGGGCGACCGGTGCGAGCTCCTCGCCGCCGACGTCCCGGGCGCCCCCCGGGACCAGCCGCAGATCGGGGTGCCCGAGGGGGACCTGTGGCGACGGGTCGAGCCAGAGGGCGGTCATCGCACTGCCCGCGCCGCAGGTGACCCCCGCCGACCCGGGTCGGCGAGGGTGCGTGCCGGCCGCCGATCCATCGAACCTGTGTTCGTCATGGATGCATCTGACCACGAACGTCTGTTCGCTGTCAAGCCATTCGTCGAACGGATGTTTGCTTTCCGGCCCGCCGGGCGGTACATTTTCCAAACAGACGTTCGCCGACGGCGCGTCGGAACGAGCAAGGGGATCGGATGGCCCAGGTACTGAGCATCAAGCGCAAACAGATTCTCGACTGCATTTCCGAGTCCGTGCGGGACCGGGGCTACCCGCCATCGGTGCGGGAGATCGGCGAGGCCGTGGGCCTCACGTCGTCCTCCACCGTGCACGCCCACCTGGCGGTGCTCCAACGCGAGGGGTACCTGCGGAGGGACCCGAGCAAGCCCCGGGCCATCGAGGTCTGCTACGACCCGTCCTCGAAGGTCATCGTCGACTCTCGGCCCATCCGCCACGTGCCGCTGGTCGGCGACGTGGCAGCCGGGACCGGCGTGCTGGCCCAGGAGAACATCGAGGAGCTGTACCCGCTCCCCGAGGACTTCACGGGTACCGGGTCGCTGTTCATGGTCACCGTCAGGGGGGACTCGATGGTCGACGCCGGCATCATGGACGGCGACTTCGTCGTCGTGCGCCAGCAACCCGACGCCGAACAGGGGGACATCGTGGTGGCGGGCATCCCGGACGGCGAGGCGACCGTCAAGCGGTTCTCGACGAACGGGGAGCGGATCGTGCTCACCCCGGCCAACGAACGGCTGAGCCCGATGGAATTGGGTGCGGACGAGGTGACCATCTACGGCAAGGTCGTCACCGTGCTCCGCCGGCTCTGAGGCACCGACGGACCACCGGTCAGGCCCGGGGCGTCACCAGGCCGATCGAGCTCATGTCCGGGTACCGGTCGCCGGCGCCGGCACCCACGGGGAACACGGCCTCGATGGCAGCGAGTTCGGCGGGTTCGAGCCGGACCTCGAGCGCGGCCACGTTCTCCTCGAGGTAGCTCCGGCGCTTCGTCCCGGGGATCGGCACAACGTCGTCCCCTCGCGAGAGGACCCAGGCCAGTGCCAACTGGCCGGGCGTGCATCCCTTGCGCTCAGCCATCGACCGGACCTCGTCCACCAGTGCGATGTTGCGAGCGAAGTTGTCCCCCGTGAACCTGGGGAGGTGGGCCCGGAAGTCGCCCTCGGGAAAGGCATCGGGCGAGGTGATCCGGCCGGTCAGGAAGCCTCGGCCCAGCGGGCTGTAAGCCACGATGCCGATCCCCAGACGACGGGCCTCGGGCACCACCTCGTCCTCGATGTCCCGGCTCCACAGCGACCATTCGCTCTGCAGGGCGGAGATGGGGTGGACGGCGACTGCCCGTCGCAGGGTGTCCGGCTGCGCCTCGGAGAGCCCGAGGAAGCGGACCTTCCCCGCGGTCACGAGGTCGGCCATCGCTCCAACCGTCTCCTCGATGGGGACCCGACCGTCGGTGCGGTGCTGGTAGTAGAGGTCCACGTGATCGACGCCGAGTCGCGCCAACGACGCGTCGCACGCCTGCCGGATGTAGGCGGGGTCGCCCCGGATGGACCGGTCCGCCGGGTCGGGGCCGCGGACGATGCCGAACTTCGTGGCCAGGACCACCTCGTCCCGGCGGCCGGCGATGGCGCTGCCCACCAACTGCTCGTTGACGTAGGGGCCGTACATGTCGGAGGTGTCCACGAAGTCGATGCCGAGGTCGAGCGCCCGGTGGATGGTGGCGATCGACTCGACCTCGTCAGCGGGCCCGTAGAACTCGCTCATCCCCATGCACCCGAGTCCCTCCGCGGAGACCTCGAGTCCGACGGTGCCCAGCGATCGCCGTGCGGTCATAGGGTCGACCCTACCGGGCACCCCCGAGCAGCGTGCCGAGCACGTCGGCGGCCCGATCGAGCTCGTCGCCGCGCACGTACTCGCCGGGCGTGTGGGCCAGCAGCGGATCACCGGGCCCGAAGTTGGCCGCCGGCACGCCGTGAGCCCAGCAGGTCGCCACGTCCGTCCACCCAAGCTTGGCCCGGGGCGCGGCGCCGGTGGCGGCCACGAGCCGGGCCAGCACCGGGTGCTCGAGCGAGGGCGGGGCGCCAGCAGCGGACTCCACCAGCTCCCACCGGTCCTCGGGCTCGAGCTGCTCACCGACGAGCCTGCGGAGCGACGCCTCGGCCTCGCCGACGTCGCGGTCGGGAGCGAACCGGTGGTTGATCACCACCGCGGCCCGGTCCGGGACGACGTTGGCCGCCACTCCACCAGTCACCTCCACCGCCTGCAGCTGTTCGGCGAACTCGCAGCCGTCGATGACCGGTCGCCGGCTCCGGTAGCCGGCCACCTCGGCCAGCACCGGCGCCAGGCGGTGGATGGCGTTGCGACCGGCGGCCGGGCGGGCGGTGTGCGCCCTGCGACCCACCATCTCGATGCGGACCCGGAGCACCCCCTGGCAGCCGGCCTCCACGACGCCGCCGGTGGGTTCGGCCAGGATGGCGGCGTCCGCCGCCAGCAGATCGGGGCGTTCGTCCCACAGGAGGCGCAGGCCGTTGTAGCGGTGCTCCACCTCCTCGCAGACATAGAAGCAGAAGGTGACGTCCACCGCTGGTTCGGGCAACGTGCCGGCGAGATGGAGGAGCACGGCGAGCCCGCCCTTCATGTCTGCCGCTCCGACCCCGAACAGCGTGTCCCGCACGATGCGCGGCCCCCCGTCGCCCTCGGCCGGCGGCACGGTGTCGAGGTGACCGGCCAGCAGAAGGCGTGTGTCCCGTCCGAGGTCGGTGCGGGCCACCACGTTGTCGCCCACCCGCTCGACGCCGAGCCAGGGGCAGAGCGAGAGCGCGGCCTCGACGGCGTCGGCCATGGGACCCTCGTGGTGGCTCACCGACGGGACGGCCACCAGTGAGGCGGTCAGCCCGATCAGTGCGCTCGGCGCATCGTCGGTCACGTGGAGACACCGTGCTGGCGGAGGATGTCGTTCAACTGCGCTTTGTCGTGCCGCTGTCCTTCGGTGAGCCGCTTGATGACCAGCACACAGGGGAGGAAGAATTCGCCGCCCGGGAACTCCCGCCGCCGCGAGGCCTGCACGGCCACACACCAGGGGGGGACGTGGCCGCGGCTCAGCTCCTCGCCCGTCTCGGCGTCGACCACCGGGATGGACGGATTGAGGATGGTGCCCTCGCCGACAACCGACCCTCGGCCCACCCGGGCCCCCTGGGTGATCATGCACCGGCTGCCCACCATGACTTCGTCCTCGATCACCACCGGCGCCGCCTGGGCCGGCTCGAGCACGCCGCCGATACCGACGCCCCCCGACAGGTGCACCTGCACGCCGATCTGGGCGCACGAGCCCACGGTCGCCCAGGTGTCGACCATGGAACCGGCACCGACCCGGGCGCCGATGTTCACGTAACTGGGCATGAGGATCACCCCCCGGTCGAGGAACGAACCCCAGCGGGCCGAGGCACCAGGCACCGTGCGCACGCCCGCAGCCGCGTAGTCCCGCTTTAGCGGCAGCTTGTCGGCGTACTCGAACGGCCCCACCTCGATGGTCTCCATGGAGCGGAGCCGGAAGAGCAGCAGGATGGCGTGCTTGAGCCACTGGTGCACCACGACCCGGTCCGTCGCCGGGTCGATCTCGGCGACCCGCGCTGCGCCGGTGTCCAGCAGGTCGACAGCCTCGGAGACCACCTCCAGCGCGTCGGTGTCCTCCGGTCCGAGGTCACCCACCCGGCTCCACAACGCTTCGATCTGGGATTCGAGATCTGCCATGGCCAGACGTTAGCCCTGGCACCGCCGGCATCCGCCGTCGACGGTCCGTCCTACGAGCCCGGAGCCGGTTCCCCCAACGGGTACGGCGCGGCGCGCAGGCGGTCGGCCACCAGGCGCAGACGCTCCATCGGTTGCACGACGGCCACCCGGACGAAGCCAGTGCCGTCGGCGCCGTAGAGGTCGCCCGGGCTCACCAGCAGGCCGGCGCGCCGGGCGAGCGCGTCGGCCAGGGTCCACGCGCCCTCCACGCGGCCGGGTACCGGCACCCACAGATAGAAGCCTCCGGCCGGCAGGGGCGTCGGGAGCCCGGCGGTCCCGAGCACACCGGCGAGGAATTCGAGCCGTTCCTGGTAGCGACGGCGTTGTTCGGCCACGTGTCGGTCGTCGTCGAACGCCACCACTGCCGCCGCCTGCACCGGGCCGGGAACCATCAGCCCGGCGTGGCGGCGCACGTCCAGCAGGTAGGCGACCAGCTCGGGATCGCCGGCGAAGAAACCGGCCCGCACGCCAGCCAGGTTGGATCGCTTGGACAGCGAGTGCACGGCGACGACCCCGTCCGTGCCCGATTCGAGGATCGAGCGAGGGGGGCCGTTCCAGGTGAATTCGGTGTAGCACTCGTCGGAGAAGACGGGCACGCCGTGGGTCCGGCCCCATCGGGCGGTCTCGGCCAGGTCGGTCAGGAGCCCGGTCGGGTTGGACGGCGAGTTGGTCCACAGCAGCAGGGCCCGGTCGACGTCCCCGGCGTCCACCGAGGCCATGTCCAGGCCGCCGCCGGGGAGCTCCGGCACCGCCACGGCGTGGCACCCCCCGAGCAGCGCACCCATGGCGTAGGTGGGGTAGGACACTGCCGGGTAGAGCACCGTGTCCCGCGCCGGGGTGCGGAGCCGCAGGTACTGGGCGGCGGAGGCGACGAACTCCTTAGTCCCCACGCAGGCGGCCACCTGTCGGTCCGGGTCGACCGCCGCCCCGAACCGGCGCTCGAGCCACCGGGCGGCTGCCGCCCGGTAGGCGGGCGATCCCGGCGACGTCGGGTAGCCGCGCTCGGTCCCCGACGACGCCATGGCCTCCACCACGGCACCGGGCGGCGGATCGCACGGGGTACCGATCGAGCAGTCGACCAGTCCACCGGCACCGCCGAACGCACCCTCGGCCCGGGCCTTGAGGTCGGCCAATCGCTCGTACGGGTACGGCGGCGGAACGAACCCGCCCAGCACCGCCCCATCGCCGGCCCGGTGCCCGGTCGACCCTGTCACGAGGCCAGGAACTCCCGGAAGCGCGATCGGCCCACGTCGTCCAGTACCACCTGGATGCGGGTCGCCTGCTCCCCGACCTCCTCACCCACGATCTCCCCCTCGCGGTGTACGGCCGCCAGCACGTCCCCGCGGGCCCAGGGGATGACCAACTCCACCACCCGGTCGCCGACCCGGAGGCGGTCGCCGATGGCCACCAGCAGGTCCTCGATCCCGTCGCCGGTGCGGGCCGACACCATCACCGAGCCCTTGTGGGCCGTCATGAGCCGTCGGGCCTCCTCCCCCGCTTCGCCGCCTATCCGTGCCACCACGTCGGACTTGTTGACCACGAGAAGCTCGGGGATGCCGCCGGCCCCGATCTCGGCCAGCACGGTGCGCACCGCGTCCACCTGCCCCTCGAAGTCCGGCGCCGACCCGTCGACCACGTGCACGATCAGGTCGGACTCGGCCACCACCTCGAGAGTGGACCGGAACGCCTCCACGAGTTGATGGGGCAGCTTGCGGACGAAGCCGACCGTGTCGGTGAGGAGCACGCGCTCCCCACCGGGGAGGTGCAGCTGGCGGGTCCGGGGGTCGAGCGTCGAGAACAGCCGGTCCTCCACCAGGACATCGGCGCCGCACAGCAGATTGAGCAGCGTCGACTTGCCGGCATTGGTGTAGCCGACGAGGGACACCGTCCGCTGCCGGGACCGTGACCGCCCGCGGCGCTGCGTGCGACGGGTGCGGTCCAGCCGGCGCAGGTCTGACTCGAGCCGGGTCATTCGCTGGACGAGCCGGCGGCGGTCCACCTCGAGCTGCGTCTCACCGGGTCCGCGGGTACCGATGCCACCGGCCTGCTGGCTGAAGGCACGACCCCGGCCGCGCAGGCGCGGGAGCCGGTAGCGCAGCAGCGCCAGCTCCACCTGGGCCCGGCCCTCGGGGGTCCGGGCGTTCTGGGCGAAGATATCCAGGATGACCGCTGTCCGGTCGATGGCCGTCCGACCCAGGATCTTCTCGAGGTTCCGTTGCTGGGCCGGGGACAGGTCGTCGTCGAAGACCACCGTGTCGGCGTCCACGGCCAGGCAGACAGCCAACAGCTCCTCGGCCTTGCCCCGTCCGAGGTAGGTCGCCGGGTCGGGGGTGGTCCGCCGCTGGACGACCCGCTCCATCACGTCGGCACCGGCCGTTCCCGCCAGCAGGGCCAGCTCATCCAGGCTGGCCTCGGTATCGGCCAACGTGACGTGCGGGAAGGTCACCCCGACCAGCACGATGCGCTCCCGGACGGCGCGGGAGATGAGGGTATCGGTGAACGCCGAGCTGTCCGGTGTCACGGTCGCGCCGCGCCGAGGACCTCGGACACGTCCACCTCGAGGTTCGCCACCTTGCGCACAGGGCCGCGCAGCCGGGCTCCGCCGTCCTCGAAGGCGACCTGGAGGGTGCCGCCCGGATTGTGGACGTCGACCGCGTCACCCACCAGTCCCCAGCTCCGGGCCGCAGCGGCGGCGGCCACACTACCGGTACCGCACGCCAGCGTCTCGCCGACCCCCCGCTCCCACACTCGCAGGGTGATGGCGTCCCGCTCGGGCCCGGCGGCGATGAACTCCACGTTGATCCCCCCGACCCGCCGCATCTGCAGCTGGCGACCCAGTTCGGCCACTGCCGCCTCGGCCGGATCCGGGACGAGGAGGACCAGGTGCGGATTGCCCGTGGCTACCAGGCGTGCACGCTCGGCCGCCTGCCCGGGGTCCTGGGCGGGGCCGAGGTCGGCACCGCCCATCTCCACCGATGCCTCGGCGGCGCCGGCCTGTCCGCCCGGACGGTACTCGACTGACCGAACGCCGGCCAGCGTCGCCACGGTGAACACCGGGGAGCGCACCAGCCCGGCGTCCACCGCCGCCTGGGCCAGGCAGCGCATGCCGTTCCCGCTCATCTCGGCGACACCGCCGTCGGCGTTCCGGAGGTCCATGGCCAGGTCGACGTGGTCGCCGCCGACGGACACCCGGATCAGGCCGTCGGCACCGACCCCGAAGCGCCGGTCGCACAGGGCCCGGACCAGGGGGGCGTCCACGGTCCGGCAACCGTCGGGGTCCACGAGCACGAGAAAGTCGTTGCCCGCCCCGTGGTGCTTGGTGAGGGCGAGCCTGTGCGGCGCGGTTCCGGATGTGTTCATGATGGTGTACTCCAGTCTCCCACCGTCGACGCCTCATGGTGGGCCGGGTGGAGGAGGGAAGAGATCGTACCGGCCGGATCGTCGTCCGGCTCCACCCACGCGATCCGGGGATCGCGCCGGAACCACGCCATCTGCCGGCGGGCGAACGCCCGGGTCCGCTGGACCGCCCGCTCGACAGCCAGGTCGAGGGGCACGGCGTCCTCGAGGTGGGAGAGGATCTCCCGGTAGCCGAGCGCCTGGCGGGCGGTCCTCGAGAGTCCACCGGGCGCGGCGGCCAGGCCGCGCACCTCCTCGAGGAGGCCCTCGTCCATCAGCCGCGCGAAGCGCTCGGCGATCCGCCGATCGAGCGTGGCGGGATCGACACGGATCCCCACCAGGGCCACAGCGGTCCGGAGGTAGCGCTCGAGCCCCGGTCCGTAGGAGGAGAACGGCCGGCCGGAGCCGATGGTCACTTCGAGGGCGCGCACCAACCGCCTCCGGTTGGAGGGGTCCACCCTGGCCGCCGCCAGGGGGTCGAGGACGGCCAGCCGGCGGTGGAGCGCCGCCAGCGCGGACCGGTACCTGGGGTCATCACCCCCGCCGGCCTCGTCGAGCGACCGAGTGAGCTCGGCAGCCACCTCGGGGTACCGCCCCGGGAACACCAGGTCGTCGACCACGGCGCGGAGGTAGAGGCCGGTCCCTCCCACCAGGAGGGCGCCGTGGTCGCGGGAGGCGACGCCGGCCAGTGCGTCCCGGGCCGCCACCTGGAACTGCTGCACGGTGAACTCCTCCCAGGGGTCGACCAGGTCCACGAGGTGGAAGGGCACCTCGGCTCGGACTTCGCCCGTCGGCTTGGCCGTCCCGATGTCCATGCCCCGGTAGACGGCCATCGAGTCGATGGAGACGAGTTCGACGCCGGGGCCACCGCCCGCTCGGAGCCGCCGGGCGACGTCGAGGGCGACGGCCGACTTGCCCGACGCGGTCGGGCCGACCACCGCCACGACCGGACCCGATGGTCGGTCGGGCCGCGGTGCACGCGACCCCTCGGACGTCACCGACGCCTGCAGTTCACCCGGCGGAGACGGCGATGCGGGTCCGATGGCTGGGCCCGGCGGTGACGGCCACGAGCTCCCCCGAGAGGTGGTGACGGGCGGCACCGGTCACCCGGACGTCGGCGAACGAGCCGACCGGGGTCGGCCGCCCCTCGACCGGCCCGAAGTGGACGAGCTTGTTCTGGCCGGTGCGCCCGGTGACGATCGAGGGGTCCCGCTTCGAGGGCCCCTCCACTACCACCTCCTCGGTCCGCCCGACCCGGTCGAGGTGTCGGGCCTCCGCCGACCGCTCCACCACCACCCGCAGCCGTTCGAACCGGTCGGCCACCATCTCGGCCGGCACGAACCGGTCCTCCATGGCGGCCGCCCGGGTCCCGGGTCGGGGGGAGAAGATGAACGTGTAGGCGCTGTCGTAGGCGGCCTCCGCGGCCACGTCGAGGGTGCGCTCGAAATCGTCCTCGGTCTCGCCTGGGAACCCGACGATGAGGTCGGTCGTGACCGCCAGGTCGGTGACGGCGGCCCGGGCGTCGGCCAGGCGGGACAGGTACCGGTCCGCGGTATAGCCCCGACGCATCGCCGCCAGGACGGAGTCGCTGCCGGACTGGAGCGGAAGATGGAGGTGGTTGCAGACCTCCGGGGTCTCCGCCATGGCGGCGATGGTCTCCGGGCGGAGGTCCTTCGGGTGAGGACTGGTGAACCGGACCCGCCGGATGCCGTCCACCGCACCGACCGCCCGGAGCAGCGCCGCGAAGAGCGGCCGACGGTGGGTGAGGTCCCTCCCATAGGAGTTGACGTTCTGGCCTAGGAGGGTCACCTCGGTCACGCCGCGTCCGGCCAGGACCCGCACCTCGTGCACCAGCTCCTCCACCGGGCGAGAGACCTCCGGGCCCCGCACCGAGGGGACGATGCAGAACGCGCACGAGTTGTCGCAGCCTGTCTGGATGGTCACCCACGCCGCGTACGGGAGATCCCGCACGGCAGCAAGCGCCACCTCCTGCTGGTCGGTCCGGGCGGGATCGGTGGTCGCGGGCTCCTCGAAGATCTCGACCACCGGGCCGGAGGCCGCCGCCTGGCGGAGCAGCTCGGGAGCCCGGGAGAGGTTGTGGGTCCCGAAGACCACGTCGACGTGCGAGGCGCGCTGGCGGATCCGCTCCTTGTCCATCTGCGCCAGGCAGCCGCCCACGGCGATCTGCATGTCCGGACGACGCTCCCGCAGCGTCTTGAGCGTGCCCAGGTGCCCGTAGAACTTGTTGTCGGCGTTCTCGCGGATGCAGCAGGTGTTGAAAACCACGACGTCCGCGGACTCGAGGTCATCGGTCGCCACCAGGCCGTCGGCCGTCAGCAAGCCAGCCAGGCGCTCGGAGTCGTGCTCGTTCATCTGGCAGCCGAACGTGCGGATGTGGAAGGTCCGCGCCGGCTCTCCCATGCCACCCGCCGCCGGGGCCTCGTGCCGGGGCGGTGGTGCGGCAGCGGTCATCACCCCAGGATACGGCGACCCCGGGACGCCTCGCGACCGGCTACCGTCCGGCGTCGAAGTCGAACAACTCGCCGGTCCCGTCGCCATCCAGGATGAGCCCGTGCATGTCGGGGTGGAGCAGGAGCACCTGGCCGGGCACGTCCGCGTCGACCAGCGATGCGACGGCGGCGGCCTCGACGGCCTGCGCCTCGGTACCGTGGCAGATCCCGAGGAGCGACGGTCCGGCGCCCGACCAGCACACGGCCAGCGCGCCACCGTCGGACATGCCCGCCAACAGCTTCGGGGCGGCCGGGAACAGCGGACTCCGGTAGTCCTGGTGGAGCCGGTCCTCGGTGGCCTCGCTGATCAGGACCCGGCTGTCGGCCAGGCCGGCGATGAGCAGTGCCAGCCGCGACAGGTTGAAGGCGGCGCTTTCGCGGCTGACCTCGGCCGGGAGCACCTGGCGGGACCGGGCCGTCGACAGCATGACGTCCGGCACGATGACGACAAAGGCCAGGCTCACGTCGAGCGGGAGCCGGACGGCATGGATGCCACCCTTGACCCGGGCCGCCGCCACCAGTCCCCCGACCATGGAGGCGGCGGCGTTGTCGGGATGGCCGTCCATGTGGGCGGCCACCGTCAGCGGGTCCTTCGCCCCGGCCGCGGCGGCGGCGGCCACGGCGAGCGCCGCCGACGATCCGAGGCCGCGGGCGATGGGGATCTCAGATCGGACGGTGATAGCGAGCTGGTCGGTCCCCGCCACTTCGATGGCCACCCGGGCGGCCAGATGGGACGGGTCGTCCGAGAGCCCGGCGCCCTCGCCCTCCGACCGGACCACCAGCCGGGGGGCAGGCTCCACCTGGACCTCGACGTACCGGTCGAGGGCGATGGCCAGGGTGTCAAACCCCGGACCCAGGTTGGCCGACGATGCAGGGACCCGCGCGCGCACACCGACACGGTACTCCTCGGCGCCCCGGGGTGAGCGGGAACGCACCCGACGCCGCCCCAGCTACCCGTGGACGAGCCGCCACCACCACGACGGTTGGGGGACCGTCCTGGCCAGACGCAGCGGCACGGCCTCGAGCTGGGTCCCGAGCAGGTAGGTGGTCGTCCCGATCCGGGTCCCACCGGTGGCGTCGGGCGGTACCGGGCCGAACACCGTCGACGCCGCCACGCGCAGCCCCGGCCACCCAACCATCCAGGCCCCGTCGGCAGCGACCACCGCTGCCCGGTGGGTCGCACCGCCCCAGTAGGCGGCGGCGACGCCCACCGGCTGCCCCTGGGTGGCCACCGTCACCGGCACCAGGCCGGACTCGGTGGCGTCGAGCAGGTGCTCGACCGCCGGTCGCGTGTACCGGAACGGATCCGGCACGTTGAGATCGCTCGGGGGCACGGTGCTGGTGGTGGTGGTAGTGGGGGCACCGCCCCCCGGCGCCCGCGTGGTCGTGGTGGTGGTGGTCGGCGCGATGGGCGGCGGGACTGGTTGTCCGAGGACGGCGACGATGACCAGCACCGTTCGTCCCCCGACCTGGCGGTCGGCGGCGAGGACCATGCAGCCACCCGCGGCCGAGGTGTAGCCGGACT
>JBKQRT010000338.1:0-2646 GCA_052143895.1 Acidimicrobiales bacterium | reverse complement strand
GTCCAGCAGGCCCGGAATCTGGCCTACGAGCTCACCGAGCGAGCTCAACCGGTCAAGTTCCTGATCCGGGACCGAGACACGAAGTTCACCGGCAGCTTCGACGAGATCTTCCGTTCGGAGGGCGTCCGGATCATCCGCACGCCGGTCCGTGCTCCTCGTGCCAACGCCTTAGCCGAGCGTCTTGTCGGTACCGTCCAGCGGGAGTGTGTCGATCGGATGCTCATCGTCAACCGACGTCAACTCGAGGTGGTCCTCAGCGACGATCCACTAATGCAAGAGAGCCTCTACGGGTCACTCGGAGCGGCATTCCAGCCGATCGGAAGCAGGTCGACTCTGATACCTCGTTTCGTGGACGATTGGTAGGTGCCAACGCCGGGGAAGGAGCAGCATGAGCCCGATTCGCCGTTATCGCGGCGCACAGCCTCGGTAGCTCACGGACGGCTGCGCCGGTTTGTCGGGCTCCTCGTCGTAGCCATCGCGCTTGCCGCAGTGGCCATCGCTGGCCATTCCACCCTCCGACAAGCCATTGCAACGTTAGGACACATCCGTTGGCAATGGATTCCTCCAGCCGTGCTGGCCGAGGCGACGTCCATGGGGGCGTTCGCCAGGATGCAGCGTCACCTCCTTCGCGTCGGTGGCGTCCGACTGCGATTGATTTCGACCCTTGCCGTCACCTACGCCGGCAATGCCATTTCGTTGTCCCTACCGGTCGCGGGTGCCCCTGCATCGATCGGTTTCGCGTTCCGCCAGTTTCGTCGCCTCGGCGCTGATTCCGTCGCGGCGAGCTGGGCGCTCGGAGTCTCATGGGTCATCTCGACGTTCACCTTCGGTCTGACTCTGGCCGCCGGCGCGCTTACAACCGGGAACACGACGGCCACTGCGGTTGGATTCTTGAGCGCGACGATGGCCGTCGTGCCACTGGTGGGTACGCTCCTCACTCTGCGTCACGGATGGGCGCGCAACACCATCGGGCGATTGGCCTCACGGGTGTGGACCGTGGTCGGACGTATTAGCCGGCACCCAACCGAGGAGGGGATGGCGACCGTGCTCGTCGACCGGTTCCTAGACGGCATGGCTACCATCAGGATGTCGGCGGCTTCGTACCTCGAGGTGTGTGCCCTGTCGCTGTGGAACTGGCTGGGGAGCGTGCTCTGCCTCGTGTTTGCAATCCTCGCCACCGGTGGTGGCGTCCCGTGGCACGGGCTTCTCCTCGCATACGGGGCGGGCGCCGGGGTAGCGCTCATCCCGCTCACCCCGGGCGGCGTCGGGGTGGTAGAGGTCGCCCTATCGGCGGCGCTTGTGGTGGCCGGGATGCGTGGCTCCCAAGCGGTGGCCGCCGTGCTCGTTTTCCGCCTGATCAGCTTCTGGCTGGTCGTGGGTGTCGGATGGATCGTCGTCGCCGTCCTCTACCGGTCGACTCGACCTAGCCCGCTCCCGTAACGCCATCGGTGCGATTGACCCCTGTGGGTGCCACAACCATCATCCACATCGCGCCACCAGGCGATATTCATGGATGAGCCCTCCGAGCCGATCGGTCCGATCTAGGCGTGAGTTGTCGGGACAGTTCCTCCCATTTGGCACGGGAGTCGCCAGCAGCGGCGGTGTCTGACCAAGCGACCGATGCGGCCGATGCTGGTTGTAGTGGTCGACGAACTCGTCGAGCACGGTGTCGAGGTGACGCTGATTGACGCTCAGTATCCGATCGAGGCACTCTCGCCGGACGGTGCCGACGAAGCGCTCGGCGAAAGCCTTGGCACGAGGAGCACGGATCGGGGTCCGGATGATCCGGCGCCCTCGGAACGGAAGACCTCATCGAAGCTTGACGTGAACTTGGCGTCCCGGTCGCGGATGAGGAACTTGACCGGTTGGGCCCGCTCAGCGAACTCATAGGACAGGTTCCTCGCCTGTTGGACCACCCGGGGACCTGTCGGATGTGCCGTGATGCCGGCGAGGTACATCCGTCGGTTGGCGGGCTCGATGAAGAAGAGGACGTAGAGCCGCCGCAGGAGCACGGTGTCGAAGGTGAAGAAATCACAGGCCAGCATCGTCCTGGCCTGGACCTTCAGGAACTGGCCCCAAGTCGGGTTCTCCCTGGCCAGCCGGACGACAAGTTGCACGGTACCGGCCGGGATCTTCGGCCGCCCCGAGGGCTTCGGGTAGGTCCACTTGCCACGGACCAGGTCCCGGTGCCAGCGCAGCAAGATATCGGGCTGCACGAAGAACCGATGGCGTTTCACCCGGGGGAGCAGCCGGTTGAGGCCAGCAAGGAGTGCACGGGTCTTGTGGCCGCAGAGCCGGACGAGCAACTTGGCGACGGAGCACCGCCGCTTCGTGCCGGAGCATGACGACCTCGATGGCCAGATCAGTGTCGTCAGACCGGTGCAGGCAGACGATCTGCAGGGTGCGAACGAAGGCGAGATAGAGAAACGAGGGGGCCACAGACCATTCTCACGGTCTTGTCTGCGGTCGAGGAAACTGCTGGTCAGCGACACGGATGAGGTTCTTGGCGCCCACACGCTTGAAGGCCAGGCTGCGACCGATGCGTGGCCTCAAACGGGACCGGACTGCCAGCGCGGTGATCCGAGGCCACGCATTCATCCAGAACCTGCGGCGAGGCCACTACGAACTCGGGGTCGAGGCGCTCCA
>JBKQRT010000337.1:0-3209 GCA_052143895.1 Acidimicrobiales bacterium | reverse complement strand
GACGAGCTGGGCGTCGATGTGCAGGGCATCGAGCACGCGGGAGCGCACCCCGGTATCGAGAGCGCCGGGCGCCATCCAGCCCTTCGGGCCCTTCAGGACCTCACGACCGATCTCCTGATGGCGGTGGGACTCCCAGAGTCCCGGCAGGCTCGCCATCAGCTCGTCCGCGCCGGAGCCGGCTCCACCCAGGCCCAGCGGGGCAAGCTGGCCGCGGACCGATTCGTCGGCGAACTCACCGAGCCAATCCGGCGTCTCCATCAGGTGGCTGTCGGCGTCGAAGATCGCAGTTTCCACGGGGCCCCCTGCGGGTACAGGTCGTCGATGCCAGCGTAGACCCGTGGCAACCGGTCGACGTGGCTCAAGGGATGGTCCGATAACGCCGAGAGCGCGATGGTGATCGGCGCCCCATTTCGACAAGCTCAAAGGGCGACAGCGGGGATGATGCACCCCGTCCGCAGACGCGATTTCCTACCGTGACCGCCGTGACCGGCGTCGGCTCAGCGGGACCGACCGCACATCGGGCCGGGGTGCTGCTCGCCGACAGGCAGCCAGCTTCGGCGCCCCCAAGTCCGGCCGGGAAGGTCCGACCCCGTTCCGAGCGTCACCCGTCGTGGTACCAGCAAGGTCGCGCGACCTGGTCAGTACCGGCACGGGCGGGCATCTTCGGACTGACCGCGCTCCTCTATACCTGGAACCTGTCGCACATCGGGATGGGCAATACCTTTTATGCCGCCGCCGTGAAGAGCGGAACCGAGAGCTGGAAGGCCTTCTTTTTCGGCGCGTTCGACCCGGGTTCGTTCATCACAGTCGACAAGCCTCCGGTGGCCCTGTGGGTCATGGAGCTCTCAGGGCGAATCTTCGGCTTCTCCAGTTGGAGCATGCTGCTCCCCCAAGCCCTGGCCGGTCTCGCCACGGTCATGGTGCTCTACAACCTTGTGCGGCGCTGGTTCGGCGAGCCCGCCGCGGCCCTGTCCTCGTTGGCGCTCGCTCTCACACCCGTCGCCGTTGTCATTTTCCGCTTTGATAATCCCGACGCGATCTTGACCCTGCTGCTCGTCCTCGCCATGTGGGCCTTTTGGCGAGCCATCGAGACCGCCAGGACGCTCTGGCTCGTCTTGTCGGGTGCCCTGGTCGGCCTGGCGTTCCTCACCAAGTCGCTCGACGCCTTCATCGTGGTGCCCGCCCTCGGCCTGACCTACCTATGGTGCGGCCCGCCGCGCCTCGGCCGGCGCATCGGACAACTCGGATGGGCCGCGCTCGCAGTCCTCGTCTCGAGCGGGTGGTGGGTGACGATTGTAGAACTGTGGCCGAACGGCGCGCGCCCCTATATCGGCGGGAGCACCGACAACTCAGAGCTCAATCTCATCTTCGGCTACAACGGCTTGGCGCGGGTCTCTGGATCCGGTGCCGCCTGGAGCGGGACCGTTTTTGGCGGTCCCGAGGGGCTGGGACGGATGTTCGACAGGCAGTTAGGCGGCCAGATCTCTTGGCTCCTGCCCCTCGCCATCGTCGGTCTCGTCGGGGGCTGCTGCCTGACACGAGGTCGCGAGCGCATCGACCGCGAGTGGGGTGGCTTCGTGCTGTGGGGAGCCACGCTCCTCACGTACTTCGCAGTGTACGACGACGCCCGCGGGATCTTCCATCCCTATTACACCGTCCTGATGGCGCCAGCCGTGGCCGCCCTCGCCGGAGCTGGGACGATCGCCCTCTGGCGCCTCGGGCGCCAGAGGCTCCGTTGGGCATGGGTCCTCCCTGCCTCCATCGTGGGCACCGTCGTATGGGCCGACGCACTCCTCGCGCGCACCAGCGGGTACGACACCTGGGTCGGGCCCACCGTGGTCGTGACCGGGGTCGCGTCGGCCGCGCTCCTGTTCGTCCACATGGTCAGGCCGCACGGCGTCAGCTGGCTCGCGTTGGTCGCCGGGGCCGTGGCGACGGCCTCGGTGCTGGCCGGTCCTGCGGCCTATGCGCTAACGACCGTTGGGAACGTCACGGACATCACCGCCGTCGCTGGCCCCACCGCGGGCGCCACCAGGCTGTGGGACGGAAATGCGCAAGTCAGCCAGAGGCTCATCGATTACCTCGAGCGCCACCAGGGATCCGCCAAATACATGGTCGCGGTGTACGGCTCAGAGGAGGCCACACCCTTCATCCTCGAGAGCGGGAGGCCGGTCATCGCAATGGGTGGGTTCACGGGCTCGGACCCCGCACCCACGCTGAGGGAGTTCAAGCATCTCGTCGAAACGGGAAAGGTCTACAGCGTGTACGACCCGTGGAGCCTGAGAGGAGCTGGTGGCTCGACCGGCGCTGTGGCAGCGTGGGTCGAGAACCACGGGACCATCGTGTCATCGGGCGCGTACGGCGGCGGGTCGGGTGGCGGAACCCTTTACGACGTCGGCAGCTCGGCTGCCGCAGGATGACCACGACGTCGACCAGGCCGGTTGGGGTGAAGCGCTATGTGCTCGATTCGAAGCGTCGATTTGCCACAGGTCGTTGAGGTCTGCTCGAAGCGCTGTGCGGCCATGGACCCCCCACTTGGGGTGGTCGTTGCGCATTAAGCAGATGCACTCCTCGATATCGGCGCAAGTCCTCTGGGGCTAGAGGATGGACTGGCGGGCCTTCGGCTCGAGCCCGTCGATCCCCCCGGCCCTGTATCGCCGCAGGTAGACGTAGTAGGCCTCCCGGGAGATCACGAATCGCTCGCAGATCGCCGTGACGATCTCACCGCTCAGGAGAGAGGGTGCGCTGCTCATGGCTCTGGGCACGTGTCCGGAAAGTCAGATGTGCCCCGGGGACGTTGCGTCGGGAATCCCCCGGTCAGAACACCTGCGATAGAAGGGGTCACAGACAACATTTATGTGAGTCATATCTTTCTCTGACCTGGCATACAGACCTGGCGTGTCCAATGGAACCCGTGGAGAAGCACCCGGGAGCCGGGGCTCAGACGGAGGACCGCACGTGACCGAAGAACAGAACGACCAGACGGCAGAGCAGCCGGCCAGCAGCTCGGAGCCGGAGACCGCCCCGACCCCGGTCCCCGAGACCACGGGCCAGGCCATCGCCCTGCCGGCGACCACCCCGCCTCCGCCGCCGGAGCTGCCCCAACAGCCGACGGAGCTGCCCCAACAGCCCGACACGCCGCCGATGGGCCTTCCCCAGGGTTCTGACATCCCCCAGGGAAGTCTATCCGGCCAACGTTGTCGCGCGCA
>JBKQRT010000336.1:0-12260 GCA_052143895.1 Acidimicrobiales bacterium | reverse complement strand
CCGTGGCGACCGTGGCGACCGTGGCGACCGTGGCGACCGTGGTGGCCTACCGCAGCTCATCGGCCCAGTTGCCGCGAGCGCTCGGTGGCTGCGGCCACCGCCTCGATGAACGCCGAGCGCACGGCTTTGAACTCGAGCGTCCTCAGTGCCGCCGCCGTCGTGCCGCCGGGAGACGTCACCGCCGCCCGCAGCTCCGAGGGGTCCTCGCCGGTCTCCGCCAGCATGCGCGCCGAACCGAGCAGGGTGCCGACCACCAGCGTGCGGCTGACGTCACGGCTGAGCCCGGCCGTGACGCCGGCTTCGATCATGGCCTCGGCCACCAGGAAGACGTACGCCGGCCCCGAGCCCGAGATGCCGGTCACCGCGTCGAGCTGCCGTTCGGGAAGACGGACGACCGTGCCCACCGAGCCGAGGATCCCCTCGGCCCAGTCGAGGTCAGCGGATGTGGCCGTGCTGCCGCCCGACAGGCCGGCCACCCCTGCCCCGACCAGCGACGGCGTATTGGGCATGGCCCGGACCACGACGTCCCCCGGCTCCATCGCCGCCTCGAGGCGGGCCGAGGACAGCCCAGCGACGATCGACAGTACGCGGGTGATCCCCACGGCGCGCAGCGCCCGTAGCGCCGCCTCCGCCACGTCGGGCTTGACGGCCAGGACGGCCCCGTCGGCGGGGATCGGGCCCTCCACCACGTGGAGGCCGGGATGGGCGGCGGCGAGGCGCTCGCGCTGGCTCCGGTCGGGCTCGCTCACCGCCAGCTCGTGCACCGGCGCCCACCCTCCGGCCATGAGGCCGGTGAGGAGGGCGGAACCCATCTTCCCTCCGCCGACGACCAGAAGCTTCGGTGCCATGCGGTGAGACGCTACCAGCGGCCCGGCCTCCGACCCCGTGGCCGCGCGGGCCGGGGGGCGCCGCCCGCCGGAGCGGGATCAGGCCGGCGGGGCCGATGGTGACGGCCGCCGGCGCCGGAACCGACCCTCGTAGCCGAGGGTCATCGCCGTCGGGAAGCAGGCGTCGGTGTAGGCCAGCGAGGCCCCCATGATCCGGTCCAGCTCCTGGTCGTCGACACGGTCGGCGGGGACCCTGCCCACCAGGTACACGGCGTCCTCCGGACCCAGGGCGAACGCCATCCCGAGCAGGTCGGCGTTCTTCTTGAGCAGGTACTCCCAGGTCGCCTCCACGTTCGTCTCCGGGGCGGGCATGAATTGGGTCTCGTGGTGGAGGGTCCGCTGGCGCAAGGTGAGCCAGACCGTCACGAACTCCTTCTCGTCGCCCCGGAGCCGCAGGTACCAACGGGGCGCCCCGGTCACCGGGTCACCGCCCTCCTGCCGGTCGACGGCGACCAGGGCTCCGTCGGCGGCCAGCTCCCGTTCGCCCCACCGGTCGATGACCTCGCACACCGCTCGGCGCTCCTCGGGCCCGAGGAGCCCGCTCCAACGGTCGATCACGAGCACTCGACGAGGCGCCCCGCCGTGAGCTCGGCGTAGATCTCGCAGAGCAGGTGGGCGGCCCGGGTCCAGGTGTACCGCCTCGCCCGGAGCACGGCACCGGTGCTCAGCCGCTCGGCGAGCAGCGGCTCAGCGAGGATCTGTCGGATCCAGGCGGCAAACGCCTCGGGCCGGGGATCCTCCACCAGGTAGCCGGTGCGACCGTGGTCGATGAGGCTGCGCAGACCACCCACGTCGGAGGCGACCACCGGGGTCCCGCACGCGGCAGCCTCGAGCGCGACCAGGCCGAAGGACTCCGAGCGGCTCGGCACCAGGCAGACGTCGGCCGCCCGGTAGAAGGTCGAGAGCAGCTCGTGGGGTTGGGGAGGCACGAAGCGCACCCGGTCGGCGAGTCCGAGCTCGTCGACCAGGGCCACCAGGTGCTCGAGCTCGGCGTCGCCGTGGGGACCGCTCGGGCCGCCGACGATGACCAGGCGGGGGTCACCGTGGTCGCGTCCGAGGGCGGCCAGGGTGCGCACGGCGACGGCCACCCCCTTCAGCGGCTGGATGCGGCCGACGAAGAGGAGCAGGGGACCGTCGTCGGCAACGCCGATGGCCCGTCGGGCCTGGCGCCGGTCCCCGGGCCCGAAGAACGCGTGGTCGACGCCAGGAGCCACGATGCGGATCCGCGTCGGGTCGGCGCCGTAGAGCTCGGAGATCTGGGCCGCCTCCACCGAGCACGAGGCCAGCACGGTGTCCGAGCAGCGGATGACGGTGGCTTCTGCCTCGGCGCGACGGTGCGGCGAGTCCGCCTCCACCTCCTCGGGGCTGGCCTCGGCCTTCACCCGGTCGAGGGTGTGGAAGGTGGAGACCAGCGGGAGGTTGAGCTGATGCTTGACGACATGGCCGGCGACGCCGCTCAGCCAGTAGTTGGCGTGGACGGCGTCGAACGGAAGGATGTCCGTGCCGCCCGGTCCCTCCGACGTCTGCATGAGTTTGAGGACGCCGTCGGCGTACTCCTCCACCACGGCAGGCAGCACCTCTTTGGCCAGCGGGACCGGCGGCCCGGCCGCCACGTGGTGGACCCGGAGCCCGGGCTCGACGTCGACGACGGGTGGCAGGTCCTCCGACCAGGACCGGGTGAACACGTCGCACGCCACGTCGGCGCGGGCCAGTGCAGACGAGAACTCGCGCACGTAGACGTTCATGCCCCCACCGTCCCCTGTGCCCGGTTGGGCGAGAGGTGAGGTGTGCAGGGAAAGGACGGCCAGACGCCTCATGCGCCGGTGATCCTACCGGGGCGCCCCGTTCAGCCGGCTGCAGTCGTGGAATCGGTGGGCGCGGGACCCTCTCCGATCACCTGGCCGACCGCCTGCTCACCGGTGTGCCCGTTGGCCGCGCCGTGCGGATCGCTGGCCGCGGCCGCCGCCTGGTCCTCGTTCTCGTGACGGAAGGAGAGATAGATGCGCAGCATCGCCTGGCGCTGCTCCTCGGTGAGGTGGTGATCGGCGAAGATGTGCCGGGAGAGGTCGGTGTCCCCATCGGGCTTTTCGAGGATGCCGGCCTGCACGTAGAGGGTCTCGGCGGAGATCCGCAGGGCCTTGGCGATTTGCTGGAGGATCTCCGCAGACGGTCGGCGCAGGCCGCGCTCGATCTGGCTGAGGTAGGGGTTGGAGATCCCCGCCAGCTCGGACAGGCGCCGCAGCGAGAGGCGCGCCGAGCTCCGTTGTTCGCGGATGAACGAGCCCAGCTCGTTGAAGCGCTCCGGGAGCTCCTTGACGAACTGGGTGCCGTCGGGACGCGGCGGTTCCTTCACGACAGCAGGCCGTCGACCGTGGCCCGGCCGGTCTTGTGCCGGTCGACCAGCTCGGCCTGGAGGGCATCGATGCGCTCGTGCAGGGCACGGCGATCGCCGGACACCCGGCCCTCGATGGCCTCCAGCTTTCCGGCGACGCTGTTGAGCTGGTCGACGTCGCGATCGGCCAGCGTAGCGATCTCGTCGGCACCCAGCACCGCGTCGAGCTCGGCGGTGAGGTCGGCCTCCTCGGTGTCGGGCGAGAGCAGCTGGGGGAGGTGACCGGGGCCAGGCGGTCGGCCCGGGCCTGACGAGAGGATGCTCGGGAGGTCGTTGACGAGTGCGCCGAGGTCGCGCAGCGCGTCCGACCCGGGGTGTTCCAGATAGGTGTGGACGATGTCCAGGCGTCCCTGGATGAGGCGGCGCAGGTAGGACAGGGCCACCTCGGCTTCCTGGCACTCGGTGCGCATGGCGCGGATGTCCGCCAGCGACTTGGTCTCGATCCCATCGAGATAGGTGCTGGTCAGAATGCGGTCGAGATCGTCCCGGTGGCTTGGCATCACGCCCGATGGTACTCCCCCGGCCATGGCGGGGGCCCGCTGCGGTCGGCCGGGGCGTAGCGGTAGACCGCTCGGCCGACGATCGAGGAGCGGGGCACCGGACCGAAGGTACGGCTGTCCGTGCTGGCGTGGACGGCGTCGCCGAGCACCTCGATCGTCCCCGCCGACCGGTCGACGGCCACGACCCGCTTGACCAGGATCCTCCCCCGGTCCCGGGGGTCGCGCAGGGCGACCACGTCCCCGGGGGCCGGCCACGGCGGGCTGCCCCACGGCACGCCCACGACCACCAGGCGATCCCCGGCGAGGAGCGCCGGAGCCATCGATGCCCCCGCCACCTCGACCCGGCGGAACGACCGGAGGCACGCCCCGACGGCGAGGACGGCGCCCGACACGACGACGGCCCAGACGAACGGGGCCGGCCGTCTCATCCGGCGGCCCTCCGGCCAGGGGAATCGCGAGTTCCCACTGCCGGGAACCTGGGTAAGGTGAGGCCACCGGACGCCATGTCCAAGTATGTACCAGCCGGTCCCATCCATCGAACACGAAGGAGCACCGCTCATGCGCATTGCAGACCACCTGCTCGCCTCACTCGATCGCCTGGCGCCGCCGCAGGTCGTGCACGCCCACTGCGACCTGCCCTGCGGCGTGTACGACCCGGCCCAGGCCCGCATCGAGGCCGAGTCGATCAAGGGGACGCTCGAGAAGTACAAGGCATCGGACGACGACACCTTCAAGATCCGGGCCATCGTCATCAAGGAGGAGCGGGCGGAGCTGGTCAAGCACCACCTGTGGGTGCTGTGGACCGACTACTTCAAGCCCGAGCACCTCGAGAAGTACCCCCAGCTGCACGATCTGTTCTGGAAGGCGACCAAGAAGGCCGGCGACGTCAAGAAGAGCACCGACGTGGCGGTGGCCGACGAACTCCTCGCCCAGATCGCCGAGATCGACAAGATCTTCTGGGAGACCAAGAAGTAGCCACCGGTGGCGACGGGGCCGGCCAGGGCCGGCAACGCCTCCCGGAACGCCCCGGGCCAGAGCGGTTCTGCTTCGGGGAAGTAACCCACGTTCCGTCCGAGACTTCGGGCGCCCGTGACCCACGCCGAGTCTGGCACCTCCGTCATGACAACCCCTGATGGAGGTGCCCATTCGGCACCTCCATCAGTCGAGGGCAGGTTCCTCGCAGGCCCCACAGCGTTGTTCGGTGGGTGCTTCCGCCAGGACGGCGTCATCGATCGGCGACCCGCAAGACTCACACGAACCGTAGGTGCCGTCGTCGAGCCGTGACAGCGCCCGTTCGACCTGATCGAGCAGGTGGTCGATCTCGTCGATGGACACCACGGCCACGCCGGACGCCTGACCAAGCGACGGCTCGGGCCCGGACCCGAGGGTCCCGGTCAGTGGGGTCGGCCCGGTGGAAGTCGTCCGGTCCTCAGGAGGTTCGGCATCCATGCAGGCAGCGTACCCTCGGTCCGCCGGTTGCTCGTAGGGTGACGGCGTGGTTTCTCACGGACTGAACGACGCACCCTCCGCCACGGCAACGGACCCTCTGACCGTGCTGGTCGGGACGGGCCAGCTGGTGCCGTGCCTCGACGGTACCGACCGGCGGGCCGTCGAGCTGGATCAGGCGGCATCCACGCAGGCCCATCCGGCGGCGGCGGCACGGGTCGACGAGTTCCTCCCGTGGTACTCGAGCGTGCACCGGGGCGCCGGCTACCGGTCGCGCTACGCCACGGCGGCCTACGAGCAGGCCAGACGAGCCGTGCTGGCCTTCGCCGGTCGACGGCCGGACGGCCCCGACGTGGCCATCTTCTGCCGGAACACCACCGAGGCCATCAACCATCTGGCCTACCGTCTGCAGCTCCGGCCGGACGACGTCGTGGTGACCACGGTCGTGGAGCACCACGCCAACCTTCTGCCCTGGGGACGGGTCGCCGATCGGCGCTACGTCGAGTGCGCCGCCGATGGGACCTTTTCGGTCGATGACGTGCGCGAGGCGCTGGACCGGGGGGGGCGGCCTCCCGCGCTGCTGGCCGTGACGGCAGCATCGAACGTCACCGGCTGGCTGACCCCGTTGGACGAGATCATCGAGGTCGCTCACGCCCGGGGTGTGCCGGTCGTGGTCGACGCCGCCCAGCTGGCCCCGCACCGCCCGCTGCCCGCGGCGGCCGACTTCCTGGCCTTCAGCGGCCACAAGCTGTATGCCCCGTTCGGCTCGGGTGCGCTCATCGGACCACGCAGTCTCTTCGAGACCGGCGACCCTTTCCTGGCCGGCGGAGGAGCGGTGGATCTGGTCGGGCTCGACGAGGTGGTCTGGACAACACCCCCCGACCGGGAGGAGGCCGGCTCTCCCAATGTGATCGGGGCGGTGGCGCTGCACGCCGCCATCGACGCGCTCGGCACGGTCGGATGGGAGCGGATTGCCGCTCACGAACGGGCATTGGCCGACCGACTCGTCGCGGGGCTGCGTGCCATCGACGGTGTGCGCCTGCTCGGGCCGCACGGGGACGGGGCAGGCAGCGGCGCACGGGCAGGTGGGTCGCAGACACTGCCGGTGGCGGCGTTCACTGTCGAGGGCATGCACCACGCCCTGGTGGCAGCCCGGTTGAGCGCCGAATTCGGTGTGGCCGTGCGCCACGGGTGCTTCTGTGCCCACCCCTATGTGATCCGGCTTCTGGGTCTCGACGAGAGGGCGGTCGCTACCTACCGCCGCGAGGTCCTTCGGGGCGACCACCGTCACGTGCCCGGCGCGGTCCGTGCCAGTGCCGGACTCGGGACGTCGGGACGAGACATCGAGGTCCTGCTCGACGCCGTCGCCGAGTTGGCCACAGGTGGTCCGACACCGGTGCCGTACGAACAGGACCCCGGGACCGGCGACTTCTACCCGGTCACCGATCGTCCCGGATGGCGTGGCGCCGCCGACGAGCCCGGCGCGGCGTGTTCACGGGGATGAGCGCACCGGCGACCGCACCACTGCGATGCTGAGGGTTCGCCGCACCGTGAACCCCATCGCCTCGTAGAGGCGGATGGCATCCGAGTTGCCCACCGAAGCATGCAGGAACGGAGTCTCGCCCCGCTCGGCGATGGACGTCGCCACGGCTCTCACCAGTAGTTCCGCCAGGCCCTGTCGACGGTGGTCCGGATGGGTCGTCACGGCACTGATCTCCGCATAGCCGGTGGGACGGAGCCGCTCACCGGCCATGGCGACCAGGCACCCCGCCCGGCGGATGCCGAGGTAACCACCGAACTCCACGGTCCGTCGCAAGAACGGGCCCGGTTGGGCGAGGCCGACCAGTTCCAGCATGTCGTCGGTGTCGACAGCCGTGAGCGGAACGGGGACATCCGCGGGGCCCGGTCCGGACGGAGTGGCCGGGGCGCGCCCGCCCACCCGACCGCCGAGGGCCGGGCCGATCATCTGTACGGCAGGGATCTCGCGGAGGACCTCCCACCCAGGGGGCGGCGTCATGGCCTCCCCCTCGATCCCCATCAGAGCGGTCATGCCGCCCGCGTTGCTCAAATCGGCCAGGTCCGCCCAGTCGGAGGGCGCCGGATCGGCGCTGAATCCGCCGAAGGGAGCGACCTCCGGGTCGAACCGGGCGGCACTGGATGTGACCGCACCGAGCTCCCGCTGCCGATCGACCAGGGACCACCACACCGGGTTGTCCAGGACGTCCATCGGCGGTCACTCCTTCCAAGGGGTCAGGGCGACTCGGGGGTACGGCGAGCCGCTCTCGGTCGATCAGGTTCGATGGCGTCGGGCCGCCCGGCAGGGGGACGGCACCTGTTCCCGTCCGACTGTATCCACCGACTGAGCGACCGGATCCGAGCCGGTACGCTCCTCGACGGGCCGTTAGCTCATCCGGTAGAGCAGGGGACTTTTAATCCCAAGGTGGCGAGATCGAGACTCGCACGGCCCACCAGGTCAGAGGTAGTTTTTGTCTTCGTCACACCCTCCAGATAGCCTAATACCCAACATCCTGCCCAACAATTGGGAGACAGTCTGGAGGGGCAAATGCCCGGAAGCATGCGCGAGCGGCAGCCGAACGTATGGGAACTGCGCGTGTTCCTCGGTCGAGATGCCAACGGCAAAGTGCGTCACGGCAACCAGACGTTTCGTGGCGGCAAGCGGGCCGCCGAGCGCGAGCTATCCCGACTGGTCGCGACTGCGGAGAACGAGCCGGTCCCGCCGCCGGTCGTCGAGGCACCCCGCTGGAACGTGCGAACAACGGTCAACGACGCCATCCAGGGGTGGAAGGACAACGGCTGGGAGGACCTCTCCCCGTCGACCGTCCGACGCTACGAGAACATGTGGATGAAGCACGTGTACGGGTCGATCGGGAACGAGCGGCTGACGACGCTCAGCCCGTACGACGTCGAGAAGTACTTTCGCCGCCTGAAGGCCGACGGTCTGGCCGAGGCGAGCGTCCGTCAGATCCGGGCTCTGATGCATCGGGCCTGCCGACTCGCCCGAAAGTGGAGCGGCGGCGTACTGCCGAATCCGATCGCCGACACCGAACTGCCCACCTGGGCACTGGACGAGCGGGATGAGGTGAGGTCTCCGAGCCTCGACGAGGTGCGCACGCTGATTGCCACGGCCGACAGGTTCGATCCGAGCTTCGGGGCGGTACTCCGGTTGGTGGCGGCCACCGGCATGCGGAGGGGCGAGGTCTGTGCCCTCCGCTGGAACGACATCGACCTCCACGCGGGCACAGTTCGGATCAGCCAGAGCGTGGTAGCGGCCAAGGGCGGCGCCATTCTGAAATCGCCGAAGACCCGGGCCAGCATCCGAACCTTGGCCATCGACTCCGACACCGCCTCGATACTCAGGCGGCTGCAACTCGCACAACGGACGTTGGCGGTGGCGTGCGGGTTGAACCTCGAGCCAGAGTCCTTCCTGTTCTCCTCCGAGCCCGGTGGAATGATCCCGCCTCACCCTGATGCGATGAGCCACACCTTCGCAACGGTGCGAGCGAAGGGAAAGGTAGCTGCCGACGTGCACATGCACTCGCTGCGCCACTTCCACGCCACGGTGCTCGACCCGGTGATCTCCGAGTCGCAGAAGCAGACCAGGCTGGGGTGGTCGACCGTCAAGATGGCCCGCCACTACACCGACTCCGTGCCCGAGGAGGACCGGCGAGCCGCCGCTCACGTCGGGAAAATGCTGTCTTCGGTCGCCACCGGATCTGGACCTCCTGCAGGATCGAGCTGATCTCTCGACCACGTACTCGGATGGGAAAGGACCACGCTCGCATCCTCGGGTGGGGTGAGCGGTAATCCGGCGAGCAGGCGTTCGACAGATCTGCGGGGGATACGGATCCTTTGGGCGATCCTGAAGGTGGGGAGAGGGAAGGTGCCGGCCTTGATGGCCCGGTAGAGCGTGGAGCGAGTCTCCCCCAACAGGACGGCGGCCTCCTCCACGCTGAGCAGCGGCTTCGGCGACTTCGGGGTCGGGTTGTTGCGCATGGTGATCCTCCGGTCGTGATCAGTGCCAGGCGGTGTGCCGTGGTCGCAACCCATCCTCCGGATCGGCGTCACCTCCAATGTCACCCCGGACTTCGGAGCGCAGTTGGTGCCAAGAGGTGACGTTGAGCCTCAATCGGCCCTCGACGTCACCCTCAACGTCACCTTGAACGCGTCGCAACGTCACCCTCCCTGATAAAGGCGGTGTTGAACTCCACCACGATTCCTGGCGACGGGCCGAAGAGTGGATCCCAGGAGGCGCCGGATCAGGGGCTTCTGCGGGGAGCCACCCACTCGTGTTCGGCTCGCCAACGTCCGGCTGACCGCTCGCCTGCCGAAATGATCAGGTCGGGGAACTCCAGCCGATGCTGTTCGCGCTCGGCCAGCTGGTCTTGGGACGAGTGTCCTCTTGCCGGTCCGCGGCCCCAACCTCCAGCGACGGTCCCCCCTCGCATCTCCAGCCATCCCAGCCCACTGTGGCGACACCCTGCAAATGCGCGGGCCGTTCGCGCTCTTCGTTCACATGTGCAACGCCGCTGGGACGGGTCTCGTCGGCCGGTCGGATCGAAACGGCGTCCTGGCGGGCATCGAGCCCGCCGTGAACGCCGGATTGATCACTTACGTCGGTATCGCCAGAGATCTACGTTACGCGCCACTCCTGTGCATCATCGATGCTCACGTCACCCTCGCCCGTCGCGAGACGCGTTCCGCGAAGGCGTCAGGATCCGCCCGAAGGGCGATCTCACCTCTTGGTGCACGGGTGTGGATGATGCGTACCGCTCTGGCGGAACCGATGAGGGTTACGTTGCGTTGGCGGTCATGGCGGGCTCGATACCCGCCTGGGCGCCACCTCGTTCGGGAGCACCGACGAGAGCGCTCCGATGCTCTCCCGATCGCGTAGGGGTGGCGGGCAGCGGCGAAGGGGTCACCGTCCCGCCAGAGGGCGCCAGAGTCGCGGCTGAGGCGAAGACACCGCGTCAGTGGTCGTCTGGATCTCCGAGGTCGGTCGGAACGGTTCTCAGCTGCAAGGGACCCCCTTGATGCAATCGTGTTCAAGGTATTCAGCGGGCGTGATGTGGGATCGGCCGGGCTGCCCATCGGACTCGGATGGCGCCGGCGACGCTTGACAGGGTCGAGCCAGTGGAGCGAACCGAGCCCGGGTGCCCGTTCCACTGGAGTGCGGGGGTACCTGCTGATCCGGGAGGGCTCGGCCATTCAGCGTGGCGGGTGCGAACGCGCGCGAACTCGGCGTCCCATCTACCTCTCGACTTGAATCTCAGCTGGGACTGCGGTCCCTCCCGTCATCGCCGTCCAGCCTTCCATCACCGGGCAGGGAATTAGCGGCCAGACCAGGGAGGGTGACGTTGAGGGTGACGTTGGGACGATCGGCAAACCGCCTCGTTGGCGGACTGCTCATCGACGAATTCTCCCAGTCCGTCCCAAAATCGCGATTACACGGGTGAAAGCGTCCCCGACCGGCACTTTATGGACGGTCGCCGCCAGGGATTTTCCCGTCGTAAGCGTGGCAGTCACATTCTGGAGGTGCCCTGCGTCAATATGGTGTGACCACGATGGAAGTGACCGATTTCGACGCCGAGCGGCCCCGGTTGACCGCGATCGCCATCCGGATACTCGGGTCGGAGGCCGATGCGGACGACGTCCTTCAGGAAGCCTGGCTTCGGCTCTCCCGCACCGACGCCATCGATGACTTGCCTGCCTGGCTCACGACCGTCGTGACGCGGCTTTGCCTTGACCAGCTACGCAAGCGGCGTACCAGGTCAGTAGTCGAAGCCGAGGTGCCCGACGACCATGTTCCGGCTGAGCCTGAGGCCGACGCGTTGCTCGCCGAGAAGACGGGCGACGCGATGCAGGTCGTCCTCGATGCCCTGGCGCCGGCCGAGAGGGTTGCGTTCGTCCTGCACGATGTGTTCGGTTATCCGTTCGACGAGGTCAGCGCTGTCATGGGGCGCTCGAGTACCGCTGTACGCCAGTTGGCGAGCCGGGCGCGGCGCAAAGTGCAGGGCGTGCCGGAGCCGGCCGCGTCGCAGGCAGCGCGCGCCGAGAGCCAGCGGGTCGTCGACGCGTTCCTCGCTGCAGCCCGCGGTGGGGAGCTTGCCAGCTTGTTGTCGCTGCTCGCGCCCGACGTCGTCATGCGTGCCGACCTGGTCGGGCAGACGATGGGCACAGAATCCGCATACGAGGGGGCAGTCGCCGTGGCTGCTCGCTTCAACGGCGCCCGGGGGGCGGCACCTGTCACTATCGATGGTGAGCTTGGCGCCGCTTGGTTCCACGCCGGGTCGACCAAGGTCGCATTCGTATTCCATGTCGAGTCGGGCCTGGTGCACGAGGTCGAGCTGATCGCCGACCCAGACGTGCTAGCGACCATGGACATAGTCCGTGTGTCAAGAGGTTGATGCGCGCGGACCACATTGGCGTTCCAAGAACAGTCAGACACAGTGAAAGGAAGCGAGGATTATGAAGACCATGACGTGTCAACAACTTGGGGGCCCATGCGACTCTCCCCACCAGGGCACGACCGCAGACGAGGTCATCAAGGCGCAAGATCGACATCTCAAGGAGATGGTCGCTAACGGTGACGCGACGCACGAAAGTGCCTTGAAGGAGATGAAAGGTCGGTGGAAGAACCCCATCAAAGGCATGGGTTGGTATCGGCAAGCCAAGCGTGATTTTGCCGCTCTTCCCGAAGGCTGATGGGAACTCAGGCATACGGCACGTCGTACCTCTCGCCCCACAGCGCCAGTCCTATGTCGGCCAGCTCTCCTTCAGGGTGCTCAGGAGGCCGCTTGGATGGTGATCAGGCTCGCCCTGACCCCGCTACCGTGGCCCTGTGAGCAGCCCCCGAGTGCCCGGTGGGGTGGTACACAAGCTTCCAGGAGACCTGTGTGAGGCGCTGATCGCCAACCCCACGGCACTCGATGCCTGGAAGGACATCACGCCCCTGGCCCGCAACGAGTTCATCTGCTGGGTCGAGGATGCCAAGCAGGAGATGACCCGAGAACGCCG
>JBKQRT010000335.1:0-9661 GCA_052143895.1 Acidimicrobiales bacterium | reverse complement strand
CTTGTTCCCCTCGACGTTGGTGATCTCACGGACACGCACTCGTTCGGCCATGCCCCATGTTGCGCGACCTCAGGACAGAAGTGGTGGACGCGCCCCAGGAACGTTGCCGGTCACGGCACTAGCGGGCGGCAAGCGCGGACCCGCAGATAACGCACCCCGAGCCGGTGGTGTGGGGCGCCCCAGGCTGATCCGGTGTCGGCATGTCCTGCGCTACTTGTCCCGCTGAGCAACGATCGCCGTGAGAATTCCCGAAGGGGGATCATCAAGCAATAGAGGCTCGGTGCGGAGTTGCTCGAAACGATCGTCGTCCATCCACGGCGGACGCTCGGCAGCTACGACCAACTCCGGGTACTTCTCGGTAATGGCATCGGCGGACGGTGCGATCGGGATGGCCCAGAGGCCACCCATGCCGTAGTCGTAGGCCACCAAGTACTCCTGATCCACCCCTTCATCCTGTCACCCGTCCTATCCCCGACGTGTCGGTCGGTGACACTTGATGACCGCCCCGCTCCCGGTGGTAGGGGACAGCTCAGCTGCCGGCGTCAAGGTCCTGCAGTTGGCCCACATCTTCCCTTCACCGGGCCAGCGGACTGTAGAAGACCAAACCATTTCCCATGTGGTCGTAGACCACGGCACGGCGCTCGTGTGCGTCGTCATACGGTCCCTTCACGATGCCACCTCCGTTGGCCTCAACAGCGTGCGCGGCGGCGTCGACGTCGTCCGTCTTGATGCCGACGACGACCTGTCCGGGCATGGGGTGATCTACTGCGGTCGCCAACGCAATGGTGATCGACCCACCGTCTAGGGCTGCAAAGTGGGCTCCGTCGCGAAACTTCAGCCGCATCCCGAGGGTCTCGGTGTAGAACTGGATTGATTCATCTAGGTCGTCGGTTGACAACACAACCATTCGTACGTCATATGCGCTCAATGGTGCCTCCTTGGTCGGAACAATCCTAGATACGCGAGCGGCAACTGCTGATGACCGGACCATCATCTTCGTTCCCACCTGATCTGACGTCGTCGAAGGCCCTGCCCCAAGGTGCCGTAGCGTGACACCCACCCGGCGGTCGGGGGCACTCAGAACCCTTCCGGTATCGACACGTCCCGGGCTTCCGATCTATCGGGCAGAGTTGACGATGTGACCTTCCCTCAGCGGATCAGCTACATCACCCTCGGGGTACGGGAAATGCCGACCCTCCGAGCCTTCTATGCCGAGTTTGGCTGGCAGGAGAGGCCCGGATCGACCGACGACTTCGCTACCTTCGAGGCCGAAGGCGTGCTTCTTGCCCTGTATCCCCTTGGGCAACTCGGCCAGGAAGCGGCTCCTGGGGAACCGATGCCCGGGAGGGCGTGGAACGGGATCACGCTTGGGGTCAGTGTCGAGAGCACCGACGCTGTCGACGAGACGTGCCGTTCGGCTTTGGCGGCCGGGGCTCGGGCGGTCGCCGGTCCGGTCAAGCGTCAGTGGGGCGGTTACTCGGAGTACATCGCTGACCCGGAGGGCAACCGATGGGAGATCACCTGGGCACCGGGGTTGTAGCTGGATCGAACGCTCGCTGTTGCCGGATACCGCTCGGGTACGGGTGCCCCGAAGGTACCGATCAGCCACGATTAATACCCGCCACCTTCCCGGCGTTATACAGGTAATCCGTAGGCCCTGGGCTCATTCCCATCGAAGCACACTCACTGGGCCTCGGCGACTCCCTCGATGAGGCCGTCGAAGAGTTCGGTCCGCTCGTCCTGGCCGCGCTCCTCGGCGTGATTCCGTTGCCGCCTCAGGATGGTGAGGAACTTCGGGCCGGACTCGAAGAACCCGCACCGCTCGCAGACGCTCTCGAAGGCGCAGCCGAGGAGGGCGGGACGCGTGCAGTGACCGTTGGCGAGCAGGCGCTGGTGCTCGGTCGGAGGCTTGGCCGTGTCGGTGTTCCTGGCGCCGATGGGAAGTGAGCCTGTCTGTCGGTAGTTGGCCTCGACCGCCTCGGTGACCTTGAAGTACTCCTCAGCCACCGTGCGATCCGAGATGCGAGCGTACGTGAGCGTCATGTCCATCGACCGGTGACCGAGCAGGGCGGCGATCGCCTCGAGGCTCATGCCCCGGTTGATGGACTGGGTGGCCAGTGTGTGGCGCAACTGGTGAGGATGGACGTGACCGATCCCGGCCCGCTTGGCCACGGTGGCGACGTAACGCTGGATGGTGCGCCGGTCGAATGCCCTGCCGTCGTCTCGTTCGACCAAGTGCCCAGAACGGGACGGTCCGCGCATCGCCTGATAGCCGACGATGAGATCCAACAGCATGGGCAGGAGGGGCACGTAGCGGTCGTTGTGCAGCTTGCCGACCGGGATCCTGAGCTGGTGGAGATCGCCCTGGCGGACCACGGCGTCGTCTTCCAGTGCAGCGAGTTCACCGACGCGCATCCCGGTCCGGGCCAACAGCTCGACCATGAGGCGACGGCGCCGATTGGGATCGTTGGCCAGTGTGGCCATGAACTTGGCCGCCGTCGGGTCGTCCAAGAACTTGGGCAGGGGTTCGTCGAGGGCGGGAAAGTCGCTCGAGTAGATGGGGAGGCGGGCCGGAGCGTCGTCGTAGTCCCACTCGATGATCCGCTCGAAGAAGGTGCGCAACATGGAGAGCCGGTGCCGGATAGTGGTGGTCGACAGTGGCTTGCCACCCCTTCCCAGTCGGGCGGCCTGCCAGCACTTGATGTCTTCGATGTGGCTTCGTCCGATGGCGGCCACCGAGACGCAGGTGGGATCGGCGGCGGTGACCCGGTGAGCGAACAACCGGAGCGCCACGTCGGCTGCGCTCACGGTGGCTGGACGGGCCGAGACTGCGAGTTGGTCCAGGTAGGAGGCCATGGTGGCAGCCATGCGGGGCACTCGGGCGGCGATCTCGCCCCACGTCACCTCGGGCGTCCCGCCTCCGGAACGGCGCGTCTTGGGCTGCAGTGGTTGGGCCAGTGCGCTCATTGGGCCACCCCCACCAGGGCCTGAGCCTCGATGGCCTCGGCGGCCCGCCGGTACTCGTCGGCCAGCCAGTCCACGCCCAGGTGCAGGTAGACCCGTGTCGAGGAGATGGAGCGGTGTCCGGCCTGGGCTTGGATGGCCTCGATGGCCATCCCCGCTTCTCGCAACCGGGTGAAGCAGGTGTGACGCAGCTCGTGGCAGGTGCCGTGGCTGAGACCGGCTCGCTTCCGTGCTGCGCGCACGATCTCGTCGAGTCCTGGTGTCGAGAGCGGTTGACCTCGACGCTGTCCTTTGAGCGAGACGAACAGCGAGTCGCTCGTGGTTTCGGGCGGTCGTTCGTGGTTCATGTGGCGAGCCACCGTGGCGAAGAAGGTCGGCGAGAGTGGCACCAGGCGTTCGTGGCCGCCTTTGCCCTCGGTGATCATCACCCGCCACTCGCCGAGTCGGAAGTCGCCGAGTCGCAGACCCAGCACTTCGCACCGCCGCAGTCCTCCGAGCACCATGGCCTGGACCATGGCCCGGTCCCGGTCGGTGCGCAGTGCGCCCATGAACGCCTCGATCTCCTCAGGGTCCAGGATCCTCGGCAGTCGACGCACCCCACGCACGAGCGGCAGGCCCCGACCATTGCGGGACCGGCTCTGGCGGGTGGCGATGCCCCGAGGAACCGGGTTCACCGTCACGCCGACATCGTCACGGGTGATCAGGTAGCCATACAGGCTCGAAACCGCGGCCAGCCGGCGCTTGATCGTCGCCGCCGACAATCCCGAAGAACCATCGGCGATGCGCACCACCTTCTCGGCACCGGGCCGTGGACGACGTTGCGCCGTCACGAAGGCCATCACGTCCTTCGGGGTCACCTCGGTGGGCTCTTTGGCCACCACCGCGAAGAACACGCTCAGGTCGTGGGCGTAGGACCGCACGGTGTTCGGACGGGCCCGGCCCACCACGAACTCCAAGAACTGGTCGACCAACTCATGGCCGATGCGGTACTCGCGTTCACCGTCCGGACGGACGTGACACTCGAATGACGGACTCCACACCACCGCACACCTCCTTATCGGGCTTGCACCCGAGGAGGATCCCCCGGGTGCCTAGCCCAGGAGGTGGATCACCTGTATAACCGAACCGTGTTTGGGGGCACCCCCGGTTATCACCCGTGGTGACCCGCTCGCTCAGTGAGAACACCATGTGACGGCCAGTGATACTTGTTGCTGATCCGGCCTTCCGGTGCTATGCCTTCCACAGGCGGGCGGGTGTACAGGCAGTCCCAGGCCGAAGGGCTGGCCCATGGGTACGAAAGTGATTCGTCTTGTCAGCGAGGAGGGGAGTCAATGAGAAAGAGTCGCGTCGGGCTCGTGATGGCCGCGGCCGTCAGCTGCCTCTTGGTGCCACTGCTCTTCATTGGTGTCGGCTCGTCCAGCGCGGCCGCGACGACCAATCGTTTTTCGATCGTGACCAACCCCGGGCTGATTCCGGCTTACAACCCGAAGATTCAGGACTATGCGATCCGCTGCACGGGTGACCCGACGACCGGCGTCAGCACCACGGGATCGGGAACCGTGGTCGTCGGTGGCGAGACTTTCAGCGGACCGGTGAACCTCAACGTATCCCTCGTTGCGGATCAATCCCTCGAGGTGGACTACGGAGGGAGCTCTTACTACATCCGTTGCCTCCCAAATGACTTTCCCATTTACTACTCGACGGTGAGCGGGCACCCCAAAGCACCTGGATACCTCGTGACCTTGGAGACCTATGCGATCGCCTTTGACGACGACGGAGTGCCCGTCTGGTGGTACGACGGGGCCGAGCCGGGAGGGTCTGGACAACCGCAATACGCCGAGTTCCTCACCCCAACTACCGTTGCGGTCAGCCAGCCAAACTCATTTGAGCTCGTCGGGCTGGATGGGACAATCCAAGGGGGCGTCGGAGGGGAGTCCCTCCCGCTTGACACTCACGATCTCGAACTCCTTCCCAACGGCAACTACCTGGGTATCGAGCGGGTGCCGGGGACCGCGGACCTGTCCTCGTGGGGCTTGTCCTCGGAGGCGGCGATCATCGATGACGACATCGTCGAGTTCACCCCCTCCGGCCAGGTGGTCTGGAGTTGGAGCACGGCCGACCACGTCAACGTCGCCGCAGAGAACGCCAACTGGCACGACCAGTATCCGGACGTGATTCACATGAACTCGATCCAATACGACGGAAATGGAGGGGTGATCTTCAGTGCTCGCCATCTCGATGCCGTCTATCGGGTCGACATGGCAACCGGAGCCATCACCTGGAAGCTCGCCGGCACACCGACGCCCGAGAGCTTGACCATCGCCGGCTCGCGGCATCCCACCAACTTCTCGGGACAGCACTACGCGCGGCTGTTGCCGAACGGGGAAGTGACGGTCCAGGACGATGGCACGCGGGCGAATCGTCGGGTGAGGGCAGTCGTCTTCAAGATCAACACGACGAAGATGACCGCCAAGCTTGTCCAGCAGGTGACCGATCCGAGGTCGACACCCGCTTTGTGCTGTGGCAGCGCAATCAAGCTGCCGACCGGCGGATGGGTCGCGTCCTGGGGCTACAACGACTACACAACAGAGCTCAGTCGCACTGGTCGGCCCGTGCTCACCATCACCTATCCCCTTCTCTTCTCCTACCGGGCCGAGCTGGTCGATGCCTCAATCACGGCGCTGCGTGAAGGTATGGACGAGCAAGTCGTCCCCCTTCAGTTGTCTCAGGACAGCGGACAGATCGCCCAAACCAACGAGCCCCTTGCGGGAACGGCGGCGACCACGGCGGCATCGAGTCGAAGCGACCGTGCCGGTCATCCCCGACTGCACCTACGCGGGCCAAAAAGCTGATCACGTTTGCCATTGGATGAGGTCTGCCCGGTTCAACGGAAAGGTGCTGCAACCGGATTCGGGGTGACTCACTCGTGCCTGGTTGAGATCAGCCACGGTCAATAACCGCCTCTGATGTGATGAAGGAGCGCAGCGCCGTTCCCGCGTGACGAGCATCGGTCAACCGCACCGGCTCGAGCGCCGAACATGGAGTGCGAGCCCATGCCGTCGAGGGACGTCGCGAAGTCCAGCCGATCGAAGTCGAAGACCCAACGGGAGTCCTCCCGTCGCCCGGGACCAGGTGTGCGGAGCACACTTGGGGTTGCGACACCAACCCGGAAGCGACGGAAGGAGACTCCCGTGGAACAGCAACAACAGTATGTCGGCATCGACCTGCACCGAAGGCGCAGCGTGATTGTGCGCCGCAATGATGCAGGGGAGACCCTGGAGACGGTCCGCATCGACAACGACCCGGTGGCCTTGGCCACCGAGCTGGTCAAGGCCGGTGAACATCCCGAGGTGATCCTGGAAGCAACCTATGGGTGGTACTGGGCAGCCGACGTGATCGACGCGTGCGGCGGAAACGTGCATCTCGCCCATCCCCTCGGCAACAACTGGGGCAACCGCCGGGTGAAGAACGACGAGCGCGACGCCACCGACCTCGTCGACCTGCTGCGCATGGGACGCCTGGCCGAGGGCTGGCTGGCCCCGCCGCCACTACGGGAGCTTCGTGAACTCATCCGCTACCGGGGCAAGCTCGTCCACCTGCGCTCGAACGCGAAGGCCCAGGTCCACGCCGTGTTGGCCAAAGAAGGAGAGGCGGTGCCGATGACCGACCTGTTCGGTGTCGGTGGTCAGCGCCTGCTCGACGAGGTGGAACTGGGCAGGGCCTACCGGATCCGGGTGGAGAGCCTGCGAGACCTGATCGAGCTCTACGACCGGGAGATCGCCATGGTGGAGAAAGAGACTGCCCCGTTCTTCGCCGGCGACCTCGGCTTCCACGCCGTCCAGGCCATCCCCGGGGTCGGTCCGGTGCTGGCTGCGGTCTTCGTGGCCGAGATCGGCGACATCTCGCGGTTCAAGAGTGCCAGGCATCTGGCCAGCTGGGCCGGGCTGACTCCCACCCACCACGAGTCCGACGAGAAGGTCCGCCGAGGTCACATCACCAAGCAGGGCTCCCGACTCGTGCGTTGGGCCGCCGTTGAGGCCGTCGCCTTCCAGCGCGGCGACACCGTCATCCGAAGGCACCACCGACGGGTAGCCGAGCGTCGGGGCAACCAGATCGGGCGCGTGGCGGCTGCCCGCAAACTTCTCACCCTCGTCTACTACGGCCTGCGTGACGGCGAGATCCGTTGCCTGGCCGAGGCGGGGTGAGACCCGGAACGGACGCAACTCGGTGCGAGCTCGCCCCAGGTCATGGTCCCCGCTCAGCGGCGAGACCGCGCCTCTGATTGAGCCCACCCGGTTGCGGCCGAACCACTCCATGCCGCCTTGCCGCGGCGAAGAGATGACCGGCGCCCGGGTTGTCGGGTCGCCCAGCCAGCACCACCTGGCGATGGAGATGGACCGCAACGCGTCCCCGTCACGGCATCACAAGGGGACTACCACGAAGCCCTGACGGGCTTCGGAGCACATTGTGTCAACGACGCCTGACCGGACCGTCAAGGCTGCCCCTCCGGGCGGCCTCCGGCCGGCCTTGACCGCCCTCCCCGGTTCTCGGATCCCCGAGGATCCACTTCGACGCGCAAGTCGGTCGGATCCACATCGTCAGTTCCGCACCTGAAACTGCCAATGGAGCCTTCGGCGCCCACTTGACAGACTGCGATCCTTCAGAGATGACCTGGTGGTCGGGGACACCCCGACCGCACCGATCGCTCCACTCTTATTCGGGCCGGAATGTTGGGACTTTCGGCTCTAGACCCTCATTGCGACTTGGAGTTACTACGGAACGAGGTGAGGCGATATGGCTCAGATGGTGGGAATGGTTCGTACGTGGGGTGGGTGCCCAGAGCAGGGCATCCGTACCCTCGGCCATCTGAGCCTGGGCCTCACCGGTTGCGGAGAAAGTGTCTATTCCACGGGGCTGCCGCATCTTGGCTTCGGGACTGGCGACCCAGCAGAGGTGAGTAGAGGAGTGGCGGTGAGGGGTATCCATAGTGCGGGCTGCCAACGAAGTCCGAAAAGGGGGTACCCAAATGAGGAACCGATCACGTAGTTCGCTCTACCTGCAAGTGTCGGTTGCAGCATTGCTGCTGGCCGTGATGGGGATGCTGAGTATGGCGGCTCCAGTCGCGGCCAAAACCCCGAAGCCGCCCAAGTACGCCGGGGCGGCACCTGGTTCGGTGAGTTGCTCCCTGTCGGCCAAGGTATCGTTCTCACCGGCGCTTACTGATTCGGGTGGCGGGACCCGCCCCTCGACAGTGAAGGGCACGCTTTCGAGATGCAGGACCGCCGAGACCGGCGTGACCGTGACCATCACCAAAGGCACGGTCACCGGTTCGTTCGCCAGCAGCCCTCTTAGCTGTGTCACCAAGTCCACCACCGGGGCGCCGGTCTCGCTCACGATCAAGTGGAAGGGCAGCGTCAACGGTACGGTCGGGTCCACGACCTACGCGGGCTCTGCCAAGTTCACTTCCAGCACGGTGAGCGGCGACAGTGCCATCGGTTCGTTCTCGGGTGGCGCGTCTGTCGGGGTCGTTGCTCCCTCGAATCTGGCGACCCTGTGCAGCGCCGAAAAGGGCGTGAAAGTGGCTCCGGTGACTGGCACCGTTACCGTGGGATTCGCGACCGCCTACGTTGCGAACTCCGGAAGCTCCACCGTCACGCCGATCGACACCGCCACCAACACCGCCGGGACCCCGATTCCCGTCGTGGACGGTGCCGCTGCCGTCGCCGTTACCCCCAACGGGGCGACTGCCTACGTGGCGAATACTGCGGGCGACACCGTCACGCCGATCGACACCGCCACCAACACCGCCAGGACCCCGATCGCCGTCGGCGACGGCCCCAAAGCCGTCGCCATCACCCCCAACGGGGCGACTGTGTATGTGACCAACGCTTTGGGCAACACCGTCACGCCGATCGACACCGCCACCAACACCGCCGGGACCCCGATCAAGGTCGGTGCCCATCCCTGTGCCGTCGCCATTACCCCCAACGGGGCGACCGTCTACGTGGCCAACCGTGACGGCGACACCGTCACGCCGATCGACACCGCCACTAACACCGCCGGGACCCCGATCAACGTCGGCAATGGCCCCGATGGCATTGCCATCACTCCAAACGGAACCACCGCATACGTGACGAACGTGGACGGCAGCACGATCACTCCGATCGCCATCGCAACCAACACCGCTGGGACCCCGATCAACGTCGGCAATGGCCCCGATGCCGTTGCTATCACCCCCAACGGGACCGCCGCCTACGTGGCGAACTACTCCAGCGGCACTGTCACTCCGATCGCCATCGCAACCAACACCGCCGGGACCTCGATCCCCGTCGGAAGCGGTCCCGGTGGTATCGCCATCAGCTGAGTCCGACAGGGGTGGCCAACATGATCCCTGACGCGAACAGCGATGCCTCCTCGCCGCAGACCTGCGTCAATGATCTGTCGCCTCGGCCCTGGCCCGGCGGTGGCCCCTGCTCCGGCGGGTGGCCCTGAACGGAAAGAAGAAGGTCCAGACCGAGGCGACGGCTCAGTCAAACATCCCGCTCGTCATCAACTGACCAACCGCTGACCTAGCGATGGCCCACAGTTCCGGCCCGGGGTCCTTCGCGTGTGGGCTCGGTACTCCGTGGGCAGTTATCCACACGCCCAGATGTGCCTGATTGAGACTTATGGCAGACGCTGCTGCTGATTCGTAGCG
>JBKQRT010000334.1:0-3937 GCA_052143895.1 Acidimicrobiales bacterium | reverse complement strand
ACCGGCTTACCGCTTGGAGTACTGGGGAGCTTTGCGAGCCTTCTTCAGGCCGTACTTCTTCGACTCCTTCTCCCGCGCGTCGCGGGTGAGGAAGCCGGCCTTCTTGAGGGTGGCGCGCAGCTCGGGATCGAGCTCGCACAGCGCACGGGCGATGCCCAGCCGGAAGGCACCGGCCTGCCCCGAGACCCCGCCGCCGTCGATGGTCACGTCGATGTCCCAGGACTCGGTGGTCTCGGTCAGGCGCAGCGGCTCGGTCACGATCATCCGGTGGGTGGCCGAGGTGAAGTACTCGTCGAACGCGTTCCCGTTGACGGTGATCGCCCCCTGGCCGGGGCGGATCCGCACCCGGGCGACGGCCCGCTTGCGGCGTCCGGTGGTCTGGCAGATGGGTGCGGCGTTGGCCACGGTGTGTTCCTCGCGTTCGTGTCGTCGTGGGGCCCGGTCGGCGACGGTGCTCACGCACCGCTGCGGGCGGACGCCGTGCGGCGTGCACCCGGAAGCTCCAGGGGCTCGGGGGACTGGGCGGAATGGGGATGCTCGGCGCCGCGGTAGACCTTGAGCTTGGTGGCCATCTGGCGGCCCAGCCGGTTCTTCGGGAGCATGCCGGTGACCGCCTTGCGCACCACCTCGTCGGAGCGGTCGACCATCAGGTCGCTGTAGCTGGTGGCAGTCAGGCCACCCGGGTAGCCGCTGTGGCGGTAGGACATCTTGCTCTCCGCCTTGCCCGAGGTGAGCACCACCTTGTCGGTGTTGATCACGACCACGTGGTCCCCCATGTCCGTGTTGGGGGCGAAGGTCGGCTTGTGCTTGCCCCGCAGGATCGACGCCACCTCCGTGGCCAACCGACCCAGCACCAGGCCGTCGGCGTCGACGACGTGCCAGGCACGGGTGATGTCAGCGGGTCGGGGGGAGAACGTGCGCACGGGAGTTCCTTGTTTGGTAATGCCGGCTTCGGTGATGCAGATCGGTGTGGCTCGGGGTCCGGGACCGGCCGCAGCCACCGGGCCGGACGGACTCCGAGTGGGGTCCGTCCCGGCGCAGCGCCAGACCTGGGCCCACCCCGGCGAGTGCCCAGGATACGACCAAAACGGGGCCGGGGGCAAGCCGGTCACCCCGGATAGCGCACCGCCGTGAGTGTCAGGCCGCAGGGCGGTGCAGGCTGGGCGGCGAGCTGCCGGTTGGCCGACTGCAGGATCCACAGCATGTCCGACGGACGCCGGCGGCCGCGGCCCACGTCGACCAGGGTGCCGACCACCGAGCGCACCATCTGGTGGCAGAAGGCGTTGGCCTCGATCTCGAAGGCCAGGAACCGTCCCACCGCCGGGGCCAGCGAGGAGGTGGGCCCCCGCACCGGACCGTCGCCAGGCGGGCGGGCGGATCCCCCACGGGGCGTGCCGCCCGAGTCGCTCAGCTCGGTCCAGCGTGCGTCGAGGACCCGGCGTGTGATCGGCGCCTCCGGCGACGTGCCCGGTACCCGGCGGCAGAAGGCCCGGAAGTCGTGCTCGCCTAGGAGGACGTCGGCCGCCGCCTCCATGGCCCGGAAGTCGAGCGGGTCGGACACGTGCCAGGCCAGCCCAGCCAGGAGGGGGTCGGCCACCGGGGCGTTGACCACCAGGTAGCGGTAGCGCCGTCCCACCGCCGAGTGCCGGGCGTCGAAGCCGGGGGGCGCCACCTCGGCGCCCCGGACCACGATGGCCGGTGCCAGCTGGCTGTTGCAGGACTTGACGAGCGCCGCCGGATCGAGGTCGGCGGACCGCTCGGCCGGGAGGTCGAAGTGCACCACCTGGTCGAGGGCGTGCACGCCCGAGTCGGTGCGCCCCGCACAGGTGAGGGTGACCGGGCACCGGGTGATCCTGCCCAGCGCCTCGGCGAGGCACCCGGCGACGGTCCGCTGCCCCTGCTGGGCGGCGAACCCGTGGAACCCCGACCCGTCGTAGGCGACCGTGAGCCGCCACCGGACCGAGCCGTCGTCCGACCCCCCGGGTACGGGGGGCGGGATCACACCAGTTCGATACGGGCCATCGGGGCGTTGTCACCCGAGCGGTTGCCGAGCTTGAGGATGCGGGTGTATCCCCCGGGCCGCTCGGCATACCGGGGCCCGATCTCCACGAACAGCTTGTGGGCCATGTCCTTGTCCCGGATGAAGGCCACCACGTTGCGCTGGCGGGCCACGCCGCCCTTGGCGGCGGCGGTGATGGCCTTCTCGGCCACCGGCCGGAGGGCCTTGGCCTTGGCCTCGGTGGTCACCAGGTACTCGGCGGCGATGAGCGAGGCCACCAGGTTCCCCATCATCGCCTTCTGGTGGGCGGAGCTACCGCCGAACCGGCGGCCCTTCTTGGGAGTGCCGAGCATGGCGCGACCTCAATCCTTGACCCGAAGGGACAGGCCCCGCTCGTCGAGCTTCTGGAGCACCTCGTCGAGGGACTTCTGCCCGAAGTTGGTGATGTTGAGCAGGTCGTCGAGGGTGCGGTCCACCAGCTCGCCGATGGTGTTGATCTGGGCCCGCTTGAGGCAGTTGCGGGGGCGCTCGGTGAGGTCGAGATCCTCGATGCGGAGGTCGAGGTCCGGCGAGCCGGTACCGACGGTGCCCACCTCGCCGAGCTCGAGGCCCATGGGCTCGTCCTCGAGGTCGGCGACGAGGCCCACCAGGGTGCGGAGGGTGTCGCCGGCCGAGGCCAGCGCTTCGCGGGGGGTGATGGACCCGTCAGTCTCGATGTCCAGCACGAGGCGGTCGAAGTCAGTCGACTGCTCGACCCGGACCGGCTCCACGGTGAAGGCCACCCGCCGGACCGGCGAGAAGATGGCGTCGACCGGGATGACCCCGATGGTGCCCGAGCGGTTGCTCTTGTCGGCCGAGAGGTAGCCGCGGCCCCGCTCGACGGTGAGGTCGACGGCCAGGCGCCCCTTGCTGTTGAGGGAGGCGATGTGCTGGGCTGGGTTGAGGACTTCGACGTCGGAGGTGACCTGCAGGTCGCCGGCCATGGCGTCGCCGGGCCCCCGCTTGTCGAGGCGGATGGTCACCGGCTCGTCGCTGTGCACCCGGAAGAGCAGGTCCTTGAGGTTGAGGATGAGGTCGGTCACGTCCTCCTTCACCCCCGGCAGGGTGGTGAACTCGTGGAGGGCGTCGTCGAAGCGGACCTGGGTGATCGAGGCGCCGGGGATCGACGACAGGAGGGTGCGCCGCAGCGAGTTGCCCAGCGTGTGGCCGAAGCCGGGATCGAGCGGTCCAACCGCGAACCGCTGGCGGTTGCCCTCTTCTTCACCGATGGACTCGACGGTGGGTCGTTGGATGATGAGCATGCTGATCGTGGCTCCTCGGCACTGTGATGCGCAGGTTCGGTGTGGTTGGTGGTCTCGTGGGTCGGTTCGGTCGGGTGGGCCGGCGGGCCGGCTCGGGATTACTTGGAGTAGAGCTCGACGATGAGCTGCTCCTGCACCGGCTCGTCGATGTGCTCGCGCAGGGGCAGGGCGAACACCCGGACCTCGAAGCGGTCACCGACGGTCTCCAGCCACGGCGGCAACTGCCGGTCCAGGGTGTCCATGTTGCGCCGGACGTGGAACAGCTCGCGGGAAGACGGCTTGAGGGCGACCACCTGGCCCTGGCGGACCCGATAGCTCGGGATGGTCACCCGCTTGCCGTTGACCAGCACGTGGCCGTGGCGGACGAATTGGCGCGCCTGCGAGCGGCTGGCGCCCCAGCCGGCTCGGAAGGCGACGTTGTCCAGCCGCTGCTCGAGCATGCGCAGCAAGTTCTCGCCGGTGATGCCCGGGGCCCGGCTGGCCTCCACGTAGAGGTTGTGGAACTGCCGCTCGAGGAGGCCGTAGATGCGGCGGGCCTTCTGCTTCTCGCGCAGCTGGCCGAGGTACTCGGAGCCCTGGCGCATCCGGTCGCGGCCGTGCTCACCCGGGGGGTAGGCGCGGCTGTGGCGGTCGGTCA
>JBKQRT010000333.1:0-10907 GCA_052143895.1 Acidimicrobiales bacterium | reverse complement strand
GACCACGGCAAGACGACCCTGGTGGACGCGATGCTGTGGCAGTCGGGGGCGTTCCGCGCGGGCGCGCAGGTGGCCGAGCGGGTGCTCGACTCCGGTGACCTGGAGCGGGAAAAGGGCATCACGATCCTGGCCAAGAACACCGCGGTGCGCCACGGCGGGCTGACGATCAACATCGTGGACACGCCCGGCCACGCGGACTTCGGCGGCGAGGTGGAGCGCGGGCTGTCCATGGTGGACGGGGTGCTGCTGCTGGTGGACGCCTCGGAAGGGCCGCTCCCCCAGACCCGGTTCGTGCTGCGCAAGGCCCTCCAGGCCCGGCTGCCGGTGGTCCTCGTGGTCAACAAGGTCGACCGGGCCGACGCCCGCATCGCCGAGGTCGTGCACCAGGTCGAGGAGCTGTTCTTGGACCTCGACGCCGACGAGCACCAGATCGACTTCCCGATCCTCTTCTCCAACGCCCGGGCCGGGTGGGCCGCCACCGAGCAGGGCGTGGAGGGCACCGACCTCGAGCCGTTGTTCCAGGCCATCCTCGACCGCATCCCCGCACCCCGATTCGACCCCGAGACGCCCCTCCAGGCGATCGTGTCCAACCTCGACGCCTCCCCCTACCTGGGGCGACTGGCCATCTGCCGGGTCCACAACGGGACGCTCCGCAAGGGCGACACGGTGGCCTGGTGCCGTCTGGACGGGACGATCGAACGGGCCAAGATCACCGAGCTGTACGTCACCGACGCGCTCGAGCGGGTCGACGCGGCCGAGGCCGGCCCCGGCGAGATCGCGGCGGTGGCCGGCATGGCCGACATCACCATCGGCGAGACCCTGGCCGATCCCGACGACCCGCGACCGCTGCCGGCAATCACCGTCGACGAGCCCAGCCTGGCCATGACCATCGGTATCAACACCTCGCCGCTGGCCGGCGCTGACGGAAACAAGCTCACGGCCCGCCAGGTCAACAGCCGGCTCGAATCCGAACTGGTGGGCAACGTCTCGCTCCGAGTCGCCCCCACCGAGCGTCCCGACACCTGGGAGGTCCAGGGCCGCGGCGAGCTCCAGCTGGCCGTGCTGGTCGAGACCATGCGGCGGGAGGGGTTCGAGCTCACGGTGGGCAAGCCCCAGGTGGTCACCCGCGAGATCGACGGCAGGCTCCACGAACCGATGGAGCGGGTGGCCATCGATGTTCCCGACGACTACCTCGGGGTGGTCACCCAGCTGATGGCCCTCCGCAAGGGGACACTGATCGAGATGGTCAACCACGGGACCGGATGGGTACGGATGGACTACCGGGTCCCGGCCCGGGGACTGGTCGGGTTCCGCACCGAGTTCATGACCGAGACGCGCGGTACCGGCATGCTCCACCACGTCTTCGACGGCTGGGAGCCGTGGCACGGCGAGCTCAAAACCAAGCGGAACGGCTCCATGGTGGCCGACCGCCGGGGGATCACCACCGGGTACACCCTGATGAGCCTGCAGGAGCGAGGGGTCCTGTTGGTCGGGCCGGGGACCGAAGTCTACGAGGGAATGGTGGTGGGCGAGAACGCCCGCGACGAGGAGATGGACGTCAACCCCACCAAGGAGAAGAAGCAGACCAACATCCGCTCAGCCGCCGCCGACGAGGCGATCAGGTTGACCCCGCCGCTCCTACTGTCGCTCGAGCAGGCCCTCGAGTTCATCACCGACGACGAGTGCGTCGAAGTGACCCCGAAGGCGGTCCGGCTGCGCAAGGTCACCCTCGACCAGGCCACCCGGGGTCGCCAACGGAGCCGGGCCCGCAAAGCTGCCGGCTGATCCGCGGCGGCGGGCGGGGCCCCGTCCGGGCGCAGCCGTTGGCCTGACCGGCATCGGTCGCTCACCGGGAGTGCGGGCCGCCCCCTCGAGGCCGCCACTTGTTTCGAGCTTCGTATACGCCGTAGATATTCGCCGTATACGTATGCCGTATACTCGATTGCCCGACACAAGGACGGTGTTTCGGCACACCGATCCGGCAAGCCACGAAGGCATCCGACAGTGGCGCCCCCGACGCGAGCTCCGAGGGGAGGGCTCGAACCTCCAACATCTGGCTCCAAAGGCCAGCGTTCTGCCAATTGAACTACCTCGGATGGATCGCCCGGACTGCGGGGCGGCAACCGCGACAGGCTACCCCCGCGTCCGGTCCCAGCAGCGCTCCGCGGCCGGCTGCCCCGGACGACCGAGACGGCCCGGACGTCCGCGTCGCAGCAGGCAGGAGGCACGTCGGCCGTTCGGCGACCGGCGCCCGTGCCACGGCTTCGGAACACGGTCCCGATAGGCTCCCGGCCCGATGAGAGTGCTCGTGGTCGACGACGATCCAGCGGTCAGCGGTGCGCTCAACCGGGCTCTCCGTCTCGAGGGCTACGAGGTCTCCCTCGCCACCGACGGGCCGCAGGCCCTCGAGGAGATCGCCATCCGACCGCCCGACGCGGTCGTCCTGGACATCGGGCTCCCCACCATCGACGGGCTCGACGTCTGCCGGCGTCTCCGGGCGGCGGACAACGACACCCCGGTGCTCATGCTGACGGCACGGGATGCCATCAACGACCGGGTCCAGGGCCTGGACGCCGGCGCCGACGACTACTTGGTCAAGCCGTTCGCCCTGGCCGAGCTGTTGGCGCGCCTGCGGGCGCTGCTCCGGCGGCGACCCGAGGATTCGGGTGACGTCCTCCGCTTCGAGGACCTCACCCTCGACCCGGTCACCCGGGAGGCCCGGCGGGGCGATCGCTCCTTCACCCTTACCCGCATCGAGTTCGACCTGCTCGAACTGCTGCTCCGTCACCCCCGCCAGGTCCTCACCCGCGAGCTCATCCTCGACCGGGTCTGGGGCTACACCTTCGACTCGGGCACCAACTCGTTGGCGGTGTACGTCGGGTACCTCCGCCGCAAGACCGAAGCCGGAGGCGAGCCCCGTCTCATCCACACAGCTCGCGGCGTCGGTTACGTGCTGCGCGAGCCGTGAGCCGACCGGGCGCCGACGTGGGATGGTCCCCGTGACCTTCCGAGGCCGGCTGGTCCTGGCCGCGACAGCAGCCGTCATGGTCGTCGTGGTGCTCGGCTCGGTGGCCACCTATCTTGTGGCCTACAACTCGCTGGTGGGCTCGATCGACGTCACCCTCCACTCGGAGGCCCAGCCCGCACTCACCGCAATTTCGGAGCAGGTCGTGGAGCCGATCGACAACGAATGCCCCTCCCCCGGCTCGTGCTCCCAGGTCGTCTACGCCGGTGGGACCACCAATCCACTCGACCCGAAGGTCCTGCCCATCTCTGCGGCGGTGAGGAACTCGGCGGCCAGCCAGGGTAGGGCGCCGGACACTTACTTCTCCGCCATGGTCCACGGCACCGACGTGCGGGAGCTGGTGGTCGCCCTCCCCCCTGGCTACGTGTACCGGGGCAATAACGGCACCTGGCAGCTGGCCAACGGCGGGGCGCTCCAGGTCACCGCCCCGCTGACCGGCGTCAACGAGGAGCTCCGCCATCTGGCGCTGGCACTGTGGCTCATCGTGCTGATCGGGATCACCGTGGCCGTTCTGCTCGGACTGGGGGTCGGCCGCACGGTGCTGCGGCCGCTCAACAGCCTCACCCGAACGGTCGAGGAGCTCGCCGAGACCACCGACGTGTCCCGGCGCCTCGACCCCGGCGGCCCCGACGAGCTCGGACGGCTCCGCCGGGCGTTCAACCGGCTGTTGGTGGCCCTCGACACGTCGCGGGAGAGCCAACGCCAGCTGGTGCTCGACGCCTCCCACGAGCTCCGGACGCCGTTGACCAGCCTGCGGACCAACATGGAGGTCGCCCGTCGGCTCGAGGAGCTGGACCCCGAGGAGCGCGACGTCCTGATCAGCGACGTCCTGACCCAGATGGACGAGCTCACCAGCCTCGTCGGTGACCTGGCCGAGCTGGCCCGTGGCGAGCAGCCCCAGGTGACTGCCCAACCGATCCGCCTCGACCAGATCGTCCTCGAGGCCGTGGAGGTGGCGACCACCCACGGCCGGAGCCGGGGTGTGGTGTTCGAGACCATGGTCGCCCCGACCTGGGTGTCGGGATCCCCGGCCCGTATCGAACGAGCCGTCGACAACCTGCTGGACAACGCCCTCAAATGGAGCCCCGCCGGCGGCGTGGTCGAGGTCACCTGCTCGGACGGGGTGCTGGTGGTTCGCGACCACGGTCCCGGGGTCGACGCCAGCGACGTGGACCTCATCTTCGACCGCTTCTACCGTGCGCCGAGCGCCCGCGGGCGGCCAGGCTCTGGCCTCGGTCTTGCCATCGTGGCGCAAGTGGCCCGGGACGAGGGTGGCAGCGTCAACGTCTACCAGGCCCAGGGTGGCGGCGCCCTCTTCCGGTTCAGCCTGCCGGTCGTCCCGGCACCGACCGACGCCGACGAGGACTGACGCCGACCGGAACCAATGGGGTCGTCCGCCCCTCGCCCCGACGTCGTGGCGACGCCGCGCGCACCGGCCGGCCGGCACGAAGCACACGTGGCGCTGAAGGCCCTGGTCGACTAGGGTGCCGGGCGACATGGGATCCCTGATCAAGAAGCGTCGCAAGCGCATGCGCAAGAAGAAGCACAAGAAGATGCTGAAGGCCACCCGCTGGCAACGGCGGGCCGCAGGCAAGTAGTTCCGACCCCCGACCTGCCGCCGCCGCCCTCCGGATCGGCGCCGCAGATCCACCTCACCGGTCGCACCATGCTGTTCTGACGCGCCGTCGGCGGGTCATCGGCGGTGCGGTCCGACCGCTGGAACGGTCCGCACCGGGACGAGTGCCCCCGTCTCGCCGTCGAGCTCGAGCAGCCGCGAGTCACCCAGACCCAGCGCCGCGGGCGTCCCCTCCACGAACCAGGTCGAGCCACTGCCGGCGAGCGAGGCCCGGCGACCGGTGGCGTCCTCGAGCAGGCGGCGCCAGGCGCCCATCCGGGGCTCGACCATCGTCGTCGGCCGCTCCAGGTCGTTCGTTCCGAGCGGTGCCGGTGCACCACCGGCAGCCTCGGGAGGGGGAAGCCCACCGCGGGCACGCAGCTCGTCCCAGGCCCGAAAGGCGGCACCGGTGTCCACACCGAAGGGGAGCAGGAGGAGCGTGAAGCTCCTCGCCTCGAACGGGAGCGGCTCGATGTCCTCGCCGATGCCCCGGACCCGGGCCCGGCCACCGGTCAGGCAGAAGGGGACGTCGGCTCCGAGGCTGGCGGCGAGTGCCCGGTCTGCGCAGCCGGCCCAGCGCAGGATGGCCGCGGCATCGGCCGATCCTCCACCGAGGCCCGCCCCGGGGGGGATGCGCTTGGTCACGTGGACCTCCGCCGTGCGCCCCACGGCGGCGAGGGCGCGTGCCACCAGGTTGTCGGGCCCAGCGGGGACGGCGCCGGCCGCCACGACACGATCGCCGTCCGCCGCGCCGGTGAACGTGAGCCGGTCGCCCTCACCGATCACCAGGGAGTCGGCCAGGTCCAGCGAGACCATCTCGGCATCCAACAGGTGATAGCCGTCCGGGCGCACGCCGGTGATCCGGAGGGACAGGGTGAGCTTGGCCGAGGCCCTGACGGTGACCGGCGTCCTGCCCCCAACCTCCCCGTCGGTCACCGGGCCCCCTCGGCGGAGTGCTCCGGAGACGGCCGGTCCGGCGGGTGCCAGGCGGCCAGCCGCTGCCAGTCGGCCAGGCTCAGCTCCTCGGCGCGCGCCGTGGCGGGGATGCCGGCTCCTTCGAATGCCTCGGGGACGACCACGCCGTCCAGCGAGCGCCGCAGCATCTTGCGGCGGTGGGCGAACCCGGACCGCACGACGGTGAAGAGCCGTTCGTAGACGGGGTCACCCGGGCCATGGTCGGGCCCGTCCCCGCCGGCCGGGCGGCGGTCCAACCGCACCAGCACCGACTCGACCCGGGGACGCGGGACGAAGACCGAGGCCGGCACCCGGCCAACCACGGTGGCGTCGGCCCAGTACGCCACCTTCACCGATACCGCCCCGTACGCCTCGTCGCCGGCGTGCGCCGCCAGCCGCTCCCCCACCTCCCGTTGGACCATCACGAGCATCGACGACACGAAGGGAGCCTCCTCGAGGACCCGCACGACCAGGGGCACCGCCACGTTGTAGGGCAGGTTGGCCACCAGCGACCAGGCCGCCGTCCCGGATCCCCCGACGGCGTCGCCCAGCAGCTCGTGCCAGTCGAGGGTCAGGGCGTCGGCTTCCACCACCCGGACGCCCAGCGGTTCGACCTGACTCCGGAGAACGGGGACCACGTGCCCGTCGATCTCCACCGCGGTGACCGCGGCCCCCGTCTCGGCCAGCGCCAGGGTCAGCGATCCGAGTCCCGCACCGATCTCGACCACCCGGCTGCCGGCGTCGACGCCGGCCAGGCGCACGACGCGGCGAACGGTGTTCCCGTCGGCCACGAAGTTCTGGCCGAGCGCCCGGCTCGGTCGGAGCCCGTTGGCCACCAGCAACTGGTGGATCTCGGCGCGCCCGTGGGTCATCCGGTCAGTGTGTCACTCCGTCGCCCGGCCGCCGCCGGGACGGGCCGACTACCAGCTCAGCTGGGCGTCGATCACGCCCTGTGACAGCGGGGCGATCTCGGCAAAGGTGGCCGTGGCCAGATCGATGGCCCGGGCCGCGTCAGCCTCGCGGTCGTTGACCACACAGTCCACCGACTCGCCGTTGGCCGGGTTGGTCACCTGGACCACGGTGCCGAAGGGAAGCCACGGGCTGGCACAGCCTCCCGCCGGGTGGTCGTAGTAGGTGACCTGCCCGGTGGTCTCCGTTCCAGCGGCAGGAGCGGGAGGTGAGGTCGTCGTGATGGTGGTCGGCGGGGGCGGCAGCGTCGTGCTGGTCGGAGGGGCACTCATGGGCACGGGCAGGGGCCCGGGCACGCTCGTGGTCGGCGCCGGGGCCGTCGTCGACGTGGTCGCCACCACGGCCGCCGTGGTCCGAGCCGCGGCCCGGGTCGATGCGGCCGGTCCCTCGCCGGCCGAGGCCAGTCGCCGCGTCGGGCGGGGCCGGGGTGCGCCCGCCCCTGCGTGGGAGACGGCCCGGTGCTCCCGTCGGGCGACCGAGGCCGAGGCGGCCCCGCCCCCCTGGAGCAGGAGGAGCGGCACGATCAGCACGGCGCCGCACATCAAGAGCGCGACCCCGGGTCGGCCCCCGTTCTGCAGTTTGGTCCTCAGGACTCCACGCTCCTTGTGGGACGGCGTCGTCCACCCGTCGGGTCCGCTCGTCCGGAGCGGTCCTTTCGGACAGGCCCGGCCCATGGGGACCGGACGGGGCCGTCTCCTCCAAGCCGGCCCGGATGCGCTCGACTACGCGCACCACGTCGTCAAAGCAAAACGACCGCTCTCACAGCGGCCGCACGGACCAGGCTAGGGGGACCGATCGGATCGGTCAAACAGGGCCGTTGGGCTGGGACGTCGCTGGGCGACCCTTGTGGCCGGATTCACAAGGCGGGCGACCGGGCGGTCACACCCGGAACACCGCCCGGGCGTTGGCGGTCGCAACCTCGGCCAACGCCGAAGTCTCAACCCCTTTGACCTGGGCAATCGTCGCCCCGACCAGCGGAACCCTCGAGGGCTCGTTGAGGGTTCCGCGATGGGGAGCCGGTGCGAGGAACGGGGCATCGGTCTCCACCAGGAGCCGGTCCAGGGGGCAGAGGGCGGCCGATTCCCGCACGTCGGCGGCGTTCTTGAACGTGACCACCCCGCTGAACGAGAGGAACGCCCCAAGGTCGAGACAGCGGCGGGCCTCCGTCGGACCCCCGGTGAAGCAGTGCACGATCGTGCGGTCGGGGACGCCGGAGGCGGACAGCACGTCGAGGGTGTCGTCCCACGCCTCCCGGGTGTGGACGACCAGGGCCAGCCCGTGGCGGTGGGCCAGCTCGACCTGGAGGGCGAAGGCGTCGCGCTGGACCGGCCGCGGCGAGTGGTCGTAGTGGTAGTCGAGGCCGCACTCGCCGATGCCCACCACCACCGGGTCGGCGTCGCCACCAGCCGGTGCGCCGAGCTCGGCGGCGAGCAGCCCGTCGAGCGACGCCACGCCGTCGACCGCGTCGTGGGGATGGAGGCCGATCGTCGCCCAGAGCTGGAGGCCTTCGGCTGCCGCCACCGATCCGGGGCGCCGCATGGCCCGGACCAGTTCCACCGCCTCGGCCGAGGATCCCGCACCTGTGCCCACGCACACCATCCGGGTCACCCCGGCCTCGGCGGCCCGGGCCATGGCCGCGGCCAGTCGGGTGGCGTGGGGACCCTCGTCCCGCGTCCCGGCGGCGCCGAGCTCGTCCTCGAACTCCCGCTGGAGGTGGCAGTGGGAGTCGAACCACTCGATGACCGCGTCGCGCACCGGAGCCGCCCTCCGCCTAAGCCTTGCGCCGCGGGAACAGGGGGGGGCCCTTCTCCACCGGACGACCGGCCGGATACCCACCCCAGGCGGCGGCACCCGGCAACCGCTCGTCGGCCGGAGACCCGTCGAGCCCGATCCGCCCCCAGATCTGGTCGGCCGCGGACGGCATGGCCGGGACGATCAAGATCGACACGATGCGCAGGACCTCGAGGGCGCTGCCCAGGACGGCATCGACCGCGGGCCCCGGCTCGGACTTCCACGGCTCCGACGACTCCAGCTCGGCGTTGGTCTCCCGGATGAGCCGCCAGGTGGATTCGAGGGCCAGGTTCGGCTGTCCGGCGTTCCACCCGTCAGTGGCCTCGGCCAGGACGGCGGCCGCCACGCCCGCCAGGCGGCTGTCGGGGGACGGCGCCGGACCGACACCCCCGCACTTGGAGCCGACCACCGTGGTCACCCGCGACAGCAGGTTGCCGAGGTTGTTGGCCAGGTCGGCGTTGTAGCGGGCGGCGATGCCCTCGGCCGAGAACTCGCCGTCGCTCCCCAGTGGGATGTCCCGTAGCAGGTGGTACCGCACGGGATCGACGCCGTAATCGGCGATCAGGTCGCCGGGGGCGATCTGGTTGACGCTCGAGTTGGACATCTTCTCGCCGCCGAGCAGGAGCCACCCGTGCACCTGCACATGGGCCGGCGGATCGATCCCCGCCGCCATGCACATGGCCGGCCACCACACGCAGTGGAACCGGATGATCTCCTTGCCGATGAGGTGGTGGACGGCCGGCCACCACTGCTCGAACCGGGCATCGTCCTCGCCGTACCCGATGGCGGTGAGGTAGTTGATCAGCGCGTCGTACCAGACGTAGAAGACGTGCTGGTCGTCCCACGGGACCCGGACGCCCCAGTCGATGGAGGTACGGGTGATGGAGATGTCCCGCAGGCCGCCCTTGATGAAGCTGAGCGCCTCGTTGCGCTTCGACTCGGGCACCACGGCAGTGGGACTGGCCTCGTACCAGTCGATGAGCCGCTGTTCGAAGGCGCTCAACCGGAAGAAATAGTTCTCCTCCTCGAGCTGCTCCACCGGCGTGCGGTGGATGGGGCAGAGGGTCCCGTCGACCAGTTCGTCCTCGGCGTAGTACTGCTCGCAGGACACGCAGTACAGGCCACAGTAGGCGTCCTTGTAGATGAAGCCGCTGTCGTGGATCCGGCTCAGGAACTGCTGGACGGCCCCGCGGTGCCGCAGCTCGGTGGTACGGATGAAATCGTCGTTGGAGATGTCGAGCTCGGCCCAGGCGGTGGCGAACCGCGGGGCCAGCCGGTCGGTCCACTCGATGGGACTGAGCCCTTGCTCCTCGGCGGCGCGGGCCACCTTCTGGCCGTGCTCGTCGGTCCCGGTCAGGAAGAAGACGTCGTCGCCGATCAGGCGGTGCCACCGGGCCAGGGCGTCGGCATTGACCGTCGTGTAGGCGTGCCCTACGTGGGGCGCGTCCTTCACGTAGTAGATCGGCGTGGTGATGTAGTAGCAGGACACTGCCCGGTAGCGTACCGATCGGGGCGAACCCGGCCGACATCCCGTCCCGGCCGCGCCCGCCGCGCCAGCCGCGCCTTCCGCGCCCGCCGGTGCTGCCCGTCGGCGTCGGCGGCCCCGGCCGTAGGATGCCCGGACATGGACCGCACCCGTCCCACCGCGCGCGCGGCAGCTGCCGGTTCGGGCCAGCGAGCCGAGCGGCAGCGGGTGGGGGTCTACGGCATCTGCGAGGACGCCGCCGGGCGGATCCTGCTGGTCCGGGCGGCATCCCACCTCACCGTGGCCAGACAGTGGTTCCTGCCCGGCGGCGGGATCGACCACGGCGAGGAACCGGTCGGTGCCCTCCAGCGTGAGTTCGCCGAGGAGACCGGCCTGACCGTCGAGGCGGGCGACCTGTTGGGCGTGCACTCCGACGTCTTCGGACTTCCCGATGGGGCGAGCCTCCACACCATCCGGATCATCTATGGGATCCGCTCACACCGCGGCACGCTGCGGGACGAGGTCGGCGGCTCGTCGGACGCCGCCGCGTGGGTGCCGATCGCCGAGGCGTGGGACCTCCCGCTCCATCCGTACGTGCGCCGGGCTCTGACCGAGCTGCGTTAGCGGGCCGCCTACCAGTTGGCCACGTGGCAGCCGCCGCGGCCGGTGCGCTCGGTGAAGCGCTGGTGGTACTCCTCGGCCGGCCAGAAGGTGGCGGCCGGGGTGACCTCGGTCACGATCGGGCGCTTGAAGCGGACCTGGTAGTCGTCGAGCGCGGCGCGGGCCGCGCTGGCCTGCGCCTCGTCGTGGGTGAAGACGGCCGAGCGGTACTGGGTGCCGTGGTCGGGGCCCTGGCGGTTGGGGGTCGTCGGGTCGTGGTGGCGGAAGAACTCCTCCAGCAGCGTCTCGAACGAGACCCGACCCGGGTCGAAGGTGACGAGCACGGCCTCGGCGTGGCCCGTGCTGCCGGAGCACACCTGTTCGTAGGTGGGCCGGTCCACGTGGCCGCCCTCGTAGCCGGAGATGGCGTCCACCACACCGGGGACGGCCCGGAAGAACTCCTCCACCCCCCAGAAGCAGCCGGCGGC
>JBKQRT010000332.1:0-3544 GCA_052143895.1 Acidimicrobiales bacterium | reverse complement strand
CGCCGGCCGGCGGCCTCCACCTGCGCCGCCACCTCGCGCAGCTGGTCCTCGGTCCGGGCGGCGAGCACGACGTCAGCGCCCGCCTGGGCCAGCGCGATCGCCGTGGCGGCGCCGATGCCGCGCCCGCTGGCGGTGACGATGGCGACCTGGCCGGTGACGAGGAATCGGTCGAGGATCATTTGAGGAATGTAGTTGGCCCCACCGGCCGGGGCCTGGTGCCCGGTACGGCCGGTCAGGCGGACTGTGCCTCGGCTCCCTCACCCGGTGCGGCGGGGGCAGCCGGCTCGTCCCTCTGCCCGATATGGTCGAGCACCCCGGGCTCTTCCTCCAGGATCGGGAACGGCTTGGGCATGACCTTGGCCTTGACGTCGTCGGGCAGGCTGAGGTCGCCGCCGGTGTGCCCGACGCTGAAGACGCGTTCGGGCCGTGCGTGCCCCACCATCGCCAGGCTCCAGCGCCACAGTGCCGCGACCCGGTGTCCGAAGCCGTTGAGGAAGGCCACGTGGACGAAGAGCCACACCACCCAGCCGGGGAAGCCGCTGAGGCGCACCCCCCGCACGCTGACGATGGCCTTGAAGCGGCCGATGGCCGCCGCGCTGCCGAGGTCGCGGTACTTGAAGGGGACGCTCTCGCGGCCCTTCATCCGCCGCTTGATCGTGTTGGCCGCGTGGAGGCCGCCCTGCATGGCTACCTCGCACACGCCGGGCAGGTTGTTGACGGTCGCCATGTCGCCCACCGCGAACACCTCGGGATGGCCGGGCAGGGTCAGGTCCGGGAGCACGGCGATGCGGCCGGCGCGATCGATCTCGGCCCCGGTGGCGTCGGCCAGCATGCGGGCCAGCGGAGACGCCTGGACGCCCGCCGCCCAGATCGTGGTGCCGCACTCGAAGCGCCCCTTCTCCCCGTCTGCGCTCTCGGTGTCGACCCCGAGTGGGTCCACACCCACCACGCGCAGCCCCATGCGGAGCTCCACGCCCATCTTCGTCAGCTCCTTCGCGGCCCGTCCTGAGAGCTGGTCGCCGAAGTTTGCCAGCGGCTCCTTGCCGCCGTCGATCAGGATGACCCGGACGGCGGTGGGATCGATGGTGCGGAAGTCGTGGGTCAGGCTCCGGTAGGCGAGCTCGCGGATCTGGCCCGCCAGCTCCACGCCGGTCGGTCCGGCCCCGACGATCGCGAAGGTCATGAAGAAGCGCTGTTGGGCCGGGTCGGGACGCGTCTCGGCGATCTCGAGGGCGCCGAGCACCCGTCGCCGCAGCTCCATGGCGTCGTCGATCGTCTTCATCCCCGGGGCGACCAGGGCGTACTCGTCGTGGCCGAAGTAGGACTGGCCGGCCCCGGCCGCGACGATCAGGCTGTCGTAGGGGTAGTCGTGGCCTTCGCCCGGGATCGACTCCGTGTGCACCACCCGAGACTCCAGGTCGAATCCCGTCACCTTGGCCAGGACGACCTTCACGTTCTTGCGACGGCGCAGCATGTGGCGCAGCACGGGCGAGATCTCACCGGGCGACATGATGCCGGTCGCCACTTGGTAGAGGAGCGGCTGGAACAGGTGGTGGTTCCGCCGGTCGATCAGCGTGATCTCGACGTCGGAGCGGGAGAGCAGCCGCGCGGCAGGGAGGCCACCGAAGCCGCCACCGACGACAACGACCCGGTGGCGTGGGGTTGCGCTCACGATGGTTCCTTTCCTTGCGGCGGGGGAGCCGCAACGGTCGCTTGGCCAGGATACGAGGTCGGGATCAACGGGTCTCGGCCTGTTGAAGATCGGGCCGGCCGGCGGGGAAGGTCACTGGACCGGCCCGGGGGGTGTCGACAACGGACCCCATCGCAGACCCGCGGGCGACGGAGCTCAGGCCAGCCGCTCGGTGAGATGTTCGCCGACCCGGATGGCATTGGCCATGGCGGTCAGTGCGGGGTTGACCGCACCGATGCTGGGGAAGAAGCTCGTGTCGACCACGTAGAGGTTGTCGACCTCGTGGGCCTTGCAGTTCACATCGAGCACGGATGTCTCGGGGTCGTTGCCGAAGCGGCACGTACCAGCCTGGTGTGCCACACCGGCCACCGGGATGTCCATCGACATGTAGAAGTTCTTGTTCAGCACGTGGTGGGACGCCATGCCGACATGGTTCAAGATCTTCTTGAGCTCGCCGTAGAGACGCTCCGCCTCCTGGTCGTTGGTCGACGTGTAGGTGAGCTGCACGCTGCCGTCGGCTTCGAGCGTGACACGGTTCTCGGGTCGCGGGAGGTCTTCCGTGGTGAGCCAGAAGTCCACCGCGTGGGCGGCGACGTCGGCCAGGCTCAGTGGGGCGCGAGAAGCGTGAGATGGGGTTCCTCGCCCTTCATGGCCTCGGCGTTGGATTTGCCCACCATCTGGATGTTGCCCAACGGGTGGTCGAAGTCGGGGCCGTCGAAGTAGAAGTCGTTCAGCCCGAGCGTCTTCTGGAATGCCGTCTCGTTCGGCTCCTTCCCCAGTGCCACGACTGCCTTGGAATTGTGGAACATGTAGTTGCGCCCGACTTGGTCCGAGCCGTTGGCCAATCCGTTGGGATGGGCGTCGCTCGCCGAGGACAGCAGCAACCGGGCGCTGTTGGTGGCCCCGGCCGAGACCACCACGATGTCAGCGCTGAAGACCTCTTCGGCGCTCCCATGCTGGGTGATCACGCCGGTGACGGTGCGGCCGGCGGCGTCGGTCTGCAGGCGTGTCACCTCCGTGTCCACCAGGAGAGTGACATTCGGGTGCTGCAGTGCCGGGAGGACGGCGATGGTCTCGGCATCAGCCTTGGCATGCACCAGGCACGGGTAGCCGTCGCACCAGGTGCATCGGATGCAGGCGCTGGCTGGAGGGTCCGCTTCGTCGAGGAGGATGCCGCAGGGCGCGCTGAAGGGCTGGTAGCCGGCCTTCACCAGGTCGTCGTGGATCTGCTGGATCCGGGGCTCGTGGCTGACCGCGGGAAACGGGTACTGGCGGCTCCACGCTCCCTCGGTCGGGTCCTCTCCGTGGCTGCCGTGGACCTGGTAGAGCCACTCGGCCTTTGTGTACCACGGCTCGAAGTCCTCATAGGAGACGGGCCAGGCCGGCGAGACGCCGTCGACGTGCTTGAGCTCGCCGAAATCGCCCGGTCGGAGCCGGTACAGCGCAGCGCCGTAGAGCTTCGTCGCGCCTCCGACGTAGTAGTGGACCCCGGGCTGGAATGTGTTGCCGCCCTTGTTCCGCCAGGAATCGGGCGAGACGTAGCGACCCTTGACGAAGACGGAGTCGGGATCCCAGTTCTCCTTCTCCCGCGGCAGGAACCCGCCGCGCTCGAGCAACAGGATCCGTTTGCCCGTGGGCGCGAGGGTATGGGCCAGGGTTCCGCCACCCGCCCCCGTCCCGATGATGATGATGTCATAGTGCTCGGCCATCGGAGGACCTCCTCACCAGTGCCGCCCGTGGGCGACGGTGCTCGTGCTCGGGTGTGGGCTCGGAACGCGGACCCGTTCGTCTTAGAGCGAGCCGCCGGCGCGCTCGGCCTCGATCAGCCGGCCGACCGCGTCAATGAGCGCCAGG
>JBKQRT010000331.1:0-4466 GCA_052143895.1 Acidimicrobiales bacterium | reverse complement strand
TCGGTTTCGGGCGTGGCGACGTCGGCGAGAGGGGCCACCGCATCGAGTGAGAGCGTGCCATCGGAAAGGGCTCCGGCCAGGTGAGGGAGGGACTCGAGTTGTGCTGCTGCTCGGACCCACACTCGGGCGGTCGCACCGCTGACCCCGCACCGTTCCGTCAGCCACGCCACCATCGATACCGCTCCATCTCCCCGCCAGGCCTCGGAACGATCGAACTCGGCGATATCCGCGAACAGGGCCCGTTGGGTTGCGGAGAGCTCCCGACCACGCACTTGCATCCGCTCAGCCAGCTCACGTGACCGTGGGTCCGCCCCCGAATCACGACATGGAGGGCGCCGTCGCATCGACCGTGCTGCCACTGGCGCTCCCGCTGCCGCTGCCGCCTCCGGCGGCGGGGCCGGGGGTGCGGCAGGCCTTTCTGGATTCGTAACTGTTCAGGTCTCGCCAGGTAGCCAGACCTTGCCCTCGAACAGCTGACGTAGTCCGGCGAGCACGTCGTAGCGGTGCTTCTTCATCGTTGAGACGTAGCTGCGGATGGCGCAGAAGTGATCGGCCCCGGACTTGGTGCGCCAGGAGCCCGAGATCTTCTGTTGGAGCTTGACCATTCTGATGTCGCGCTCACCTTGGTTGTTGTCGAAGGGAACCCCGAAGTCGTCCGTGAAGCGCAGCACGTCGTCGCGCTGGGCATCGAGGCGATCGAGCAGGTTGACGGCGGTGTTCTGATACCACTTGCCGTCCGCTACTGCACTTGGCTGCTCATTGGCCGCCCGACCCTTTGCCACGAGCTTGCCGTAGCGCACACGGATCGAGTGCAGGTCTGTGTCGTCGAGCCGGTTGCGGCCCCTGGCGCTGGCGGCCTCCACAGCCTCCTTGGCGTCGAGGAGGAGGTCGATCATCTGGTCAGCCCAGTCTTGATCGAAGTGCTCGACCACGCCGGCGAGCTCTCGGATGTGGTGCGCGTTGCAAAGGGCGTGCACGACGTCGTAGCTGCGATAGGGCTTCCAGCCGTCGTGGACAGCCACTCCGGTCAGCTTGGCGATCACTCCCATCTCGTCCATGGCAGCCGTTCCGCGGCGCTGGTGGCAGTACAACAGGGTGTAGAGCGAGGTGCATGCCACATGGATCCAGTGCAGCGATCCCTCGACGCGCCCGCCGGTCTCGTCGAAGTGCACGGCCGGGGCATCTTTGAGCAGGTCGGCCACGACGTCGAGAAACAGGCCCAAGCCGCCACCGGCCTCGGCCACCATGGCCGTGATGGCTCCCACCGATACCGGCATCGAAAGCACGTCAACGAAGATCTCGGCCAGGCGGTCGTAGGGCACGTGCTGGTAGACCGACAGGTACACGGCGAGCGCCCGCACACCCCGGCCATAACACGCCGGGGCCGTGGCCTCGGGAGGAGCCGGCGCCTTGGTCTCGGCCCCACACGAGCAGCGCACCTTGGCCAGCCGGTGCTCGGTGACGTGCGCTCGAGCCTGTGGCACCTCGAAGACCTGGCGCCGCTCGAGCGCCACGATCTCGGCCTCCGAAAGATCCCCCTCACAGCGCGCACAGCGACGCGGGCGATGCGTGATCACCTCGTCGGGATCGGACACCTGGGCCAGGTGATGACCCTCGTCGCCGGGTTGCTTACCCGGGCGCCGCTTCTTCTGCGCCCGGCGCTCGGCCCGATTCGCCGGTGGTTTGGACAGGCCCTCTGCCGAGGGCGGCATCGAGGAGTTGCGCGGCGTGCGTCCGACCCGTCGTTCGAGTTCGACGATCCTGGCCTCGAGCCCGGCAATGTGCGCGCGCTGCTGCTCGATCACCAGTTGCTGGGCCGCCACCAGCTCCTTGAGTTCCTCATACGAGGGGTCGTCGAACTCCACGACCACCAGTCCACTCGGTCCCCGAGCACATCGCGAGCCTTGTCGAATCACAAACGCGCTGGTCGCGCGCGACTTTCAAAAGTCGTCGTGAAGGTGGCCGTCATCAGATGGTCCGAGGTGCACGAGGAGGCCGCCGAGCGCGACCATTGGACCATGGCCCCAAGGCACCGTGATCCCGGTCTCGGCGAATTGATCGCGGAGATCACCGTCGACTGCAACGACGAGGACGAGGAGCTGATGGGCTTCGAGTGCGCCTTCGACGAGGAGGCCACGCTTCCCTGTCCGGGCAGCGTCATCGGCGAAGACGTCCAGGTGCTCTCCGTCGCCAGAGAACACGGACGGCGAGAACTAGTCGCAACCTGCGAACATGATGGTCGGAACTACCAGATCGCACTCCTCGACGTCGAACTCAAAGCTGACCCGGCGACCGAACGGCTGCTCGCCGCTTATCGCTGGTGGGCCGAGTGCCGCTGAAGACCTGAACAGTTACGAAGACTTTAGGCGGAACCTGCCCAGCGCTCGAAATCTCAAAACGCTTGCCGGAGTCGATGGGGGTGTTCGTCCCACCAATCGACAGGTTTGTGGTTCGTGTACACCTCAAGTGCCTTTCGAGGCCGGTGCCCTCGTTGTCCCATCTCGGAATTCGATGTGAGCTGTGAGTCACGTTGAAATGAGACTCCGAGGGACGGTGGCGGCACCTTTGACCGTCAGTCCAGTGTCTCTCACGAGCAGCAATGTGGCCCTCAGGTCCAGGGACACGGCACCGATGCCGCCATCTCGGGCCCGGCACCACAATCCCCGAGGCGACGCCTCGGCGGCGAACCTGTGGACGAGGAGTGCGGCCACCCGGACCGCCCGAGCCAAAGGTGAGAGCCGATGCCACAATTTTGGGTCTTCCGGCATGAATGTGGGTGACTTCACCCATCTGGCCAGGGGTTGAGCGTTGTAGGACAGGCTGATTGGCTTCATCGAGCGACCCGGTGATCTGTACCCGTTTCCCGCCCACCCCAATGTGGGCTCTCTCGTGGCCCCCTCTGTCACCGTGTGGGTGACCCGCACGGGTGGCCCCTAGGTTCGTTGTTGCGAAACAAAGCGAGCCCAGGAGACCAAACCCGTGCGAGACACCACCCTATTCAAGCGCCTGATGGACCTGCCCGGGGTCAACGTCACCGACGTGGAGTTCTTGGCGGACAAAGTGGTGGTCACCGTCGCTTTGCAGCGCAAGAAGCTCATCTGTCCCGAGTGCGCCTACACGACCAGGGCCCGCTATGACACGAGACCGGTCTACTCCACCTGGCGCCATCTGGATTTCGGCCGCTGGCGCTTAGAGGTCCGGGCCCAGCTGCGTCGGATCGACTGCCCCATCCATGAGGCCCGCACCGAGGGTGTCCCTTTCGCCCGGTCAGGCTCACACTTCACCCGTGACTTCGAGAACCTGGTCGGATGGCTGGCGACTTCCATGGACAAGACGGCACTGTGCCGACTCGTACGCGTCGACTGGGCCAGCACCGGACGCATCATCGAGCGGGTGGTGGCCACCGAGCTCGACCCTGACCGACTCGACAAGCTGTTCGTCGTCGGCGTTGACGAAGTCAGCTGGCGCAAGGGTCACTCCTACATCACGTTGATCTCGAACCACGCCACCGGCAAGTTCGTCTGGGGCCAGGAGGGCAAGGACACCGACACGCTGGACTGCTTCTTCGACGAGCTGGGCCAGGAACGCTCAGAAGCGATCACGGCCATGTCGATGGACATGGGGCCCGCTTATGAGAATTCGGCCCGCAAGGAGGGCCATGCCACCAAGGCCATCATCTGTTATGACCCATTTCACGTGGTCCAGCTCGGCACCAAGGCGCTCGAGAAGGTGCGACGAGCGGTGTGGCAGGAGATGCGCACGCTCGACGACCAATCGTTGGCCAAACGGTTCAAGGGGGCGCGGTGGGCCCTGCTCAAGAACCCCGGTGACCTGACCGACGACCAAGCCGTCACCTTGCGCAAGCTCAAACGCAAAGGAGGGGAGCTGTGGCGGGCCTACGCGCTGAAAGAAGCACTGCGGGCCATCTTCGCCGGCGATCTCACAGAAGAAGATGTCAGTCTCCTGATCGACCGCTTCTGCTCGAGGGCGTCGCGCAGCGGCCTCAAGCCCTTCGTCACCGCGGCCAAGACCATCCGCAAGCGCAAGGAGGGCATCTTGGCCGCGGTGCGACTCGGCATCAACAATGCGCAGCACGAAGGCCTAAATCGAAGGGTGCGCCTAATCGTCAACCGCGCTTATGGCTTTCACACAGCCAATGCCGCGCTCGCCCTCATCATGCTCACCCTCGGACCCATCACCCACGTTCTCCCGCACGAACGACAAGCCGACAATCCCTGAAGTCACCCACATTCAGAGGATGTCCCGACCAGACCAGGGACGACGTCGACGCCTTCTGGCTGGGCACCGCCCAGTCGGGGATGAGCGGGATCACCCTGGCCTAGCCCCTGCAGATCGAGGGCAAGCCGGTCACCCGGGTGGAGAACTACTGCACCACCGGGTCCGAGGCGCTGCGGGCCGCCGCCTACGCGGTGGCGTCCGGGGCCTACGACGTGGCCATGGCGCTC